>CAYOET010000113.1:0-7625 GCA_964402985.1 uncultured Bauldia sp. | reverse complement strand
AGCGGGCGAAGCCCGCGTCTTTCGTTTCCCGGACGCCCCTTCCGGCTTACCCCCTCCCGAAATCGCTGCGCGATTTCGACCTCCCCGCAAGGGGGAGGTTAAGCTGAGGGAGCGACCTCGTCTCAATTCATCGTGCTCTAGGCGGCGGCTTTCTGCCCGGCTTCGGCGAGGCGTGCGAACTGGGTCATGATCACGGCCACGCCCTTGAGGCGCTGCTCGGGCTTCTCCCAGTCGCGGATCACCACGATTTTCTGGTCGGGACGGACCCTGGCGAGCGAACCCTGCTCGCCGACCCAGCGCACCAGACCGCCGGCATTGGCGAACTTGTTGTCGCGGAAGGAGATGACCACGCCCTTCGGGCCGGCGTCGACCTTCTCGACATTGGCGCGCCGGCACAGCGCCTTGATGAGCACGATCTTGAGCAGCGACTCGACCTCGTCGGGCAGCTTCCCGAAGCGATCGATCAACTCGGCGGCGAAGCCGTCGATCTCCTCCACGCTGGTCAGCTCGGCGAGGCGGCGGTAGAGGCTCATGCGGAGCTGGAGATCGGGCACGTAGGCTTCCGGGATCATCACCGGCATGCCGAGCGTGATCTGCGGCGACCAGGTGTCGCCGGCGACCTCTCCGCCGCCGTCCTTGAGGCCCGCGATCGCCTCTTCCAGCATCTGCTGGTAGAGTTCGTAGCCGACCTCCTTGATGTGCCCCGACTGCTCCTCGCCGAGGAGATTGCCGGCGCCGCGAATGTCGAGATCATGGCTGGCGAGCTGGAAGCCGGCGCCCAAGGAATCCAATGATTGCAAGACCTTAAGGCGGCGCTCGGCATCGGGTGTGAGCAGCCGGTCGGGCGGCGTGGTGAGCAGGGCGTAGGCGCGCGTCTTCGACCGGCCGACGCGGCCGCGGAGCTGGTAGAGCTGGGCGAGGCCGAACATATCGGAGCGCTGCACGATGAGGGTGTTGGCGCTCGGCACGTCGAGGCCGGACTCAACGATGGTGGTCGAGAGGAGGACATCGTAAGCGCCCTCGTAGAAGGCGTTCATGATGTCGTCGAGCTCGCCGGCGGCGAGCTGGCCGTGGGCGACAGCCACCTTGACCTCGGGCACCTCGCGCTCGAGGAATTCGCGCGCCTCCGGCAGATCGCCGATCCGCGGGCAGACGAAGAAGGCCTGGCCGCCGCGATAGCGCTCGCGGAGGAGCGCCTCGCGCACCACCAGCGCATCGAAGGGCGAGACGAAGGTGCGCACGGCGAGGCGGTCGACGGGCGGGGTGGTGATCAGCGACATCTCACGGACGCCAGTCAGCGCAAGCTGCAGCGTGCGCGGGATCGGGGTCGCGGTCATCGTCAAGACGTGGACGTCGGCGCGGAGCTCCTTGAGGCGCTCCTTGTGCTTGACGCCGAAGTGCTGCTCCTCGTCGATGATGAGGAGGCCGAGGTCGCGGAAAACGATACCCTTGCCGAGAAGCGCGTGGGTGCCGACGACGATGTCGACCTTGCCCTCGGCGAGCGCCTTCCGGGTTTCCGCAGCTTCCTTCGCACCGACCAGGCGCGAGAGCTGCGCGACCCGAACCGGGAAGCCGGCGAAGCGCGTCGTGAAGGTGCGGTTGTGCTGGCGGGCGAGAAGCGTCGTGGGGACGACCACCGCGACCTGCTTGCCGTTCAGCGCGGCGACGAAGGCGGCGCGGAGCGCCACTTCGGTCTTGCCGAAGCCAACGTCGCCGCAGATCAGGCGATCCATCGGACGGCCCGAGCCGAGGTCTTCGAAGACCGCGTCGATTGCGGCGGCCTGGTCCTCGGTTTCCTCGTACGGGAAGCGCGCCGCGAACTCGTCGTAGAGCCCTTCGGGTGGGGTCAGCACCTCGCCCTGGCGAACCGCGCGGGCGGCGGCGATCTCGATGAGCTGGCCGGCCATCTCGAGGATGCGGCGCTTCATGCGCGCCTTGCGCGACTGCCAGCCCGAGCCGCCGAGCTTGTCGAGCGCGGCTTCGGTCTGGTCCGAGCCGTAGCGCGAGAGGAGCTCGATGTTCTCGACCGGCAGATAGAGGCGGTCGCCGCCGGCGTAGATCAGCTCGAGGCAATCGTGCGGCGCGCCGGCGGCGGTGATCGTGGTCAGGCCGACGAAGCGGCCGATGCCGTGGTCGACGTGCACGACGAGGTCGCCGGCGGCCAGGCTGGTGACTTCGGAGAGGAAGTCCGCGGCACGGCGCGAGCGGCGCCGCGCGCGCACGAGGCGGTCGCCGAGGATGTCCTGCTCGCCGATGACCGCGAAATCCGGCGTTTCGAAGCCGGCCTCGACGGCGAGGACCGCGACTGCCGCCGTGGCGGCCGGAAGAGTCTCGGCGGCGGGCCAGTCGGCGACGAGTTGCGAATTCTTGAGGCCGTGGTCGTCGAGGAGCTGAACCAGGCGGTCGCGGGTGCCCTCGCTCCAGCAGGCAATGATCGCCCGCTTGTCGGTCGCGCGGACGGTCTCGACATGCGCGATCACCGCGTCGTAGAGGCCGGCGCCTTCGGCCTGCCGTTCGGCGGCAAACGTCCGGCCCTGGCGGCCGTGGATCTGGATGACGCCGGGAGCGTCGGGAATCTGGAAGGGCGAGAGCCGCACCGACGGATGAGCGGTCAGCCGCTTCGTCCACTCTGCCGGCTCGAGATAGAGCGCCGCCGGCGGCACCGGCTTGTAGTGGGAACCCGAGTCGCCGGAGGCAAGCGCGTCGCGGCGCGCCTCGTAGTGATCCACGATTTCGGCGTGGCGCTGGGCGATCGCCTCGTCGGCGAGATGGTCGAGAGCGACCGGCGAGTCCGGCAGGTAGTCGAACAGCGTGTCTAGGCGCTCGGCGAAGAGCGGGAGCCAGTTCTCGAAGCCGGGGTGGCGGCGTCCCTCGCTGATCGCGGCGTAGAGATGATCGTCGCGACCCGGGGCGCCGAAGGCGGCAACGTAGCGCTCGCGGAAGCGGCTGATCGTTTCCGGCGTGATCGCCAGCTCGCTGGTCGGCACGAGGTCGATGCGCGTGCGTTGGCCGATGGTGCGCTGGGTCTCGAGGTCGAAGGTGCGGATCGATTCCAGCGTATCGCCGAAGAAATCGAGGCGCACCGGTTCCGCGCCGGGCGCGAAGAGGTCGATGATGCCGCCGCGCACCACATACTCGCCGGCCTCGCGGACGGTGGCGTTGCGGATGAAGCCGTTGTCCTCGAGCCAGCGGATGATCTCATCCATGCTGACGCGGTTGCCGGCGGCCATCGAGCGTGCCTGACGCATCACCTGCTCGCGCGGCGGAACGCGCTGGATGATCGCGTTGGCCGTCGTCAGCACCACCCGCGGGCGGGCGCGCTGCTGCTTGTCGGCGACCGCCGAGAGGGTCGCCATGCGCTCCGAGACGACCGAGGGATGGGGCGAAGCGCGGTCGTAGGGCAGGCTGTCCCAGGCGGGGAAGGTCAGGATATCGATCGCGGGCGCGAAGAAGCGGATCGCCTGTTCGATCTCGGCGAGGCGCTGGCCGTCGCGCGCGACGAAGAGGAGAGGCCCCTGCCCTTCCTGCGCCGAAAGCGCCGCAAGCTCGCCGATGAGCTTGCCGTCGAGGCCCGAAGGAACGCCCGACAGCGTCGTCAGCGGACGCGAGAAGATGGACTTGAGCTCGTTCTTGGCGCGGTTCAGCACGGCACGGTCATTTCGACTGTCGCTCGCCTCCGCCATGGAAGGCGACGATGCGTTTGAGGAGCGGCGTGTCCGCCGCTTGCGGCACGTCGGCCTGACCCATGATCCAGGCGAAGAGATCGGGGTCCGGCCAGTTGAACAAGGTTTCCAGGTCGGCGAGCTCGGGTTCTCCGAGGTCGCCGATACAGCTGTCAACGAAACGGCCCAGGATGAGGTCCATTTCGCGCGTTCCCCGGTGCCAGGCCTGGTAACGAAGACGCTTCCGCCTGATGTCGAGGCTGTCCTCCGGCCGGCTCATCGGTAAGATGACCGTCGTGGAAGGGCCGCCGATATAGTCATTTCCATTCGTCCTGTCAGCCCCTGCCCGCCGTACCGGCGGCAGACCGGCCTCAAAGCTCGACGACCTTGCCGCCTTCGAGCGTGATCCGCCGCTCCATGAGCCCGGCGAGGTCGTAGTTGTGGGTCACGACCAGAGCCGCGAGACCCGAGGCGCGGACCAGCCGAGTGAGTGCGTCGAACACGTATCCCGCGGTCTTCGGATCGAGGTTGCCGGTCGGCTCGTCGGCGAGGAGGATGCGCGGACCGTTCGCCACCGCGCGCGCCACCGCCACGCGCTGCTGCTCGCCGCCGGAGAGCTCGGCCGGCCGGTGGCTCGCCCGCGCGTCGACGCGCATGTAGCCGAGGAGTTCCAGTGCGCGCGCTGCCGCGTCCTTGCTGGGAAGGCCGCGGATCAGCTGGGGGAGCATGACGTTCTCGAGCGCGGTCAGCTCCGGGAGGAGGTGGTGGAATTGATAGACGACACCGATCTCGTTGCGGCGGATCGCGGTGCGCTCGGCGTCGGACAGCTTTCCGGCCTCGCGGCCGAGGACGAACACCTTGCCGGCGTCGGGCTTCTCGAGAAGGCCGGCGATGTGGAGAAGCGTAGACTTGCCGGTGCCCGAGGGGGCGACGAGCGCCACCAACTCGCCCGGGTAGAGGTCGAGGTCGGCGCCGGTCAGCACATTGAGCTGCTCGTGGCCTTCCTTGAAGCGGCGTTCGATGCCGGCAAGCCGAAGGACCGGCTCGACGCTGGCGGAGCGAAGGGGCGGAGCGCTCATTCGTAACGAAGCGCGACGACCGGGTCGACACGCGCCGCGCGCCACGCGGGATAGAGCGTGGCGAGATAGCTGAGGACGAGCCCCATGATCACGACCATCATCGTCTCGCCGAAGTCGATGTCGGAGGGCAGCTCGCTCAGGAAATAGAACTCGGACGAGAACACGTCGGTGTTGGTGATCCAGGCGATGAAGCGGCGGATCGGCTCGACGTTCATGGCGACCAGCGTGCCGACGAGGAGGCCGGCCAAGGTGCCGACCGTTCCTATCAGCGCGCCGGTCACGAAGAAGATGCGCATGACGGCGCCGCGCGTCGCGCCCATGGTGCGGAGGATAGCGATGTCGTGGCCCTTGTCCTTCACCAGCATGATGAGGCCGGAGATGATGTTGAGCGTCGCGACGAGGATAATCAGCGTCAGGATCAGGAACATCACGTTCCGCTCGACTTCGAGCGCCGAGAAGAAGGTGACGTTGCGCTGGCGCCAGTCGGTGAGGAGGATGAGGCGCTGCGCGGCGTTCTCGACCTCGGGGCGCATGCGGTCGACGGAGTCGGGATCGTCGAGATAGACCTCGATCGCGCTCGCCTTGTCGCCGAGGTTGAAATAGGTCTGCGCTTCCGCGAATGGGAGGAAGGTGAAGGTCGCGTCGTATTCCGACATGCCGATCTCGAAGATCGCCACCACCGGATAGGATTTCACGCGGGGCGTCATGCCCATCGGCGTGATCGTGCCGTTGGGCGAGAGCAGCGTGACGCGGTCGCCGATGGTAACGCCGAGCGCGCTCGCGAGGCGGACGCCGAGGGCGACGCCTCCCGACGTGCCGAATCCCTCGAGCGTGCCGAGTCGGACGTTTGGCGCGAGGCCCGGGACATTCCCGAGGTCCTGATCGCGGACGCCGCGGACCAGCGCGCCCGACGAGCCGCCGCGACCCGAGGCAAGGACCTGGCCCTCGATCAGCGGCAGCGCGGCTCGCACCCCGGCGAGAGCCGAGAGGCGGTCGGCGACGGCGGCGAAATCGTTGAGCGGGGCGTCGATCGGCTGGATGATGAGGTGGCCGTTGATGCCGAGGATCTTGTCGAGGAGTTCGGTGCGGAAGCCGTTCATCACCGCCATGACCACGATCAGCGTTGCGACGCCGAGCGTGATCCCGACAAAGGAGAAGCCGGCGATGATGGACACGGAGGTCTTGCGGCGGCGCGAACGCAGATAGCGCAGCGCGAGCATCCACTCGAACGGAGCGAACGGCCTGCTGCCCAGGGGCTCAGGAACCGGCACCGAGGTTTCGGTGGCTACCGCCATTCGGCGACCAGCCAGTTCACCGCGGCGTCCGGCGAGAGAGTCTGGCGTGACCCATCCTTGCGATTCTTGATCTCAACCTCGTCGCGTTCAAGTCCTTTCGGCCCCACGATCAGTTGATGAGGAAGGCCGATGAGGTCCATCGTCGCGAACTTGGCCCCGGCGCGGGCGTCGAGATCGTCGTAGAGGACATCGACGCCGGCCTTCGCCAGCCGTGCGTAGAGCGTCTCGCAGGCGAGGTCGGTGTTCTTGTCGCCGGGCTTGAGGTTGATGAGGCCGACCTGGAAGGGGGTGATGCTGCGCGGCCAGACGATGCCGGCATCGTCATGGCCGGCTTCGATCACGGCGGCAACGAGGCGAGAGACGCCGATGCCGTAGGAGCCCATGTGGACGGTGCGCATCTGGCCGTCAGGCCCGGCGACCTTAGCGCCCATCGGCTCGGAATACTTGGTCCCGAAGTAGAAGATGTGGCCGACTTCGATGCCGCGCGCCGAGACGCGCTCGCTCTCGGGAAGGGCCTCGAAGGCGGCCTTGTCGTGCTTCTCTTCGGTCGCCGCGTATGGCGCGGTCCAGGCGTCGACGATGGGCGAGAGATCGGCGGAGAAGTCGGTGTGGGCGCCGGGCACTTCCATGTCGAGGAGTTTTCGCGACGAGAACACCTGGCTCTCGCCGGTGTCGGCGAGGATGATGAACTCGTGGCTCATGTCGCCGCCAATCGGGCCCGACTCGGCACGCATAGGAATCGCCTTGAGGCCGAGGCGGTCGAAGGTGCGCAGATACGCGACGAACATGCGGTTGTACGAGGCGCGCGCGGCGGCCTGATCGAGGTCGAAGGAGTAGGCGTCCTTCATCAGGAACTCGCGGCCGCGCATCACGCCGAAGCGGGGGCGGACCTCGTCCCGGAACTTCCACTGAATATGGTAGAGGTTGAGCGGCAGCTCGCGGTAGGAGCGGACATAGGACCGGAAGATTTCGGTCACCATCTCCTCGTTGGTCGGACCGAAGAGCATCTCGCGCTCGTGGCGGTCCGCGATGCGCAGCATCTCCAATCCGTAGTCGTCGTACCGTCCGCTTTCCCGCCAAAGCTCCGCCGACTGGATGGTCGGCATGAGGATCTCGATGGCCCCTGCCCGGTCCTGCTCCTCGCGGACGATGCGGCCGATATTGGCGAGAACGCGCTGGCCGAGCGGCAACCACGAGTAGATGCCGGCGGCCTGCTGGCGGATCATGCCGGCGCGCAGCATCAGGCGATGGGAAACGATCTCGGCTTCCTTCGGGGTCTCGCGAAGGATCGGCAGAAAATAGCGGGAAAGCCGCATCAAGGGCTCCAGAGGGGGAGTCGGCAGGGCGCCGCTATCAATCCAAACGGCCTAAAAAACACAAGCCCTGGCCGCAACTTGGCCGCCGCGCCCCAAGCGGCAGGGGAATTCCGATCTCTTTGTGGCGGCCCATGCAAAAATTTAAGGCGGCGGGTGAGCAAATTGATGACAAGCCCTCCCGGATTAGGTAAAACACGCGACATAAGAACGAGGCCGGTCGAACTCAATTCCGGTCCCTCAATCGTCGCGGTCTAAGTCTTGGGAGGAATGCCC
>CAYOET010000112.1:0-31298 GCA_964402985.1 uncultured Bauldia sp. | reverse complement strand
GAAGCTGATCTGCACGTGGTTGAGGCCCGCCTCCTTCAGCGCAGCGAGCTTCTTCTCGTCGAGAAGGACCGCCGAGGTGATGAGGTTGGTGTAGAGGCCTTCCTTGCTGGCGTGTGCGACCAGCTCGACCAGGTCGCGGCGGGCAGTCGGTTCGCCGCCGGAGAAATGGAACTGGAGGACGCCGAGGCCGGCCAGCTCGCTGATCACCCGCTTCCATTCATCCGTGGAGAGCTCGGCGTTGGAGCGCTCGAGCTCGACCGGGTTGGAGCAGTACGGACACTGCAGCGGACAGCGGTGGGTGATTTCGGCAAGAACGGCCAGCGGCAGCGCCGGGCGTTCCATCTTCAGGGTGCCTTCGAGGACGGCCACGCCGTCGGCCGGATCGATGCGTCTGATCTCGTTCATGACGTGGCACCCTTGTCTTCGAGAAAGCTCTTGTCGGCGAGGTCCTGGAGCATGGCGAGGACGTCGACCGTGATCAGCGCGCGGTCGGCGTTGTATTTCTTGGCGAGTTCATCGACGAGGTCGCGAACGCTCTTCACCCCGTCGCACATCTGGACGATCTCGATCGCCGTCTCGTCGGGGACGAGCACGCGCTCGGGGACGAGGATGACCCAGCGGTCGCGGGCTTTGTCGTGATGGAGGCGCACGAAGCTCGGCAGGACCGGCTTCGAGTTCACCGTGATGATGACGCGCTTGTGCACGTTCGATTTCGGTGCCGGAGGAGGGGCGGCGGTCCCGTCCATCAGCGCATGTCCTCGGGCACGAACGCGCCCGGCGGGATGTGGCCGTCGACATACGCGTGATAGAGCGCGTCGAGCTGCACCCATAGGACATTGGTCTTGAAGAGGAGCGCGTCGCACACCGCCTGGCGCTCCTGCGGCGTGTGGGCGTGCTGCTTGACGTAGTCGAGGGCGAAGCCGGCGTCGCGCGGCGCCTGCACGAGGCGCTTCTTGAAATAGGCCATCACGCCGTCGTTGATGAAATCGTAGTTGGCGAGCATCCCGGAGATGCGCTCCTCGTGGATGCCGGGAGCGAAGAGCTCGGTGAGCGAGGACGCGATGGCTTCGAGGGGCGTGCGGTCGCGGACGAAATTGACATAGGCGTCGACGGCGAAGCGAGTCGCGGAGAGGATGCCGGTCGCCGAGGTCACATAGTCCTCGTCGAGGCCGAGATGGGTGGTGAGCTTCAGCCAGCGGTCGATGCCGCCCTCCGAGCCGACGTCGCCGTCATGGTCGGAGATGCGATGGCGCCACTCGATGCGCGTGTCGCGGTCGCGGAAGCGCGAGATGACGATCGCATCTTTGATCGGGATCGAGGACTGGTAGTAGTAGCGGTTGAGCGCCCAAGCCTGGACCTGACCCTTCGACAGCTTCCCGCCGTGGAGGAGCTTATGGAACGGGTGGTGGTTGTGGTAGCGCTTCTCACCGATCTCGCGGAGCCGCGCCTCCATCTCCTCCGTCGAGCGGAGCTCGGTGACAGGCGAAAGCTCGCCCGAATTGTATCGCGCCACGACGTTCATAGGCGGATCTCGCTCCCATCGGCCGGTATCTCCCATCCGGCCTTTTCGAGGCTTTCCCGCTCCGCCGAGTCGGCGAGGAGCGCGGGGTTGGAATTGTTGATGTGGAGGAAAATCTTCCTCCCCACCTCGAGTGATTTGAAGGCGGCGATCGAGCCGGCATCGCCCGACATCGAGATGTGGCCCATGCGCTTGCCGGTCTTCTGGCTGAGGCCCGCGCGGATCATCTCGTCGTCGCTCCACAGCGTGCCGTCGAAGAACACCAGCGGCGCGCCACGGAGCCGCTCGGCGAGATCGGGCGTCACCTCCGCGCAGGCCGCGACATAGAAGAAATGCGCGCCGTTACCGCGGTTGCGGACATGAAGACCGAGCGCGTCGCCCGCGGTCGAGCCGTAGTCCTTGCGCGCGCCGTCCTCGAGATAGAGCGGCACCTTGCCTGGCACCGGGAAGGCCACGACCTCTAGCCCGGAGTCCTCGCCGTCAGGCAGTTGCAGCGACAGCGGCTTCTCGACGGGCATCGCCACGCGCTTCACCAGCGCGGGGTCGAGGACGTTGAAGATGCTGTTGTCGCTCAAAACCTTCAGCACCCGCTCGTGCCCGTAGATCGTGAAGGGTGACCGCTCACGCATCGTGAGGAGGCCGGCGATTGCGTCGACATCGCCATTGGTCAGCACCACGCCGGCGATCGGGCTGTGGCGGAGGCCAAGCCGCGGATGAAGCTCGTGGGTAGCGTTGATCTGATGCCGGAGGTCCGGCGAAGCGTTGATCAGGAACCAGTGGTCGCCATCGGCGCTGACCGCGATCGAAGCCTGATCGGAACTGAGTGCCGCCGGATCGCCCTCGCGGGCCCGGCGGCAGATCTCACAATTACAATTCCACTGTGGAAGGCCGCCACCCGCCGCAGCCCCGAGGACGAGAACGCGGATCACTTCTCACCCCTCGCGGCCGCGGCGAAGACGTCAATGGACTACTTGCGCTCGGCGCAAGCGTACATGTTGATTTCCATGCCGACCGAGACTTCTGCGATCTTCGGGGTCTTCCAGGCCATGACATCCTCCAACATTGCAATGTCCGCAGCGGTATTGCCGCGGTGGAGTGGGAGTATGGCGATCCCGAGGGGGGAGGGAACCTATTGGTGCTATCGGGGGAACGAATTGCGGCTAACGCCTATCCCCCGGATAGGAAAGGCCTATTCACGTTCGTTCCTATCCCGGCCATAGGCAACGCGAATAGCAGCGCGGACGCCAATCCCGTCCGATGCTTAGCTGCCAAAGCCTAGGCCTCGACAGCGGTCTCGTTCGCTGCTTGCGCGCGGTTGAGGAGGAAGGGCGGCGTGTTCTCGATGGCCGGCAGCACGACATTGGCCCCGACTTCCTGGAGGATCTTGAGGAAAGTCTTATAGGGCTCCATGCGCGTATGCTGCGCCGCCATCAGCGCGACCAGCGGGCGCTCCGGCTCGTCGGTCATGTAAAGATTGAGGCCGGGGAGGGGGTGGTCCCCGGCAAAGGCCGTGAAGGCTGGCACCAGACACACGCCGAGGCCACGCTGCACCATCGACAGCGCGACCTCGTAGGTCCGCACCTGCGCGATGAGCCGGTGGTTGGGCAGCACCTCCTGGTACCAGCGCGCGACGCGCCTCGTATGGGTCGTGCCGAAGCTGAACTGGATGCAGTTGTTGACCACGCGCCGCGCCGCCGGGGGCAAGTCCACATCGGGATCCTTGACCCCGGAGAGATCGATCGAGTTCGGCACGGCGAAGACATACGGGTCGTGCGCGATCGGCGTCTGATGGAACGACACGCCGGCCTCGGCGATCGAGTTGGAGGCGACCAGGCCGACATTGACGTGCCGCGCGTAGAGGAGCTCGAGCGTATCGACCGGCGCCGCCTCGTGGACGTCGAGCTCGACGTCCGGGAAAACCTGGAGAAGGCGCTCCATCGCGTCGGGCAGGAGCACGCGGAGCACCGAATTGACGCCGGCGATGCGCAGCAGCCCGCGCGTCCCCTCTGAGAATTCCTTCAGCCCTTCCTCGGCCTCGTCGACATTGGAGAGAATCATCTCGGCCTTGCGGAGAAGGAAGCGGCCGGCGTCGGTCAGCTCCATGCGCGTGCGCGTCCGCTCGAACAGCTTGGCGCCGATGCCCTCCTCGAGCTTGGCGAGCTGTTGCGACAGCGAGGGCTGCGCGAGGCCGAGCTGCTTGCTGGCACGGGTCAGCGTGTTGGCGTGCGCCACCGTCCAGAAGATGCGCAGCTGATGGAGGGTCATGGAAGATCGGGACAAATCGCGGGCCCTCCTCACCCACCCCGGCCGCCGCGGAAATGCCGCTTCCCATTCGTTGCGACCAGTGCGGCGGAGACTAAGCCGCGTCACGCGGCGGAGCAAGGGGCGACAAGGGTTTGCGAAGGCTCGTTGGCAACCCCAAGTAAGGAGTTGAACCCCGCCGCGCGGTTCGGCATCGCTTGCCGCGAGCCTGTCGTCGCCATACAGAGAAGCCCATGAACGCACTCCTCAACCAGTCCGATCTCGTCGACCGCGCCACCCGACTCGTCGAGGCCGCCAGGAAGGCCGGCGCCGACGCCGCCGATGCGGTCTCGCGGCGACGCGTATCGCTCGGCGTCGATGTCCGCCTCGGCAAGGTCGAGGAGACCAGCCGCGCCGAGGGCGACGATTTCTCGCTCCGGGTATTCGTTGGCAAGCGGAACGCGTCCGTCTCCGCCAATGTCTTGACCAACCCCGCCGACCTCGCAGAGCGCGCGGTGGCGATGGCCAAGGCCGCGCCCGAGGATCCCTACGCAGGCCTCGCCGATCCGGCGACGCTCGCCAGGACCTTCCCCGACCTCGACCTCCTCGACGCGACGATCCCCAAGGCCGACGAGCTCACCGCCGCCGCCCTCGAGGCCGAGGACGCGGCGCGTGCGGTTCCGGGCGTGACCAACTCCGGCGGCGCAGGCGCCGGATGGAGCCTCGGCGGCGTGGTGCTGGCGACCTCGGACGGTTTCGCCGGCTCCTATCTCGGCTCGCGGTTCAGCATCTCGGCCACGGCCATTGCCGGCGAGGGAACCGGCATGGAGCGCGACCACGACTATGCCACCAAGCTCCACCGCTCGGACCTTCCGCCCCCGTCGGAGATCGGGCGGACCGCAGGCGAGCGCACCGTGCGCCGTCTCAATCCCGGCAAGATGCCGACCGGGCGCGGCACCGTCGTTTTCGAGAACCGGATCGCCTCGAGCCTGATCGGCCACCTCGCGGGGGCGATCAACGGCGCGGCGATCGCGCGGAAGACCAGCTTCCTCGGCGACAAGCTCGGCAAGCAGGTGCTGCCGGCCGGCTTCCGCATCACCGACGACCCGCTGCGGAAGCGCGGTCAGGCCTCGCGTCCCTTCGACAGCGAGGGCGCCGCGGTGGCCCCGCTCGACCTCGTCGCCGACGGCGTGATCCTGACCTGGGTCCTCGATTCGACGACCGGCCGCGAACTCGGCCTCCCGAGCAACGGCCGGGCCGGCGGCACCACCAACATGACGCTCCTGCCCGGCACACTCAGCTTCGACGAGCTGATCGCCCAGGTCGGGAACGGCGTCTACGTCACCGATCTCATCGGCTCGGGCGTCAACCAGGTCACCGGCGACTACAGCCGCGGCGCCGCCGGCTACCTCATCGAGAACGGCAAGATCGGCCGCGCGGTCAACGAGATCACCATCGCCGGCAATCTCCTCGAGATGTATCCGCGCTTGGTGATCGCAAACGACCTCGAATACCGTTACGCCACCAACACCCCGACCATCGCGGTCGAGGGCATGATGATTGCCGGACGGTAAGATCGCCACCAGCCGAGACGACGCGGCCGACCTCGAACTTCTCCGCTCCGCCGCCGGCGAAGCGGCGGAGCTGACGCTCCGCTATTTCCAGAACGACCCGCGCGCCTGGACCAAGGCCGGCAACTCGCCGGTCTCCGAGGCGGACATGGCGGCCGACGCGCTCCTCAAGACGCGCCTCCTCGCCGCTCGCCCCGACTACGGTTGGCTCTCCGAGGAGACCGAGGACGGCCCCTTGCGGCTGCAGCGGCGGCGCGTGTTCGTGGTCGACCCGATCGACGGGACGCGCGAATTCCTTGCCGGCCGGCCAGGCTGGGGCATCTCGGTCGCCGTGGTCGAGGACGGCCTGCCGCGCGCCGGCGTGTTCGCCGCCCCCGCGCTGCGCGAGGTCTACGCGGGCACGCGCGGCGGCGGCGCGTTCCGGAACGAGGAGCGTCTCGTTCTCGCCGCCCGCGGCGCGATCGCGGGAATCAGGATGGCCGGCGCCAAAGGTGCGCTCCGTGGCCTCGCCGGGGAGGCGGGATTGGAGGCATCCGCCATCGAGCAGGTTGGTTCGCTGGCCTATCGCGTCACGGCCGTGGCCGCGGGCCGCTTCCATCTCGCCTTCGCCCATGCCGGCGCTCAGGATTGGGACCTTGCGGCGGCCGACCTTCTGGTGCACGAAGCGGGAGGCGTGGTGAGCAGCCTGGAGGGGGAGCCCTTGCGCTACAATCAGGGCACGCCGATTCAGCCGCCGGTGGTCGCGACCCTCCCGGGAATCGCCGCTGCGGCAAGAGCGGTGATTGGCGAAACCCTCCGCTCGCGCGGTATGCTTGGCACTGGCCGAAATCCTCGACTGGGTGGGACGTGACCGCGCCAACCGACTCTGAGTCCGATCAGCTCCTCCATCTCGTTTTCGGGGGCGAGCTCGAGACCCTCGACGGCGTCAGCTTCCGCGACGTGCGCGCTCTCGACATCGTCGGCATCTTCCCGAGCTACAAGACCGCGTACGCGGCGTGGCGCGCCAAGGCCCAGTCCTCGGTCGACAACGCGCATATGCGCTACTTCATCGTCCACCTGCACCGCTATCTCGACCCGCGTGGCGAGCCGGCCGCCAAGCCGGGCGCGCGATGAACGCGCCCGAACCAGCCGACAAGATCGCTGCGCAGCGCGCGACTATCGTGCCGGTCGCGGAGACCAAATCGACCAAGAAGCGCGGTCCGCTGCGGCGCCTCTTCCGCGGCATCTGGCGGAGCCGCGCGATGCAGACCGTGGCCGGCGAGACCGTCGCGCTCGGCCTCCGCCTCATCCGCGCCACCAACAAGCTCAGCTACGACCCGCCCAACGCGTATGACCGCGTCGGCAGGATCGCGCCGGTCATCATCACGATGTGGCACGCGGAGGGGAGCGGCCTCGCGCTCAGCCGCCCCAAGGATTTTCCGCTCAACGTCCTGGTCTCCCGGCACAGCGACGGCGAGCTGATGGCGGTGGTCGCGCGCCGCTTCGGGCTCGGCACGATCCGCGGCTCGGGCGGCCGGCGCGAGCGGCGCCAGCGCATCATCGAGAAAGGCGGCGTCCGCGGCTTCCTCGAGATGAAATCCAGCCTCGAATCGGGGACCTCGGTGTGCATGACGGCCGATGTCTCGAGCTCGCGCGCCCGGCGCGCGGGGGAGGGCATCGTGCAGCTCGCCAAGGCGAGCGGCCGGCCGATCGTTCCGGTCGCGTTTGCGACCAGCCGGCGCGGCCGCATCCCCACCAAGGAACTCAACACCTTCAACCTTCCCTTCGGGCGCGCGGTGCTCTCGGTGGGCGAGCCCATCACCATCGGCCGCGATGCGGACGAGCGCGAGATCGAACGCGTGCGGCTTGCCGTCGAGACGGCGCTCAACGACGCCACGCGTCGCGCGCGGACGCTCGTGGACCGGAAGGATGGGTGAGCGGCGCGGTTCGGGCGCGGTTACCCTTTATCGATTCGCCGGGACGCTCGCTTCGCCCTTCCTCCGCCCGATGCTCAAGCGTCGGGTCGCGGCCGGCAAGGAAGACCCGGCAAGGATCGGCGAGCGCTTCGGCGAAGCGAGCGCCGCGCGGCCCGACGGCCGTCTCGTCTGGATCCACGCCGCCAGCGTCGGCGAGACCAATGCGGCGATGGCGCTTGCCAAGACTATCGCCGCCCGAGGCTGGCGCATCCTCTTCACGACCGCGACGCTGACCGGCTCCAAGGTCGCGGTCAGCAAGCTCCCGCCCGGCTCGATCCACCAATTCGTGCCCTTCGACATCGAGCGCGCGGTGAAGCGCTTCATCGCCCACTGGCGGCCCGACCTCGCCCTCTTCGTCGAGTCGGAGCTGTGGCCGCTGACCGTCGCCCGCCTCGGCGCGGCGGGTATTCCCCAAATCATCGTCAACGGCCGGCTCTCGGAGCGGAGCTATGATCGCTGGCGCCGCCACAAATGGCTCACCGAGCGCCTCTTCGCGCCGATCGAGCTCTGCCTCGCGCAGAGCGAGGCGGACGGCGAGCGCTTCCGCGCGGTCGGCCTGCCGGCGGTGACCGTCACCGGCAACCTCAAATTCGACGTCGCCCCGCTCCCCGCCGATCCCAAGGCGCTCGCCGCCCTGCACAGCGCGATCGGCCGCCGCCCGCTCTGGGTTGCGGCGAGCACGCATGATGGGGAAGAGGCCATCGCCGGGGCGGCCCATGCCGAGCTCAAGGCGACCTTTCCCGACCTCCTCACGATCATCGTCCCGCGCCACCCCACGCGCGGCGAGGAAGTGGCGGACCGGCTCCGTGCCACGGGTCTGCGCGTCGCACGGCGCAGCCTGAACCAGCCGGTCGAGCCGGCGACCGACATCTACGTCGCCGACACGCTGGGCGAGCTCGGCATCTTCTACCGCATCGCGCCGATCGCCTTTCTCGGCGGCTCGCTGGTGCCGCACGGCGGCCAGAACCCGATCGAAGCGGTCGAGCTCAACGCCGCCGTCCTGCATGGCCCACACGTCCACAATTTCACCGACATCTTCGCTGCCCTCGACGCAGCGGGCGGCGGGGAGGAGGTCGCCGACCAGTCGGCGCTGGCGGCGCGACTGCGGCGCCTCCTCGGCGACCGCAGCGGCATGGCGGCCATGGCCGGACGCGGCAAGGCGGCGCTCCGCCCCTTCGCCGGCGCGCTGGCGCGGACGCTGACGGCGCTGAGGCCCTATCTCGACTCGCCCCACAGGAACGCGCCGTGAAAGCGCCCGGCTTCTGGTGGACGGAGTCCACCCACCCCGCCGCGCGCCTCCTCGCCCCGGCCTCGGCCGTGTGGGGGCGGGTGGCCAGCCGGCGGATGAACGAGAAGCCCGAGATGATCGCCCCGGTGCCGGTGATCTGCATCGGCAATTTCGTGGCCGGCGGCGCCGGCAAGACCCCGACCGCGCTCGCGGTCGCCAAGCTCGCCCAGTCGCTCGGCTTTCACGTCGGGTTCCTGACCCGTGGCTACGGAGGGGAAACCGCCGCGAGGCCGCGCCTCGTCAACCCGGCCGAGGATCGCGCCTCGCGCGTCGGCGATGAGCCGCTCCTCCTCGCCGCCGTCGCGCCGACTGTCGTCAGCCCCGACCGCAAGGCGGGAGCGCAGCGTCTCCTCGCCGAAGGCGTCGAACTCATCGTCATGGATGACGGGTTCCAGAACCCGACCCTCGCCAAGGACCTCGCCCTCGTCGTCGTCGACGGCAGCGCCGGCATCGGCAACGGCCGCGTCACGCCGGCCGGCCCGCTGCGGGCGCCGCTCGACATCCAGCTCCATCACGCTAGTGCCGTGCTGGTGATCGGCGCGGGGCCGGCCGGGGAGGCTGTCGCCCGACGGGCCGCCGAGGCCGGCAAGAAGTCGTACCGGGCGCGGCTGAGACCGCGCAACGTCGACCAATGGCGGGGTGGGGCGTTCCTCGCTTACGCCGGCATCGGCCGGCCCGAGAAGTTCTTCGCCAGCCTCCGCGAAACCGGGGCGAGCGTGGCGATGACCGTGGCCTTCCCCGACCACCACCGCTTCACCGACGCCGACGCCCGGCGCTTGCTGGAGCGCGCCGCGAGCGACGGCCTGCGCCTCGTCACCACCGAGAAGGATCACGCCCGCCTGCGCGGCGAGGGATCGGCCCTCGGCGAACTCTTCCGGAAGACGGGGGCCTTCGCTGTCGACCTCGAGTTCGAGCGCAGGGCCGACATCGCAGCGCTGATTCAGAAGGCATCGGCCGCCGCGAAGCGCCGCGGGCGCTAACGGCCGCCTTTTGTCGCGAGGTACCGCTCCAGCGAAATGGCGGCGTCGGCGTAGGGCTCCTGCAACTCGACGCTCCAATAGCGCAGCTCGTCGAGCGGGATCGCCGCGCCGGTCACCGCGCAACGCACGAAACTCCCCGGCGTGACCACCTGGAAGTCGCCGTCGAGATAGCGAAGCCGGGCTTCGCCGCCGCTGCGGGTGATGTCGATCCTGTTCATCGCGAGCCGATGGGTGCCGCTATCGCTTCGCGGAACATAGTCCCGGCGCAGGCGATTGCAACCGACCCTTAGCGCCGCCCGAACAGCCGCTCGATATCGGCGAGCTTCAGCTCGACATAGGTCGGCCGGCCGTGATTGCAGGTCCCCGAATTCGGCGTCGCCTCCATCTCGCGGAGGAGCGCGTCCATCTCTTCGGGGCGGAGGCGACGGCCGGAGCGCACCGAGCCGTGGCAGGCCATCGTCGAGGCGATGGCGTCGAGCCGGTCCTGGAGCGCGGTCGGAAGGTCCCCCGCGGCGAGCTGATCGGCGAGGTCGCGGAGAAGGGCTCCGCAGTCGGGGTGCCCGAGAAGCGCGGGAACCGCCCGCACCGCGATCGCCGCCGGGCCGAAACTCTCGATCTCGAGCCCGAGCCGGGCGAGGCTCTCCGCCTGTGCGAGGAGCCGCTCGGCGTCGGCCTGGTCGAGGTCGACGATGTCGGGGACGAGGAGCGGCTGGCTGGCGACACCGGTCGCCGCGAGTGAAGCCTTCAGCCGCTCATAAGTGAGCCGCTCATGAGCGGCGTGCTGGTCGACGATCACCATCCCGTCGGCGGTCTGCGCGATGATGTAGTTGGCATGGACCTGCGCCCGCGCCGCGCCCAGCGGCAACGCCTCCTCCGCTGCCGGCGCAACGCGCTCCGCGGCACGCGCATCGGCCGACGGAAGCGCGAATGGCGCCGCTTCGGGTTCGGCAAATCCCAGCGCCCGCGGCGCAACCGCATAGGCCGCCGCGCCGCGCGGGCCTGGCGCAAACGGCGGCCGCGCGGCTCCCGGCCGGAAGGCGGTGACCGTCGCCGCGCCGAGCGTGGACGCCGTGCGGTTGGCGGCGCCGGAGAGCGCCTCGCGCAGCGCGCCGATGATGAGGCCGCGGACGAGTCCTCCGTCGCGGAAGCGCACCTCAGCCTTGGCCGGGTGGACGTTCACGTCGACCTCGCGCGGCTCGATCTCGACGAACAGCGCCGCCACCGGGTGCCGGCCGCGCGGCATGAGATCGCCATAGGCGGCGCGGAGCGCCCCGAGCATAAGCCGGTCGCGCACCGGCCGGCCGTTGACGAAGAGCTGCTGCTGCAGCGCGTTGGCGCGGTGGAAGCTCGGCAGCCCGGCGAACCCGTAGAGCCTCGCCCCCTCGCGCTCGGCCCTGACCGGCACCGCGTTGGCGGCGAAATCCGCGCCCATCACCCGGGCGAGACGCTGGCGGCGCGCGTCGGGCCCGCTTTCGGCCGGGTAGTCGAGCGGCGCCCGCTCGCCGCTGACGAGGACGAAGCGAATGCCCGGATGCGCCATCGCGAGGCGTTTCACGACGTCTGCGACGGCGCTCGACTCGGCGCTCTCGCTGCGCAGGAATTTGAGCCGCGCCGGCGTCGCGAAGAACAGCGCCGACACCTCGACCACCGTGCCCGGCGCGATGATGGACGGCGCCGGCGCGCCGACTGTCCCGCCGTCGACAACGATCTCCCAGCCATGCGCCGCCTCCTTCTGCCGGCTGGCGAGGCGAAGCCGTGCCGCCGCGCCGATCGAGGCCAGGGCCTCGCCGCGGAATCCGAGGCTGGCGATCTCGGCGAGGTCGCTGTCGAGCTTGGAGGTGCAGTGCCGCTCGACCGCGAGCGGCAGCTCGTCCGGCGCGATCCCGCCGCCATTGTCGGTGACGCGGATGAGGCTCGCCCCGCCGCCCTCGATCACCACCTCGATCCGGTCGGCCCCCGCGTCGATGGCGTTCTCGACCAGCTCCTTCACGGCGCTCGCCGGCCGCTCGATCACCTCGCCGGCGGCGATGCGATTGATGGTGGTCTCGGACAGGCGGCGGATGGTCATGCGGGGCCTCAGACGTGCGAGTCTGGCGGATTCTCCGGTGCGAGGGAAGCTAGCGGCGGATGAACGGGCACCGTCCCTCGGCCCGGGCCAACTGCTCGCTGTACCACCCGCCCGAATAGGTCCGCTCCTTGCCGCCGATCCGCTGATAGATGCACTCGACGTACCAGCCGGAATCGTCCTCGACGAAGAAGACGCGCTCGCCGCGGAGATAGCCGCGCCAGCCGACGAAGGCCGCTCCGGCGAGGAGGAGGACCAGGAGGACGGTCAGGATACGGCGCAGCATCACGGCTCGAATCGGTTGGTGCCCTGCCTAGAGGGGTGGACTGCCCGACCGCAGCCCGTAAAGTGCGCTGGCCGCCACCGGCATGTGAAGAGCGGGAGAAGAATCGTTGGCGAAAAGATTGACCGCGATCGCATTGGCCCTCGGCCTCGGCATCGCGCCGGCATCGGCCGCTCCGATCGAGAGCGTGCTCGGCGCGCTCGCGCTCGCCTGCATGGGCGACCTCAGCCGCGGCGGCAGCCACGCCGATTTCCGTGGCGCGCTGGGCGCGCAAGGCTTCCAGGAGCTGCCGCGCGCGGAGGCCGACCGCTTCCTGTCGAGCGCCGGCGGCCGTGCCGGCTCGGCCTTCATCGCCACGTTCGCGGATACCGGCGACACGCTCATCATCGGCCTCGACGCCGACGGCGATTGCACCTTCTCCTCGCCGCAGGCCTCGCGCTCGGGCAGCGAGGACTTCCTCCTCCGCACCTATCCCGACCAGATCCGTTCGCGGCAGGTCAGCACCGTGACCGAAAGCGGGCTCGTCGATACGACCTACGCGGTGACGGTGAGCGGCAGCCGCCAGTTCCTCCGCTTCCTCGGCCCCGGCGGCCGCGGCGGCGCCGTGGTCTGGGTAAGCCCGGAGGGACGCCCGCCGCCGGCCGCAGCCGTGGCAACGGTTACCTGGCCCTGAGCGGCGGCGCCCTATCACGGACTCTTCTTGAGTCGTATGGTGGCTCCGGTAGAAGCGAAGCGCAGGTATATTTAGTGAATAAATTCAAATACTTAATGTCCGTTCTTGGCGCGGCATTGGGACTTTTGACGAGCAGCGCCGCGTCGGCCGCCCCTATCGAGGAGGTGTTGGCGGCAAACGTGGCGGGCTGCGTCTACGGGCTCAAGCCCGGAGCCGCCCCGACCTTCCAGCAGGTGCTGGCGTCCCGGGGCTACGAGCGAGTGCCGGAGGATGGCGCAGCCGCTCATCTGATCGCCGCGGAGATGGAATTCGGAGAGGTCTATGGCACCAGCTTGCCGGACAGCGGTCAGCCGGTGATCATCGCGATCGACGGCGCGGCGTGCGCCATGGTCTCGCCCGCCGCTTCGTTCGCCGCACTCGACGAGGCTGTGCTCGGTGGGAGGATCCTGCCGATCAGCGCTACCCAAATCGCAACGTCGAATGTGGACGGAGTGACGGACACAATCTACGCGGCGACGCTGCAGCGCGAGCGGTTCTTCATCCGCATCAGGGGAACTGCGGAAGACGGGGCGCTCTGGGCCTATCCGGAGAGCGAGCGGCCGCCCGGGATCAGCCCCAACGCACGCATCCCTTGGCCGCGGTAGCTTACGCCCGCGCCAGCGCGCGCCAGCCGATATCATTGCGATAGTAGAGGTCGGGCCAGTTGATCTTCTCGACCGCCGCGTACGCGCGGTTGCGCGCTTCGATCAGCGTTGGGCCGGTGGCAGTGACGTCGAGGACGCGCCCGCCGCTGGCGATCACCGCCCCGTCGACCAGCGCGGTGCCGGCGTGGAAAACGGTGACGCTCGGCACCTTCCCGGCTTCGTCGAGGCCGGTGATGACCCCGCCGCGCTTGAAGGCGCCGGGGTAGCCCTGCGCGGTCATCACCACGGTGATCGCAGGCTCGGGCAACCAGCTCAGCGCGACCTTGTCGAGGCGTCCCTCGCGAGTGGCGAGGAAGAGCTCGAGGAGGTCGCTCGCGAGCCGCATCATCAGCACCTGACATTCGGGGTCGCCGAAGCGGACATTGTACTCGATGAGTTTTGGGCCATCGGCGGTGAGCATCAGCCCGGCATAGAGGACGCCCTTGAACGGCGCCCCGCGCGCCGCCATCGCCGCCAGCGTCGGCTTGATGATCCGGGTCATCGTCCGCTCGCACAGCGCATCGGTCATGATCGCGGCGGGCGAATAGGCGCCCATCCCGCCGGTATTGACGCCGCGGTCGCCGTCGAGGACGCGCTTGTGGTCCTGGGCGGTGGCGAGCGGGACGGCGTTCACACCGTCGCAGAGCGCGAAGAAGCTGACCTCCTCGCCGCTCAGGAATTCCTCCACCACCACCTCGGAGCCGGCGGTGCCGAACGCTCCGCCGAAGCAATCGTCGATCGCCGTGAGTGCCTCGGTGAGCGTAGTCGCCACCGTCACGCCTTTTCCAGCGGCGATGCCGTCGGCCTTGATCACGATTGGCGCGCCGACGGAGCGGACATATTCATGCGCCGCGCCCGCGTCGGAGAAGCGCTTGTACGCGGCGGTCGGAATGTTGCGGAGCGCGCAGAGATCCTTGGTGTAGCCCTTTGAGCCTTCGAGCCGCGCAGCCGCCTTGGTCGGCCCGAAGGCCGGGATCCCGGCCGCCTCGAGGTCGTCGACCAGCCCGGCGATAAGCGGCCCCTCCGGCCCGACCACGACGAGGCCGACGAAATGCGTCTTGCAGAACTCGACCACCGCCTTGTGGTCGGCCGGGTCGAGTTGGACGATCTGCGCGTGCTCGGCGATGCCGGCATTGCCGGGCGCGGCGAAAAGGCGGGAGAGGACCGGCGACTGCCGGAGCTTCCAGGCCAGCGCGTGTTCGCGCCCGCCCGAGCCGATGAGAAGTACGTTCATGCCGCCGCCGCCGGAGGTTGAGTTCAGCTTGCCCATCTAGCACGGGCATCGCGTGCCGCGAAGGCGCGTCTCTGCTAGGAGCAGGTCGCCATGGTTTCCGAGCCGTCAACAACCGGTGCGCTACCCGACGCGCGCCCGCGCAACTGGGTCGACCGATTCGCGCCCGCTTGGCTCCGGCCCTACGCGCGGCTTGCGCGCTGGGACCGGCCGATCGGCTGGTGGCTCCTCCTCTTCCCGTGCTGGTGGTCGCTCGCCGCCGCCTCCTCGGCGACGCTGGATACCTGGCCGAGCCTCCGGCTGCTCGCCCTTTTTCTGATCGGCGCGATCGCCATGCGCGGCGCGGGCTGCACCTGGAACGACATCCTCGACCGTGACATCGACGCCGCCGTCGCCCGCACCCGCGCTCGGCCGATCCCCGCGGGCGAGGTCAGCCTCGTTCGGGCGACGATCTTCCTCGCCGCCCAGGCGCTGGTCGGCCTCGCGGTGCTCCTCCAGTTCAACCGGTTCACGCAGGTCCTCGGTCTCGCGGCGCTCGTCCCCGTCGCGGTCTATCCGTTGATGAAGCGCATCACCTACTGGCCCCAGCTCTTCCTCGGCATCGCGTTCTCGTGGGGCGCGCTGGTCGGCTGGTCGGCCGTGACCGGAGGGCTCGCCGAGCCGGCCTACTGGCTCTTCGCCGGCTGCATCTTCTGGACGATCGGCTACGACACGATCTACGCGCTCCAGGACCGCGAGGACGACGCGCTGATCGGCGTCCGCTCGACGGCGCTCCTCTTCGGCGCGTGGGCGAAGGCTGCCGTCGTCGTCTTCTACGCGCTCGCGCTGACGTGCTGGCTCGCGGCCTTCGTCGAAGCGGCTCCGCTCGGCGTCTTCGCGGTGCTCGTCGCCGGCGCGCAAATGGCCTGGCAGGTGTTGGCGCTACGCGAAAACGATCCCGCGAGCTGCCTCCGCGCGTTCAAGTCGAATCAGTGGATCGGCTGGCTGGTCTTCGCCGGCCTCGCGCTGGACGGACTGTTGTCCGGACTGCCGACGCCGACGGACTGACTTACCGGTCGCTGCGCGCGATGATCTCGCGGCCGAGCACCGTGTCGGTCGTCGGATGGGCGCGGCCGGTCTTGCGCCGCGCGAGGAAACGCGGGCGGCGCGCGGCGAAGAACGAGTGCAGCCGGCGCGGCTTCAGGGCGCGGATTTCGACCCCGCCCATGTGCTGGGTCGGCTCGACGATCGAGCCATCGTCCCCGATGAGGAGGAGCGGGCGGCGCAGAACCTTCGCCCAGCACTGCCAGTCGGCGACGATCTCGCCCGGCGTCGCAGCGACGATCAGCGGGATGGTGAGCGCCGGGTCGGCATGGAGCAGCTCGACCGTGATGCGCAGGTCGCCGCCATCGGCGGGGACGATCCGCACCGCGACGCCGCGATAATCGCTGAGCGGCACCATGCGGTGGAAGCTCGCGCCGTCGGCCGAGCCGGTAAGCGTGACGCTGTCGCCGTCGAGGAGCACGGTCGCCGGGGCCTCGGCCGTGGCGCCGTTCACCGCCGCCTTGAAGCGGGCGGGAAGGGCCATCGGGTCGAGCCGCATGAACGGGCTGTGGCCGTCACTGGCGAGGCCCGCCGCTGCGCTCCGGTTCATGTCGTTTCTCCGTGCCCCGGTTGTTCTTTGGGGTCGCGGAGTCATGCCACACCGGCCGTTCAGGCCGGCTTACACCGATATTTCGAATTTGATTGATCGGATAAAGACTTAGCGGACTTTGCCGGGGGCCGCGGAGTCACTTCCCATTAACCCTCCGGGCGCTTTCGAAAGGGCCGTACTCCCTGCTGCATTACGGGATGAGCGCCGACCTGCCCCCTCTCCCTGGCGGGGAGAGGGCTGGGGTGAGGGGGCTCCACCTCTCCGGATAGGTCGCTTCTCGAGCGCCCCATCCGGATGGCCCTGTACCCCCTCACCCTAACCCTCTCCCCTCCGGGGAGAGGGGACGCTAGAGCACCTTGCCCGGATTGAGGATGCCGTTGGGGTCGAGCGTGCGCTTGATCGCTCGCATCGTCGCCAGCTCGACCGGGTCCTTGATCCGCGGCAGGAGATCGCGCTTGAGCTGCCCGATGCCATGCTCGGCCGCGATCGACCCGCCGAGCTCGAGGGCGATGGTGTGGACGATGTCGTTCATCTCCCGCCACCGCCCGATGAACGCCTCGGCCGCCATCCCTTCCGGCTGGCTGACGTTGAAGTGGATGTTGCCGTCGCCGACATGCCCGAAGGGCACCGGCCGGCAGCCCGGCACCAGCGCGCGCACCGCTTCGTGCGCGCGGCGCAGGAACTCGGGCACGCGCGCCAGCGGCAGCGAGACGTCGTGCTTGATCGACGCTCCCTCCGCCTTCTGCACCTCGCTGAGGGCGAGGCGAAGCTGCCAGAAGCGCTCGGCCTCCTCCGGGTCGGCGGCGCTCACGATCTCGGCGCTGAGCCGCTCGCGCTGTGCGCGCGTGGCGATCCGCTCGATCAGCGCCCGCGCCGCCCCGGCCGACTCCGCCGAGGAAACCTCGAGGAGGAGGTACCAGGGATGCGGACGGCCGAGCGGCGAACGCGCGCCCGGCACGTGCCGCACGGTCATCGCCAGCGCCGCCTCGCTCATCAGCTCGCACGAGGTGAGCTGGCCACCCGCTTCGGCGAGGCCGAGATTGAGGATGGCGAGCGCCGCATCCGGCGAGGCGATGCCGAAATAGGCGAGCGACGTGCCGCGCGGGCGCGGGAAGAGGCGGAACACCGCGGCGGTGATCACGCCAAGCGTCCCCTCCGCGCCGATGAAGAGGTTGCGGAGCGAGTAGCCGGTGTTGTCCTTGCGCAGCGTGCGCAGGCCGTTGAGGACGCTGCCGTCGGCGAGCACGACTTCGACGCCCAGCGCGAGGTCGCGCGTATTGCCGTAAGCGAGCACCGCCGTGCCGCCGGCGTTGGTCGAGAGAACGCCGCCGATCGTACAGCGCTCCTCGGAAGCGAGCGAGAGCGGGAAGAGCCGGTCGGCCCGCTCGGCGGCGAGCTGCGCTGCCCGCAGCGTGAGGCCAGCCTCGACAATCATCGTGTTGCCGTCGGCGTCGACCGCGCGCACTCGGTCGAGGCGCGCCAGCGAGACGATGATCTCCGTGCCGCTCGCGTCCGGCACCTGGCCGCCGACCAGCCCGGTATTGCCGCCCTGCGGCACCACCGCCGTCCGAGTCTCGTTGGCGAGGCGGAGGATCCCCGCCACCTCTGCCGTCGAGCCGGGGCGAAGGACGAGCGGCGTCTTGCCGTGGAAGAGCCCGCGCCATTCGACGAGGTAGGGCGCGATCGCTGCGGGGTCGGTGATGGCGTTGCCGCTTCCGACGATCGCGGCGAAGCGGGCGATGAGATCAGGGGAGGGGGCAGGCATGTCCTCCGGAAGATAGCGGCGCGTACGCCGCGCCGCCATCGCCTGTGGCAATTCGGGTCAGAGCCTGCCCCGGACCCGATCCGGGGTGGAGGCGGCTAGTCCGCCTCGATCACGTGCCGGACGCCGCCGACGCCGTCGCCGGTGGTCTGGCCGGGGCAGCGATGCGGATCACGGGGAACCTCCCACCGGGCTGTTGTGGGACTCGAAATCGGGTCCCGGGGCGTCCCTACAACGCGCGCCAACCCGTGTACGGCCCGGGGCCGGGCGGCAAATTCTCCCGACGCTTGCGAGGCGCCGTCGCCTTGCTGGCCCTGACCGCCTGTGCGATAGCAACCGCCGCTTGATTCTTCAAAGAAAGGCAAAGGGATGGGCCGGGCCGGCGCGCTTCTCGAGGGCAAACGCGGGCTCGTCATCGGCGTTGCCAATAACCGCTCGATCGCCTGGGGCATCGCCCGTGCCTGCCACGAAGCCGGCGCGGAGCTCGCCTTCACCTATCAGGGCGACGCCCAGAAGAAGCGGGTAGAGCCGCTCGTCGCGGAGATCGGCGGCACGGTCGTCGGCGCCTGCGACGTTGCCGATCCGGCCACGATCGACGCCACGTTCGCCGAAGTGGGGCGTCAGTGGGGTGGGCTCGATTTCCTCGTCCACGCCGTCGCCTTCTCCGACAAGGAGGAACTCGCCGGCCGCTACCTCGACACCAGCCAGGGCAACTTCGCCCAGACGCTCCTCATCTCCTGCTACTCGCTGACCGCGATCCTGCAGCGCGCCGAGAAGCTGATGGACAAGGGCGGCGCGGTGGTGACGCTGAGCTACTACGGCGCCGAGAAATGGATGCCGCACTACAACGTCATGGGCGTGGCCAAGGCGGCGCTCGAGGCGAGCGTGCGCTACCTCGCCGCCGATCTCGGCCCCAAGAACATCCGCGTCAACGCGCTCTCCGCCGGGCCGATCAAGACCCTCGCCGCATCGGGCATCGACGACTTCCGCTACATCCTCAAATGGAACGAGTACAACGCCCCGCTGCGGCGGAACGTGACCACCGAGGAGGTCGGCGACTCCGCGCTCTATCTCCTCTCCGACCTCTCGCGCTCGGTGACCGGCGAGGTCCACCATGTCGATGCCGGCTACCACGTCCTCGGCATGAAGGTGCCGAGCGCGCCGGACATCGGCAAGCCCGGCGAATAAGCGTCCGCCCGGCACTGCCCATCTTATCGGCATTCCGCCGCACGGGTCACGGCTTCACGAACCCTCCGCCTCGCCGTTATCTGGGATCATGAAGCTCGCCCACACCTTGGTCTTCGTCCGCCACGGCGAGACCGACTGGAACGTCCAGCACCGGCTGCAGGGCCAGCAGGACATCCCGCTCAACGCCCGCGGTCGCATCCAGGCGCGGCGTAACGGCGAGGCGCTGCTCCGCGCGCTGCCCGATTCGCGCGGCTTCGACTTCGTCACCAGCCCCCTGCAGCGCGCCCGCGACTCGATGGAGCTCCTGCGTACCGGGCTGGGCCTCGCCGCCGCCGGCTACCGCGTCGACCCCGCGCTGCGCGAGATCACCTTCGGGGAGTGGGAGGGTTTTACGCTCGCCGAGCTGAGCGAGAAGGACGCCGTCGCCGTCGTCTCGCGCGAGGCGGACAAATGGGGCTACCAGCCGCCGCGCGGTGAGAGCTACGCCATGCTGTCGGAACGGATCGCGCGCTGGCTCGTATCGGTCGACCGCGACACGGTGGCGGTCTCGCACGGCGCCGTCAGTCGCGTGGTCCGCGGCCTCCTCGGCGACATCCCGAGCGAGGAGGTCCCCCTCCTCGACGCCCCTCAGGACAAGGTGCTGATTTTCGGTGCCGGCACGGCGCGCTGGCACTAGGGCCCCTGAAACGCGTTCCCCCTCCGCGAGGGGAGGGGGAACGATGCCCGAGTGGGGCGAATCTACCGAAGGACGCTACGCAGTCCTACGAGTCGTTGTTCACGAGGTCGTCGGCGTTGAGGTCTTCTACCGGCGCCGGCGCGGTGCGGATCGCGGTCACGACGTTCTGACCGTTGATCACGTCGAAGGTCAGCTGCGCGGTGTTCATGATCTCGACGCCCGAAGCGTCAACCGACGGAGCCACGATGTACACGGCAGGGTCGTTGAGGAGGGTCAGGCGCGTACCGTCGAAGCTGGTGACCCAGCCACCGGCACGTTCGGCCGCAAGGGCGCCGGCAGCGGAGCCGGCAAGGAGAGCAGCCGCAGCCGCCGCAACAATCAACTTAGCCATTTTCTTCGTCCTGTTCTGTTCAATCGCCTCAGCGGCATGGGCTTTTTTGCTTAGCCACCAAATCCGCTGGCCCACCTGATTTGGGGTCTGTTCGGACTCGGGCAACGCCACCGTTTGCCGCTCAGACCGGCGCAAAGAGCAGGGGTCGGGGGTTGCAAAAGCCACAATCGATACAGGACGGCGGCCGCGGGCTTGCCGCGGCCGATTCGCATTAACCATCAGGACCTTACGGCGCGGGAGCGTAGGGCACTGCGGGGGCTGCGGGAGCAGCCGGGGCGGCCGGCGCCGCTGGGCTGATGTTGAGCGCACCGCCGGCCGCTCCACCGGCCGCATCGCCGAGGCCGCCCGCCGCGCCACCGGCGCCGGCCGCTTCATCCGCTCCCGCCGCGCCCGCGACCGGAGCGGCTGGGGCCGCGACGGCGGCTGTCGGGGTGAGGACCTCGACAGCCGAGGCGGTCATCTGGTCGCCGCTGCCCTCATAGGTGACGTTGACGCTGGCCCCGAGCGCGAGGTCGGCGGCCTGCACCCCCGATCCGAGCGTGAACTTGCTGCTGCTGTCGATGATGAAAATGTTGTCGTCCGGATTGACGAAGGTCACACGGCCGGACATCTCGGCCGCCGAGGCGGTGCCGGCGAGGGCGAGGAGCGCCACGCCCGCGATGATCGATCTGCGCATTGTCTTCCTCCGATTGGGCCAGCCCAATGGTTCAATCCGAAGAAAACGCCGCTTGTTCCGGCGCTAACGCGGGTTTGACGGCCCCGCGGGCCTGACCTAAGAACCGGGTCGCCTCCCGGAACCCGCTTCGCCATGTCCCACAACACCTTCGGCCATCTCTTTCGCGTCACGACGTGGGGCGAGAGCCACGGGCCGTCGATCGGTTGCGTGGTCGACGGTTGCCCGCCGCGCATCGCCATCAGCGAGGCGGATATCCAGCTCGATCTCGACCGTCGGCGACCGGGCCAGTCGCGCTTCACCACGCAACGCCGCGAGCCCGACGCGGTGAAGATCCTGTCCGGAGTCTTCCCCGACGAGTCGGGCCAGCTTTTCACCACCGGCACGCCGATCTCTCTGCTGATCGACAATGTCGACCAGCGCTCCAAGGACTACGGGGAGATCAAGGACTCCTACCGTCCCGGCCACGCCGACATGACCTACCAGGCCAAGTACGGCATCCGCGATTGGCGCGGCAGCGGCCGCGCCTCGGCGCGCGAGACCGCCTCGCGGGTCGCCGCCGGCGCGATCGCGCGGAAAATCGTGCCGGGGGTTCGGGTGCGCGCGGCGCTGGTCCAGATCGGCAGCCTTGCGGTCGACCGCGCCAACTGGGACTGGGACGAGATCGGCAACAACCCGTTCTTCTCGCCGGACGCCAAGATCGTCGACAAATGGGCCGACTATCTCGACGGAATCCGCAAGCGCGGCTCGTCGGTCGGCGCGATCGTCGAGGTGGTCGCCGAAGGCGTGCCGGCCGGATGGGGCGCGCCGATCTACGGCAAGCTCGACCAGGACATCGCCTCGGCCTTCATGTCGATCAACGCGGTCAAGGGCGTCGAGATCGGCGCCGGCATGGGCGCGGCCGTTCTCACCGGCGAGCAGAACGCCGACGAGATGCGCATCGGCGCGGACGGCGGGCCGGTCTTCCTCTCCAACCACGCCGGCGGCATCCTCGGCGGCATCTCGAGCGGGCAGCCGATCGTCGCCCGCTTCGCGGTCAAGCCGACCTCCTCGATCCTCACGCCGCGCAAGAGCGTCAACCAGCGCGGCGAGGAGGTCGACGTCTCGACCAAGGGCCGCCACGACCCCTGCGTCGGCATCCGCGCGGTGCCGATCGGCGAGGCGATGCTGGCGATCGTCCTCGCCGATCACTATTTGCGGCATCGCGGCCAGGTCGGCGGCTGAGCGAACCATCTTCATGACATCGAGCATCGAACGGGTGAATGCGGCGCTGGACTCGATCCGGCGCGGCGAGATCGTGGTGGTCACCGACGACGACGACCGCGAGAACGAGGGCGACCTCGTCCTCGCCGCTGTCCACGCGACGGGCGAGAAGCTCGCCTTCATGGTCCGCCACACGAGCGGCATCGTCTGCGCGCCGCTGCCGCGGGAGATGGCGCGCCGCCTCAACCTCTCGCCGATGGTCGCCGAGAACGAGGAGCCGATGGCGACCGCCTTCACGGTCACCGTCGACTACCGCCACGGCATGACCACCGGCATCTCGGCCGAGGAGCGGGCGCAGACCGTCCGCTCGCTCGCCAACCCCAATGCCGGCGCCGAGGATTTCGTGCGTCCCGGCCACATCTTCCCACTCATCGCGCACGACGGCGGCGTCCTCATCCGCTCCGGCCACACCGAGGCCGCCGTCGACCTCGCGCGCCTCGCCGGCCTCTCGCCGGTCGGCGTCATCTCCGAGCTAGTCAACGACGACGGCACGGTGATGCGCGGGCAGCAGATCGCCGCCTTCGCCGAGAAGCACGGCCTGGCGCTCGTCTCCGTCGCCGACCTCATCGCCTTCCGCCAGCGCAGCGAGACGCTGGTCGAGCGCGTCGAGGAGATGACGGTCACCACCAGCTACGGCCCGGCCCAGGCGATCGCCTATCGCACGCCTTTCGACCCCATGCAGCATCTCGCGCTGGTCTTCGGCGACATCGAGGACGGCAACGAGGTGCTGGTGCGCCTCCACCCCGAGTCGGTGGTCGAGGACGTCTTCGGTCTCGGCCAGTCGCTCGAGGCGGCGATCGAGCGCATCGGCACCGTCGGCCGCGGCGTTGTCGTCTATCTCCGCGAGGGCTCGGCCGGCGTCGCCCACTTTAGCCGGCGCTCGCGGCCCGCGCCCGAGGGCGGCAAGGGCCACGAGGCCCACGGCTCGGCCGCCCGCCGTGCCGCCGAGTGGCGCGAGATCGGCCTCGGCGCACAGATCCTGAAAGACCTCGGCATCCGCTCGATCCGCCTCCTCGCCGGCCGCGAGCGCCGCTATGTCGGCCTCGAGGGCTTCGGCCTCGTCATCGCGGGCACCGAGATCCTCGACGGCTAGCTCGTTCTCCTCCCCCTGAAGGGGGAGGAAAGAAAAAACCCTCAGCGCTCGAAGGTCGCCACCGCCTCGATCTCGGCCGACCACGTGAACTGGTCGATGGGCAGCACCCGCGTGAGCCGGTAGCCACCGTCGATGAGGATGCGCGCGTCGCGCGCCAGCGTCGCCGGGTTGCACGAGACGGCGACGATTCGCGGCACCGTCGACTGGGCGAGTGATTCCGCCTGGCGGCTCGCGCCGGCGCGCGGCGGATCGAACACGACCGTCCCGAACTTTTTCAACTCGAACGGCGCGAGCGGGCTCTGGAAGAGGTCGCGCCGCGTGGCGGTGATCGCCTTGAGCCCGCTGGCGTAGCGGGCGGCGTCGGCGAGTGCGGCGACCGCGAGCGCGTCCCCTTCCACGGCCGTCACCGGAGCGCTCCGCGCCAGGCGCACGGTGAACGTCCCGATGCCCGAGAAGAGATCGGCCACCGGCGCCCCGGCTTTCACCCCCGCCAGCACTGCGCCAACCATCGCTTCCTCCGCGGCGGCCGCTGCCTGCGTGAAGCCGCCGGGCACCGGGTAGAGGTTAACGCCGCCCGCGCCGAGGGTCGGCCGGAGGTTCTGCACCACCGCCTCGCCGTCGAGGCTGATGCGCGCGATCCATCCGGCCGAGCCGAACACGGCAAGCTTTTGGAGGAGCGGCCGGTCGGCCGGCTTCCGCCGCTCGCACTCGATCGCGATGTCGAGCCCGTTGTCGGCGGCGAGCACCGTGAGCCGGCCGCGCTGTCCGGGCTGGAAGACGATGCCCGCCAGCTTGCGGATCGCGCCGATCCGGCTCTCGATCGCCGGCACGAGCACCGGGCACTCGGCGATGTCGAGGAGTTCCTTCGACGCGCGCACGTGAAAGCCCAGCGTAGCGCCTCCGGAAATGCCGAGCGCCGTGAACACCGCCCGCCGCCTTGCGTGCGCGCCGACGGCGAAGGTTGGCTCGACCGCCGCCTCGATGCCGCGCTGCGCGAAAGCGTGGCGGACTTGCTCGCGCTTCCAGTCGAGATAGGCCGGCGTCCTCATGTGCTGCAGCGCGCATCCGCCGCAGGTGCCGAAATGCCGGCACGGCGGCGCAACGCGATCCGCGCTCGCGGTGACGACGTCGAGCATATGGCCGCGCTCGCCGACGCGGTCCACCGAGACGGTCTCGCCCGGCAGCGTAAAGGGGACATAGACCTTGCCGCTCGCGGTCTCAGCGATGCCGTCGGCCTCGTGGCCGAGAGCGCCAATGGTGACCGTTTCGGCGAGGTCGAACGCGCTCATCCCTCGGTCCCGCTCTTCCGCGCCCCGAGCAGGAACTCGCGGTTGCCGTCGCCCCCCTTGATCGGGGAGGGGATGACGCTGGCGACCGCCCAGCCTGCTCGCGCGCCGAGCCAGCCGACGATCCGTTCGACCGCGGTCTCGGCTGCGATTGGATCGCGGACGATCCCACCTTTGCCGATGGCGGCCTTGCCGACCTCGAACTGCGGCTTGATCAGCGCCACCAGCCACGCGCCCGGAGCCGCGATGTCGAGCGCGGGCGGAAGCGCGAGGGTGAGCGAGATGAAGCTGAGGTCGGCGACCACCGCGCCGATCGGCCGGTCGAGCGTCGCGGGATCGAGGTCGCGGGCGTTCACTCCTTCGAGGTTGCGCACGCGCGGGTCGGCGGAAACGTCTGCGTGGAGCTGGCCCTTGCCGACATCGGCGGCGAACACGAACGACGCCCCCCGGCGGAGGAGCACCTGCGTGAACCCGCCGGTCGACGCGCCGAGGTCGAGGCAGGCGAGACCCGCCGGATCGAAACGGAAATGGTCGAGCGCGGCGGCGAGCTTCACCGCCCCGCGCGAGACATACTCGGATGCCGGATCGTCGACGGTCAGCTCGCTGGTCGCGGCCACCGGCGTCGCCGGCCGCATCGCGATCACGCCGTCGACCTTGACGCTGCCGCGCAGCACCGCGTCGCGGGCGCGGCTGCGGGTCGGAGCGAGCCCGCGCGCCACCAGCGCCTCGTCGAGTCGCATGCGCTGACCGGCGGGCGGGGGGTCGCGCCTCACGCCATCGCCCGCGATCAGCCAGCCAACCTGCGGAGCTTGGCGAGGACCAGCGCGTCGGTCGCTTCGTCCTCGGGCTGGATGATCTCGCCGCTGAACGCGCCCGTGCGGTCCATGAGATAGATCGGGGCGGTATGGTCGAGATCGTAGCCGGCATCCGCGCGCGGGACGACCCGCCTGTAGACCCGGTAGGCGTCCAGCATCGAGGCGATCGCCTCCGGCGTCCCGGTCAGGCCGACGATGCGCGGGTCGAAATGGGCGAGGTACTCGCGCATCGCCGCGACCGTATCCCGCTCGGGATCGATGGTGACGAAGTAGAACGCGAGGTCCGGCATCTCGGCCTTCACCGCCTCGAGCCAGGTCGGCGCGGTGAGGAGGGTGGTCGGGCAGATGTCCGGGCAGTTGGTGTAGCCGAAGAACACCATCGAGGGATGGCCCGCGAGCGCCGCCTCGGTAACGGGCTGGCCGTTCTGGTCGGTGAGCGTGAAGGGCCCGCCGATGGTCACCGGCACGAAGCCGGGAATGCTCTCCCCGCCCGCATCGGTGCGCGGCGTCGTGAGCTTGCTGAAGGTGAAGGCGCCGCCGAGGATCAAGGCGACTGCAACGAGCCCCCAGGCGAGGTAGCGGATGAACTTGAGTGAACTCATGGCGGTCGTCTAGCACCGCCGCCACGGGCGGCAAAGCGAGCCGATCGGCGCGGGTCAGATCGCCGCCGGGCGGGCGAGGGTGGTGTCGCGGCCCAACGCCTCAAACACCGCCGCCACGATCCCGCCGCGGTCGAGCCCCGCGAGGCGGTACATCGCCTCGGGCTTGTCCTGGTCGATGAAGCGGTCCGGGAGGACCAGCGTCCGGATCTTGAGGCCGCGGTCGAGGAGGCCGGCCGCCGAGAGGTAGTGGAGGACGTGCGCGCCAAAGCCGCCCACCGCGCCTTCCTCGATCGTGATCAGCACCTCGTGCTCGCGGGCGAGGCGGGCGACCAGCGCCGTATCGAGGGGCTTGGCGAAGCGCGCGTCGGCGACCGTGGCGGGGAGGCCAAAGCTGTCGAGTTCCTCCGCTGCCCGCATGCACTCGTCGAGCCTGCCGCCGAACGAGAGGAGCGCTACCTTGCTGCCCTGCCGCAGCACCCGGCCGCGGCCGATCTCGAGTGGCACGCCGTTCTCCGGAAGGTCGACGCCGATGCCGTCGCCCCGCGGATAGCGGAACGAGGACGGGCGATCGTCGATGGCGGCGGAGGTGGCGACCATGTGCACGAGGTCGGCCTCGTCGCCCGCCGCCATCACCACGAAGCCCGGGAGCGTGGCGAGGAAGGCGATGTCGTAGGCGCCGGCATGGGTCGGCCCGTCGGCGCCGACGAGGCCCGAGCGGTCGATGGCGAAGCGCACCGGCAGCTTCTGCACGGCGACGTCGTGGACCACCTGGTCGTAGGCGCGCTGCAGGAAGGTCGAGTAGATCGCCGCGAATGGGCGGTAGCCCTCGGTGGCGAGCCCGGCGGCGAAGGTCACCGCGTGCTGCTCGGCGATGCCGACGTCGAAGGCGCGCTTCGGGAAGCGCTCCGCGAACCGGTCGAGGCCGGTCCCGCCGGGCATCGCGGCGGTGATGGCGACGATCTTGTCGTCCTTCTCGGCGAGCTTGATGAGGCTGTCGGAGAACACGCGCGTGTAGCTCGGCGCGTTGCTGACCGGCTTGGCCTGCACGCCGGTGAGGACGTTGAAGCGGCCGACCCCGTGATACTTGTCGTCGGAGGCCTCGGCCGGGGCGTAGCCCTTGCCCTTCTTGGTCACCACGTGGACCAGGATCGGGCCGTTCCGCATGTCGCGGACGTTGCGCAGCACCGGCAGGAGGTGCCCGAAATTGTGCCCGTCGATCGGGCCCACGTAGTAGAAGCCGAGCTCGCCGAACAGCGTGCCGCCGGTCCAGAAGCTGCGGATATATTCCTCGGTGAGGCGGAGGCGCTCGCGCAGGAAGCGCGGCATCGGCAGGCGGTCGACCAGCTTCTTGGCGAAATTGCGCAGCGACCGGTAGGTGCGGCCCGAGACGCGGCGGGCGAGATAGGCCGACATCGCGCCGACCGGCGGGGCGATCGACATGTCGTTGTCGTTGAGGATGACGATGAGCCGCGAGCGCGAGGCGCCGGCATTGTTCATCGCCTCGTAGGCCATGCCCGCCGACATCGCCCCGTCGCCGATCACCGCCACGACGTTGTGCTTCTCGCCGCGCAGGTCGCGGGCGACAGCCATGCCGAGGGCGGCGGAGATCGAGGTCGAGGAGTGGCCGGCGCCGAAGGCGTCGTATTCGCTCTCGGCCCGCTTGGTGAAGCCGGCGAGCCCGCCGCCCTGGCGCAGCGTCCGCATCCGCTCGCGCCGGCCGGTGAGGATCTTGTGCGGATAGGACTGGTGGCCGACATCCCAGACCAGGCGATCGGTCGGCGTGTCGAAGACGTGGTGGAGGGCGATCGTGAGCTCGACCACCCCTAGCCCGGCGCCGAGATGCCCCCCTGTCTCCGACACCGAGGCGATCATGTCCGCGCGCAACTCGGCGGCGAGCTGCGGCAGCTCGGACGACTTGAGCGTGCGCAAGTCGGCGGGGACGCGCACGCGGTCGAGAAGGGGCGTGGAGGGTCGGGTCAAGGGAGGGGTCGCCGTCGGCATCAACGCCTGAGGATAGCGGCAATCATGGGGCGCCCCCGCGAGACCCTAGGACGCAGGGTCAAGCGGCTCGGTGCCGAGCGGTTTCCCGTCGGCGCCGAGGCGGATCTTCTCGACGCGCGCTTCGGCGGTCGAAAGCAGGCCCTCGCAATGGCGGCGGAGAGCCTCGCCGCGCTCGTAGATGGTGATCGATTCCTCGAGGTCGACCTTGCCCTGTTCGAGCTTCTGGACGATGGCCTCCAGCTCAGCCAAAGCCTTCTCGAAACTAAGGTTCTCGACCGGAACGGCCTCAGCCATGGTCTCTGCCGTCTCCATTCATGGTTTCGTTCTGGGGTAAGGCGGGCTTCCGCGCAAGTCGCGCAACAGGGGGGCGAGGCTCAAACTCGATTGCTCGTAAAGATTTGGCGATCACGCGCCCGGATTTGAAGCCCCGCCCATGAGGGCCAAAACGTGCGCGGCCGCTGATTCCGCGAGCCCCTCGAGGTCGTAGCCGCCTTCGAGCACGCTGACGAGACGCCCTTGGCAAAGGCGCTCCGCGGCCGCCATGAGCTCGACCGTGGCCCACGCGAAGTCCGCCGCTTCGAGGCGGAGTTCGCCCAGCGGGTCGCGGTAGTGCGCGTCGAACCCTGCGGAGACGAGGATGAGGTCGGGGGCAAAGGCGTCGAGCGCCGGGACGACTTTCTCGGCGAACACCGCGCGGAAGGCCGGGCCATCGGTGCCGGCCGCGAGCGGGAGGTTGAGGATATTTCCGGCCCCGGTCTCGGAGGATGCGCCGGTGCCCGGAAAGAGCGGCCACTGGTGCGTCGAGATGTAGAGCACCGACGGGTCGTCCCAGAACGCCGCCTGCGTGCCGTTGCCGTGGTGGACGTCCCAGTCGACGATCGCGATGCGTTCGGCCCCATGCCGCCGCTGTGCGTGCCGGGCGGCAATCGCAACGGTCGAGAAGATGCAGAACCCCATCGCCCGATCGGGCTCGGCATGATGGCCCGGCGGGCGCACCGCGCAGAAGGCGTTGCTCACCACGCGCGGCATCACGGCATCGACCGCGAAGCACGCGGCGCCGACCGCATAGAGGGCGGCGTCGAGACTCTTCGGCGAGAGGAAGGTGTCGATGTCGAGCTGGGCCAGCCCATCGGTCGGTGCCGTCTCGCCGATCCGTTCGATATAGGCCTCCGAGTGGACGAGGGCGACCTGCTCGAGCGCGCCGGCGGGAGCTTGCCGCCGGACGAGGTCCGCGAACTCTGCGCCGGCGAGTGCCTTCTCGATGGCGATGAGGCGCGCCGGGCGCTCGGGATGGCCGGAGGGGACGATATGCTCCCGGAAGATCGGATGGTGCACGAGCAGCGTCGGCAAAAGAATCCCTCGCGCGAGCCAAGCTTCCCGTGCATTTAGGCGCCAACACTCCCGATCGGGCAAGCCAGAGCCGAGGATTTCCGGTTGCCGGGACGGCCGACGAAGCGATGACCACTACCTACGACATGAGCGATCCCGAGCGGCGGGAGGCGGGCCTCGCGCGGGCGCTAGAGACGCTTCGCGCCGGCGGCGTCGTGGCCATGCCGACCGAGACCGTCTACGGCCTCGCCGCCAATGCCACCGACGGCCGCGCCGTAGCGCGCATCTACGAGATCAAGGGCCGGCCCCAGTTCAACCCGCTGATCGTCCACGTGCCCTCGCGCGAGGCGGCCGAACGGATCGCGGTTTTCGACCAGCTGGCGACGACGCTCGCGGCGGCCTTCTGGCCCGGACCCCTGACGCTGGTCTTGCCCAAGCGAGCGGATTCGGACATCGCCGAGCTTGCCACCGCCGGACTCGACACCGTGGCGATCCGCGTCCCGGCGCATCCCGTAGCGCAGGCGCTCCTTCGCGCCTTGGGGAAGCCGCTCGCCGCGCCCAGCGCTAACCGGTCGGGGAAGGTCAGCCCGACCACCGCCGCCCACGTCGCCGCCGATCTCGGCAGCGATATCGGCGTAATCCTCGATGGCGGGCCGGCGGTCGTCGGGCTCGAGTCGACCATTGTCGCGAGCGACGGCCGTACGCTTACGCTGCTGCGCTCGGGCGGCGTGTCCCGCGAGGACATCGAGATTGTGGCCGGCCGCGCCCTCGTCGCGCATGACGGCGCTGTCCGCGCCCCCGGCATGCTCGCCTCGCACTACGCCCCCTCGTCGGCCCTCCGGCTCGACGCGACCGAGGCGCGGCCGGGCGAAGCGCTAATTGCCTTCGGAGGGGCTCCTGCTGCCGGCGCCGAGACGGCCGTTGCGACCCGCAACCTCTCGCCGTCAGGCGATCTGGGCGAGGCCGCGTCCCGCCTCTTCGGCGCCCTCCGCGAACTCGACGGCGTCGCGCCGACCATCGCGGTGATGCCGATCCCGGACACCGGACTCGGCGCCGCCATCAACGACCGGCTGCGCCGCGCCGCGGCCCCTCGGAGCTAGCTGCCCGGCTCCAATTCCTCGCGCTTGACGCCGTGGCGGTGTTCGGCGCGCCAGCGCTGCATCAGCGTCGTCAGTTCGGGATCGCCACCGTCGGGGAGGACGATGCGGAGGCCGACGAGGAGGTCGCCCTCGCCGCCGCCCGTCTTGGGCAGACCCTTGCCGCGGAGGCGGAGCGTGCGCCCGCCGCTCGACCCGGCCGGGATCGAGAGGGTGACCGGCGCGTCGAGCGTGGGCACGCGGACCTTGGCGCCGAGCACCGCCTCCTCGAGACCGACCGGCAGCTCGAGGCGGAGATTCTCGCCCTCCGGCTTGAACTGCGGGTGCGGCACGAACTCGACGGTGACCAGTGCATCGCCGGCGGTGCCGCCGAACGGATCGCCCTGGCCCTGGCCGCGGAGGCGGATGGTCTGGCCGGGCCGCGCGCCCGGCGGAATGGTGATCTCGACCGTGCGCCCGGTGGGCAGCTCCACGCGCACCCGCTCGCGCTTCGCGAGCTGCTCGAGCGTCACCGCGACCGTGGCCGTGATGTCCTCGCCGCGCCGGCTGCGCGCGCCCCCCGGAGCCGCCCCTGCGCCCGCCCGCCCCAAGCCGCCGAGAATCTCGCTGAGGACGTCGTCGTTGAAACCGCCTGGTCCGCCCGCGCCCCCGCCCGGACCCGAGCTCGACCAACGGAAGGTGCGGCTCGACGCGGCGCCCGGCCGGAAGCCGCCGAAGCCGGGGTCGGCGCCTTCGAACCCCTGGAAGCGCGGCTTGCCGTCCGCGCCGATCTCCCCGCGGTCGAACTTCGCGCGCTTGTCCTTGTCGCCCACGATCTCGTAGGCGGAATTGGCCTCCGAGAATTTCTCCTTGGCCTTCGGGTCGCTCGTGTTCTGGTCGGGGTGGAACTTCTTGGCGAGCTTGCGGAACGCCTTCTTCACCTCGGCTTCCGAGGCGGTGCGTGGCACGCCGAGAACTTCATAGGGATCGCGCATCGACAAACCATAGCAGCCGGCGCCCG
>CAYOET010000111.1:0-3077 GCA_964402985.1 uncultured Bauldia sp. | reverse complement strand
CGCGGCGAGGCGTCCACCTAGACGCATCGCGCAACCCTCCCCGCCGCCCCGGCGAAAGCCGGGGTCCATGCGACGGGTGGGGTAAGGGAAATCGGGCGAGCGGGCCCGGGCTTTCGCCGGGGAAGCGGAATGAAGGAGATCACCGGCGAACAGATCACATGCCGCCCGGGTAGTTCGGGCTTTCGCGGGTGATGTTGACGCCGTGGGTGTGGCTTTCCGCGAGGCTCGAGGAGGAGATGCGGACGAAGCGCGCGCGGTCGCGGAAGGCGACGAGGTTCTCGGCGCCGACATAGCCCATCGCGGCGCGGAGGCCCCCGGCGAGCTGGTGGAGGACGCCCGATACCGGCCCCTTGTAGGGCACCTGGCCCTCCACGCCCTCGGGGACCAGCTTGAGAGCGTCGCGGACCTCGGCCTGGAAGTAGCGGTCGGCCGAGCCGCGCGCCATCGCGCCGATCGAGCCCATGCCGCGATAGGCTTTGTAGGAGCGGCCCTGGTGCAGATAAACCTCGCCCGGGCTCTCGTCGGTGCCGGCGAGGAGCGAGCCGATCATCGCGCACGCGGCCCCCGCGGCAAGCGCCTTGGCGAGATCGCCGGAATACTTGATACCCCCATCGGCGACCACCGGGATGCCCGCCTTCTCCGCCGCGAAGACCGCGTCCATGATCGCGGTGAGCTGTGGCACGCCGACGCCCGCCACGATGCGGGTGGTGCAGATCGAGCCGGGACCGATGCCGACCTTGACCGCATCCGCGCCGGCGTCGATGAGCGCCTTGGCGCCCTCGCTCGTCGCGACATTGCCGGCGAGGATACCGACCGAGTTGGAAAGCCGCTTCACCCGCGACACGATCTCCAGGACCCGCTGCGAGTGCCCGTGCGCGGTGTCGACGACGATGAGGTCGACGCCGGCATCGATGAGCCGCTCGGCGCGGTCGAAGCCTTCCGAACCGACGCTGGTCGCGGCGGCGGCGCGGAGGCGGCCCTGCTCGTCCTTGGTGGCGTTCGGATTGAGCTGGGTCTTCTCGATGTCCTTCACCGTGATAAGGCCGACGCAGCGATACTGGTCGTCGACCACGACGAGCTTCTCGATGCGGTGCTGGTGGAGAAGGCGCTTGGCCTCCTCCTGGCTGACATTCTCGGTCACCGTGATGAGGCGCTCATGCGTCATCAGCTCGGAGATCTTCTGCTTCGGGTTGGACGCGAAGCGGACGTCGCGGTTGGTCAGGATGCCGACCAGCTTGCCCGGCCCGGCCCCGTTCCCCTCCACCACCGGGATGCCCGAGATGGAATGATGGCGCATCAGGTCGAGGGCCTGTTGCAGCGTCGCGTTGGGGCCGATGGTGACCGGGTTCACCACCATGCCGGACTCGAACTTCTTGACCTGGCGGACCTCCTCGGCCTGCTCGGAGGGGCTCAGATTGCGGTGGATGACGCCGATGCCGCCGGCCTGGGCCATGGCGATGGCGAGTTTGGATTCGGTGACCGTATCCATCGCGGCGGAGATGATCGGGAGGTTCAGCTCGATGTCGCGGGTGATGCGGGTGCGGATGTCCGCCTCGGCCGGCAGGACCATCGAGTGGCCGGGCTGGAGGAGGACATCGTCGAAGGTCAAAGCCTCCGAGCCGGTGCGGGATTCGATGATCGTGGCCATGCCAACTCCGGAATGTGCCATTCCGCGACCGGAAAGTTCCGGAGGCCGAACGCGCTGATCTGACGAAGATTGGCGCGGGTGATTAGCACGGGCGCCGGGGTTCTGCAAAGGCCACGTCCCTCCGGCTCCACGCGGCTGCCGCAACGCTCCCGCATGGCTCGGATGGCGCGTCAGGCCTATTTGAGAAGGTGGAACACGTCGGTTCGGCGCTGGGTGGGATCGTCACTCCAGTGGCCGTAGATCTCCCAGTTGCGCCCCGTCGGCGTGAGCGCGTGCTCGCCGCACCACTCGAGAATGGCGGCGTGGGCCGCGGGCAACGCGATGTAGGCGCCCCAATGGGTGGTCGTCGCCACGTTTCCGGCGGGAGTCGAGGACAGACGGATCGGCGGGGCAGCGAGCGTTCCAGCCGGAACGATGACCCCGACCTCGATCGTGAACTCGCTCCCCCAGTCGAAATACTGGACCACGTTCATTCCGGCGCCGCGCGGCAGCTCGCGGCGGGCGAATTCGTAGACCCCGTCGAGGAGACGGCCAATGGTCAAGCTCAAGTCTTCGCGGCGCGTCCGCTCGCGAATCGCCAGGATCGGCTGTTCGGGGACAGTCTTGACGCCCACGACATAGGTCATTGCGGCCTCCCGCCAGGCTGTCGCGCCTGAACTCTACCGAAAAGTCGCACGGCGCCACAGCCGAGCGCCTTTCCGAAAAGCCTATCGCGCCCTATTGATGGGACCAATGCCCAGTCGCATCCTCCTCCCCCTCATCGTCGCCTGCGCCCTCTTCATGGAGAACCTCGATTCGACGGTTCTGGCGACGGCCCTGCCCGCCATCGCGGCGGATTTCGGCGAGAACCCGATCCACCTCAAGCTCGCCCTGACCGCCTACCTCCTGTCGGTCGCGGTGTTCCTGCCGGTGAGCGGCTGGCTGTCCGACCGGTTCGGGGCGCGCATCGTCTTCCGGGCGGCGATCGTCCTCTTCGGTATCGGGTCGATCATGTGCGCCTTCTCGGGGTCGATCAGCGCGATCGTCGTCGGCCGCATCGTCCAGGGCATCGGCGGCTCGCTGATGGTGCCGGTTGGCCGCCTCATCATCGTCCGCTCGGTGCCGAAATCGGAGATCATCGGCTCGATGGCGTGGCTGACCATTCCGGCGCTCGTCGGCCCGCTCGCCGGTCCGCTGGTCGGCGGCTTCATCACCACCTATTACGACTGGCGCTGGATCTTCTGGATCAACATCCCGATCGGCGTCCTCGGCCTCGTCCTTGCCACGCTCTACATCCCCGACCTGCACGGCGAGCAGCGCCCGGCCTTCGATTTCGTCGGCTTTCTCCTCGCCGGCATCGGCCTCGCCTGTTTCGTGACCGGCGCGACGACGATCGGCCTCGGCGTCATCCCGCTCCCGATCGATCTCGCCCTCTTCGCCATCGGGGCGG
>CAYOET010000110.1:0-11793 GCA_964402985.1 uncultured Bauldia sp. | reverse complement strand
TGCTCGTCCTTGAGCCCCGGCGCGCCTTCGACCGTCATCGCTCCGCAGACATGGAGGTTGGCGGCTTCGATGTCCTTCTTGGCGAAGCCGAGCGCGGGCAGCATCTCGACGGCCGGGTCGTTGAGCTGCGCGTCGGTCAGGCCGAGCACGTCGCGGCAGAAGGCCTCACCGAGCTTCCACTTGTTGAACGCGAACTTGATGTCGAACACCGAGACGAGGCCGCTTTCGATCGAGGCGATCGCGGCGTCGGTGAAGCCCTTGGCCTTGAGCGTCTCGTGGTTCACGCCGGGCGCGTTGGCGAGCGAGCCGTGGCCGACCGCGTAGTCGATGATCTTGGTGACCTCGGCCGGGTCGTAGCCGAGCTTGGCGAGGGCCTCGGGCACCGCGCGGTTGATGATCTTGAAGTAGCCGCCGCCGGCCAACTTCTTGAACTTCACCAGCGCAAAGTCCGGCTCGATGCCGGTGGTGTCGCAATCCATGACGAGGCCGATCGTGCCGGTCGGCGCGATCACGCTCGCCTGGGCGTTGCGGTAGCCGTGCTTCTCGCCGAGCTCGACCGCGCGCTTCCAGGCCAGCTTGGCGCGCTCGGAGAGGTTCTTGTCGGCGATCGAGGGATGGTCGAGCGGGACGGGGAGGGTGGCGAGACCCTCGTAGCCGCCGGCGACGCCATCGGCGGCGCGGGCGTGATTGCGCATCACGCGCAGCATCGACTGCGCGTTGTTGGCGTAGCCCGGGAACGGCCCCAGCTCGCCCGCCATCTCCGCCGAGGTGGCGTAGGAGATGCCGGTCATGATCGCCGAGATCGCCCCGCCGATGGCGCGCCCTTCGGCGCTGTCGTAGGGGATGCCTGAGGTCATCAGGAGCCCGCCGATATTGGCGAAGCCGAGCCCGAGCGTCCGGTACTTGTAGGAGAGCTCGGCGATCTTGCGCGACGGGAACTGCGCCATCAGCACCGAGATCTCGAGGACCACGGTCCACAGCCGGCAGGCATGCTCGAAGGATTCGACGTCGAAGGCCTTGGCCTCGTCGCGGAAGGCGAGGAGGTTGATCGAGGCGAGGTTGCAGGCCGTGTCGTCGAGGAACATGTACTCGGAGCACGGGTTCGACGCGATGATCGGCCCGTCCGCCGGGCAGGTGTGCCAGTCGTTGACGGTGGTGTGGTACTGGAGGCCCGGATCGGCCGAGGCCCACGCGGCGTAGGAGATCCCTTCCCACAGCTCCTTGGCCTTCAGCGTCTTGGTGACCTTGCCGGAGACGCGGGCGGTCAGTTTCCAGTCGCCGCCGGTCTCGACGGCGCGAAGGAAGTCGACGGTGACGCGCACCGAGTTGTTCGATTTCTGGCCCGAGACGGTGAGGTAGGCCTCCGCATCCCAATCGGTGTCGTAGATCGGGAACTCGATGTCGGTGTAGCCCTGCTTGGCGAACTGGATGACGCGGCGGATGTAGTTCTCCGGCACCTGCGCCTTCTTGGCGGCGCGGACTTCGCGCTTGAGGGCCGGGTTGCGGGCCGGGTCGAAGCAGTCGTCGTTCGAGCCCTCGCAGTTCACGCAGGCGCGCATGATCGCCTTGAGGTGCATGGCGACGACTTTGGAGCCGGTCACCAGCGCGGCGACCTTCTGCTCCTCCTTCACCTTCCAGTGCACGAAGGCCTCGATGTCCGGATGGTCGGCGTCGACCACCACCATCTTGGCCGCCAGGCGCGTGGTGCCGCCCGACTTGATCGCGCCCGCCGCGCGGTCGCCGATCTTGAGGAAGCTCATCAGGCCGGACGAACGTCCGCCGCCCGAGAGCCTCTCGCCCTCGCCGCGGAGGCGCGAGAAATTGGTGCCGGTGCCCGAGCCGTACTTGAAGAGGCGCGCCTCGCGCACCCAGAGGTCCATGATGCCGCCCTCGTTGACGAGGTCGTCATTGATCGACTGGATGAAGCAGGCATGCGGCTGCGGGTGCTCGTAGGCCGACTCCGAGGCGTGCACTTCGCCGGTCTTGAAGTCGACGTAGTAGTGGCCCTGGCTCGGGCCATCGATGCCGTAGGCCCAATGGAGGCCGGTGTTGAACCATTGCGGCGAGTTGGGCGCCGCCTTCTGCGTGGCGAGCATGTAGCGGAGTTCGTCGAAGAACGCGGAGGCGTCCTCCTCGGAGTCGAAATAGCCGCCCTTCCAGCCCCAATAGGTCCAGGTGCCGGCGAGACGGTCGAAGACCTGGCGGGAATCGCGTTCGCCGACCAGCCGCTGCTCCTTGGGGAGCGTCGCGATGGCGACCTCGTCGGGCACTGAGCGCCACAGGAAGGACGGCACCGTCTCTTCCTCGACGCGACGGAGTTTGGCTGGGATGCCGGCCTTGCGGAAATACTTCTGGGCGATGATGTCCGAGGCGACCTGGCTCCAGGACTCGGGGATCGCGATATCCTCCAGCTGGAAGACGATCGAGCCGTCGGGATTGCGGATTTCGCTCCGCGTCTTCCGGAACTCGATCCCCGCGTAGGGCGAGGCGCCCTCTTTCGTGTATCGCCGTTCAATCCGCATTATTCCCAGCCTTTCCGCATCTGAGTTTAGGGCAGCCCGCCCTGCCATTCGAAGAGTTTCGCGCCACCCACCGGTGATTCGGCCACTACAGCCTGTGGTGGGAGCCTCGGCGCGAAACACTAAATATAGTGTTTACGATCGGTGATGTCACGTCCAAAGCTGTGTCGGCTAACAGGCAAATTCCTCCGTTTCGGCCGCTCGCAAGGCTGCGGACGTTGCACTGATCCCTGACTCTTCTGGAGAGCTCGGGCGGATCGCCATAGGTGAGCGAAACGCGCTCGACGAGTGAACGCTAAGGTGAGTCCTTTGGGGTGGTCAACGGGGCCGGGGCGGTGCGCCGGCTAACCCGAAAGGCGCTACGCGCTATCCCCAGCAAGAGGTTTTCGGCCCACTGATGCAGGGCTGCAACGGAGTCTATTTTTGCTCCGGAATGGGACAGTACGATGGCGTACGGTCTATGGCCGCCAGGGCTCGTAGTCGCCGCTCACGGCCGGGCGGGGCCGCGGGTTGAGGAGCGAGCCGGGCGGGCGATAGGCCTCCGGCGTGCCGGTGAGGTTGGGGAGGTGCGGCTTTTGCCACTCGCGCGCCGCATAGGTCTCTTCCGACGGCGGGATATCCGTGATGTGACGGATCCAGCCGTACCAGCCGGGCGGAACCCGCGAGGCCTCGGCGTAGCCGTTGTAGATCACCCAGCGGCGGTCGGTCTTGGGGTCGCGGTAGTACTTGTTGCCGGCCTCGTCGCTGCCGACGAACTTGCCCTTCCGCCAGGTGTAAAAGCGCGTGCCGAGCGTCTGGCCGTTCCACCAGGTGAAGAACTGCAACAAGAACGTCTTCACGCGCCAACTCCCGAGAACCGCAGGAGTTTATGGCCGTTTCGGCCCGTTGCTGTCCAGCGACGGGACCGCACACCCTTTCACCGTCCTCTCAAGGGGCAGGGTGGAAATGAAAGGGGCGGTGACTTGCGCCACCGCCCCGAAGTCTTACGAAGCCTGATCGGCGTCTAGCCGAAGAAGCTGCGGCGCTGCCACCAGCCGCCGCGCTTGGGACGGCCGTCGTCGACCGGCGGCTCGGGCGCTCGCGTGGGCTTCGGCGGCTCGACGGGCTGCTCCTCGCGGGCTGCCGGCGCGGCTGCTTCGGCCTCGACATGATCGCGGTGAGCGGAGGCGATGCGGCCCTCGTCGCGGATGCGATCGTCGGCCTCGGCCCGCGTCTCGCGGACGGGCTCGTCGGCGAGCGCGCTGACGGGAATCGGCGGCTCCTCGGTGCGAACCTCGGACGGCCACTCGGCGTCGAGCGGCATCGCGGCTTCGGTCACCGGGCGCTGCTCGCCGCCCTCGGGGCGGCGCTCGCCGTTGCGACGGCCGCCACGACGGCCGCGGCGCCGGCGCTTCCGATCGGCGCCTCCGTTGGCGTCGTCGGCGCGGGGCTCGCGGCCGGGCTCGGCGCCCTCGTCGCCAGAATCGGTCTCGTCGGCTTCACCCGCCTCGGTGGCTTCACCGGCGATCGGTTCGGACCCTTCGGCGCGAAGCTCGCGCGGCTGGTCGCTGCGGGGTTCGCCCTGGCCATCGCGACCGCCGCGACGGCGCCGGCGGCGACGACGCTTGCGCTCGCTCTCGCTCTCCTGGCTGCTGTCGCCGCGATCGCCGCGCTCGCGGTCGGCGGAAACGGTCTCTTCTTCCTCGACGGTCTCCTCGATTTCCTCCTCGACCAGATCCTCCGGCTCCTCGTCCGGGATCACGGTGTCGGGGCGGACGAGGGCCGTCGCGGCCTGGCCGGCCGGAGTGGGGGCCCGCTCGGCGACGGGCGCGCCGCGCTCGAGCACGTAGTGGGCGCCGGTGGTCACGGTCTCGTCGGCGAGGATCGAGATCGAGAGGCCGAAACGGCTCTCGAGCTCGGAGAGGTGCGGGCGCTTCTGGTTGAGGACGTAGAGCGCGACCGCGGTGCGGGTGCGCACGATGAGATCGTGGGTGACGCCCTTGAGGAGCTGGTCCTCGAGCGAGCGCAGAACGTGCAGCGCGACCGAGGAGGGGGAGCGGACGTGCCCGGTGCCGTGGCAGTGCGGGCAGAGCTCGGTGGTCGATTCAATGACCGAGGTGCGGGTGCGCTGGCGCGACATCTCCATGAGGCCGAAGGGCGAGATGCGGCCGACCTGGATACGGGCGCGGTCGTTCTTGAGCGCATCCTTCAGCCGGCGCTCGACCGACCGGTTGTTGCGCTTCTCCTCCATGTCGATGAAGTCGATGACGATAAGGCCGGCGAGGTCGCGGAGGCGGAGCTGGCGGGAGACTTCGTCGGCGGCCTCGAGGTTGGTCGCGTGGGCGGTGTCCTCGATATTGTGCTCGCGCGTCGAGCGGCCCGAGTTGACGTCGATCGCGACCAGCGCCTCGGTCTGGTTGATGACGATGTAGCCGCCGGAGCGGAGCGTCACCTGGGGCGAGAACATCGCATCGAGCTGGGCTTCGATGCCGTGCTTGGCGAAGAGCGGCTGGACCTCGCGGTAGGGCTGGACGTTCTTGGCATGGCTCGGCATGAGCATGCGCATGAAGTCCTTGGCCTCGCGGTAGCCTTCCTCGCCGGCGACGTTGATCTCGTCGATGTCGCGATTGTAGAGGTCGCGGATCGCGCGCTTGATCAGCGAGCCTTCCTCGTAGACCAGCGTCGGCGCGATCGACTTCAGCGTCAGCTCGCGGACGTTCTCCCAGAGGCGGAGGAGGTACTCGAAGTCGCGCTTGACCTCGGCCTTGGTGCGCGAGGCGCCGGCAGTGCGGAGGATGACCCCCATGCCCTCCGGCACTTCGAGATCGGTGGCGATGGTCTTGAGGCGCTTCCTGTCCGTTACGTTGGTGATCTTTCGCGAGATGCCGCCGCCGCGCGCGGTGTTGGGCATCAGCACCGAATAGCGGCCGGCGAGCGAGAGATAGGTGGTGAGGGCCGCGCCCTTGGTGCCGCGCTCTTCCTTGACGACCTGGACCAGCAGGACCTGGCGGCGCTTGATCACTTCCTGGATCTTGTACTGGCGGGTGCGGATCTTGCGCCGCTCGGGCAGTTCCTCGAGAGCGTCCTCGGCGCCGACCGATTCGACGGTCTGCTCTTCCTCGTGGTGGACTTCCTCGATCTCGCCGCGTGGCGCCGCGCCGGCATCGACGACGTCGCCGGCCTGAGCGTTCTCGGCGCCTTCCGAGGCCTCGGCGGCCTCGGCCTCTGCCGCCTCGTCGGAGTCGGCGGAGCCCGACTCACCTTCGGAGGCTTCGCTCCGGCGATCGTCGTCTTCCTCCGCAGACTCTCCGGAGACCTTGTCGTCCTTGGCGGCCGCTTCGCGGCGCTCTTCCTTATCCGCCTGATCCTCGGCCTCCATCAGCGCCTGACGATCGGCGACGGGGATCTGGTAGTAGTCGGGATGGATTTCCGAGAAGGCGAGGAAGCCGTGGCGGTTGCCGCCGTAGTCGACGAAAGCAGCCTGCAGCGAGGGTTCGACCCGCGTGACCTTGGCTAGATAGATGTTTCCACGAAGCTGCTTGCGATTGGCGGATTCGAAATCGAAGTCTTCAACCCGGGAACCCCGGACGACGACCACCCGTGTCTCTTCCGGGTGGGACGCGTCGATAAGCATTTTGTTGGCCATAGAATATCTCCACGGTCCGGCTGCCGGAGCGCCTTGGGGTCGATCGACCTGTGGGCTCGCCTGCGCCGTGACCGGCAATGGTGAATTGATTCGCGGTGTCGCGTGACCCGAGCATGGCCTTCGCCCGGGTCGCGCGAAGCGACCGCTTGGGGGAAGGATTGATTGGGGTCATGAGCGAGGGCCGCTCCCTTTCGTGAACGTTTGGAAAAGGACGACCGCCGGAGACAGGAGTGATCCTGTTGAACTGGCGGAGCGCTCTCCGCTTGCGCATCTGTTCCGTCGTCAAGCGTGTCAAATGGCTGATCGACCCGTTCCTGCGTCAGGAAACCTGCGCCACATATGGGTCTGCCAAATGCTGCCCGGAAGACACAGTCTTCCACCGCGCAGGCGGTTGAGCCGGAACATGAATTGCGCGAGCGACCTTTTAGGGTGATGGTTACCGCTTGGCAAGGTGCGCGGCGGCGGGCTTAGGGCGTTAACCGTAATGCTCGGTTAACCATGATTGCCTCAAGGTCGGTCAATCGGCGGAATTGCAGGCTGAACAACGAGGCATTCGGATGAAGGATCCGAAACGGCGCTTCCGGGGATTCGCCGTTCTGGCAGCTTTCTTCCTCGCGGCGTTCGCGGCTCCGGCCGCCGAATCGCAGTCGGCGGGAGCGGTCGACGCACTCGGCGTGCGGGTCGCGGGCGACATCCAACGCACGCGATTCGTCGCCGATCTCTCCGGGTCGGTCGATTTCACGGTGTTCACGCTCGCCGAGCCGTCGCGGGTCGTCATCGACCTCCCCGAAATCCGATTCGCCCTCGCCGAGGGGGCGGGCGGGGAGGGGCGCGGGCTCATCTCCGCCTATCGCTACGGCCTCATCTCGCGCGGGAAATCGCGGATCGTCCTCGATCTCGCGGGGCCGGTCGCGGTGGACAAGTCGTTCATCCTGCCCGCCGCGGACGGGCAGCCGGCGCGCCTCGTCGTCGACCTCGTCTCGACGACGCAGACCGCGTTCCTCACCGAAGCGGCGAACTTCCGCGCCTCGCTGGGCGGTTCGTCGGTCGCCGACGATCCGGCCTACGTCACCGGCAATGACGGCGTCGCCACCATCGTCATCGACCCCGGCCATGGCGGGATCGATTCGGGGGCGGTTTCGCCGTGGGGCACGCTCGAGAAGGACGTGGTGCTCGAGTTCGCCCTCGCGCTCGCCGACAAGCTGCGCGAGACGCCGGGGTACCAGGTCCGCCTCACCCGCGCGGACGACAATTTCATCGCCCTCGGCGACCGCGTCGCTTTCGCCCGCGAGGAGCGCGCCGACCTCTTCATCTCGATCCACGCCGATTCGTTCTCGGCTTCGGGCGTGCGGGGCGCTTCGGTCTATACGCTGTCGGAACGGCCCTCGACGATGCGCGCCGCCGAGCTGGCGGAGGCCGAAAACCGGTCGGACATCGTCGCCGGCTTTGCGATCGAGGCGGACACCGAGAGCGGGGTCGCCGACATCCTCCTCGACCTCACGCGCCGCGAGACGATGAATTTCTCCAATACGTTCGCGCGGAAGCTGGTCGAGGAGTTCGGGGAGCGCGTTCTCCTCCACCGCATCCCGCTCCAGGAGGCGGGGTTCCGGGTGCTGATGGCGCCGGATATTCCGTCGGTGCTGGTCGAAGTCGGCTTCCTCTCCAATCGCGACGACGACCGCCTTCTCAACGACGACGCGTGGCGCGGCCGGGCGACCGATTCGGTGGTCGCGGCGGTCGACGAGTTCTTCCGCGTCAGGCTGGCGCGCGGCATTGATTGATCCGTGACGGCGCCGGCACGCTGGTCTATAGAGGCTCGACCAGTCTCGCGGCGCCCAAGATTCTCCACAGTTGGAGCCGAACAGGCGTTACAAGGGCTGGATTCGATTGGCCTTTTCGGCCAATGCCCTGAACAGTCAGCCGGCTTCGCGAAGTGCCCGAAACAGCGGGTGGGCGAGAGAGGTAGATGACAGGGCAAATGGCCGCCCGGCCGGAGGTCGGGGGAGTCCGAGACTTCGGACGGGGAACGCGGGCGCGATGGTTCTCAGGTTTCTGGGCTACGTTTTTGGGATTGGGACCGTGCTGTTCCTGACCGCTGCTGCCGGGGTCGCCTGGTTCGTTTCCGACCTCGCCAAGGGTGTTCCCGACTACGACGTGCTCGCCCACTACGAGCCGCCGGTGATGAGCCGCGTGCATGCCGCCGACGGCGAACTGATCGCCGAGTATGCGCGCGAGCGGCGCATGTATCTGCCGATCCAGACCATCCCGGAGCGCCTCCGCCTCGCGGTGATCGCGACCGAGGACCAGAATTTCTACAACCATCCGGGCATCGACGTGGTCGGCATCGCCCGCGCGGCGATCGCCAACTTCCGCTCCTTCGGCGACGGCGGGCCGCTCGAGGGCGGCTCGACCATCACCCAGCAGGTCGCCAAGAACTTCCTTCTCACCGCCGACCAGAACTGGGAGCGCAAGATCCAGGAGGCGATCCTCGCGATAAGCATCGCGAACGCATATTCGAAGGACAAGAGCCTCGAGCTCTATCTGAACGAGGTGAATTTCGGGCTCGGCGCTTATGGCGTCGCCGCCGCCTCGCTCATCTATTTCGGGAAGTCGGTGCATGAGCTGACGCTCGCCGAGGCTTCCTATCTCGCCGCGGTGCTCAAGGGGCCGAGCAACTACCACCCGTTCCGCTATCCCGATGCCGCACTGGAGCGCCGCAACTACGTGATCGGGCGGATGGTCGCGGAGGGCTACGCCACGGCGGAGGAGGGCGAGTTCGCCAAGGCCCAGCCGCTCGGCGTCGTCACCAGCGACGACGCCCCGCAGGTCTTCGCGGCCGACTCATTCCATGGCGGGTTCAGCGATTTCTTCGAGGCGAACTACGCCGATACGATCGCGCAGAATGGCGGTATCTCGACCAGCACGGCGAGCTATTTTGCCGAAGAGGTGCGCCGCGAGCTGCTCGGGATCTATGGCGAGGACCGCCTCTATGGCGGCGGGCTCTCGGTGCGCACCTCGCTCGATCCGCAGCTCCAGATCCTGGCGCGGAAGTCGCTCATCGACGGATTGGTCGCGTTCGACCAGGAGCATGGCTGGCGCGGGCCAGTGACCCATATCGAGATGGGCGCCGATTGGGGACTGCCGCTCGCCGAGGTGCAGGGCCTCTACGACGTCATCGAATGGCGCCAGGCGGTGGTGCTCACCGTGAACGGCGAGGGCGCGGAGATCGGCATCAAGCCGGGCCGCGACGGAGCCGGCCGGGTTCTGGCGGATCGCGTGACGGGCACGATCCCGGCCGGCGAGATGGAATGGGCGGGCAGGCCTGCTGACGTTCTTCACGCCGGCGACGTCGTGTTCGTCGAGCGTGTAGCGGGCGCCACCTGGCGGCTTCACCAGGTGCCGCAGGTCAATGGCGCGCTGGTCGCGATGCATCCGCAGACGGGGCGCGTGCTCGCCATGGTCGGCGGGTTCAGTTTCGCGGAGAGCCAGTTCAACCGCGCCACGCAGGCGGTGCGGCAGCCGGGCTCCGCGTTCAAGCCGATCGTCTACGCCGCCGCGCTCGACAATGGTTACACGCCCTCGTCGGTGATCATGGACGCGCCGATCGAGATCGAGCAGGGCAACGGCCTCGGCATGTGGCGGCCGGAGAACTCGAGCAACCAGTTCTACGGGCCTTCGACCCTGCGCACCGGCATCGAGCTGTCGCGGAACGTCATGACCGTGCGGCTCGCCAACGACATGGGCATGCCGCTGGTCTCCGAGTATGCGGAGCGGTTCGGCCTCTATGACGACCTGCCGCCGCTCCTGTCGATGGCGCTCGGCTCGGGCGAGACCACAGTGCTGCGCATGGTGTCGGCCTACGCCGTGTTCGCCAATGGCGGGCGTCAGGTGCGGCCGACGCTGATCGACCGCATCCAGGACCGTTTCGGCGCGACCATCTTCCGCTACGAGGACCGCACCTGCGCCGAGTGCGCGGCGACCGCCTGGGCCAACCAGCCCGAGCCGACGATCGTCGACAACCGCCAGCAGATTCTCGACCCGATGACCGCCTACCAGGTCACCTCGATGATGGAAGGGGTGGTCCAGCGCGGCACCGCCACCGTGGTGCGCGAGGTCGGGCGGCCGATCGCCGGCAAGACCGGCACGACCAACGACTACAACGACGCGTGGTTCATCGGCTTCTCGCCCAACCTCGTGGTCGGCGTGTTCGTCGGCTACGACACGCCGGCCTCGCTCGGCACCAATACCGGCGGGTCGCTGGCGGCGCCGATTTTCACCGAGTTCATGAAGGTCGCGCTGGCCGGCCAGCCGCCGACGCCGTTCCGCGTACCCTACGGAATCTCGCTCATCCCGATCGACCGCCGCACGGGCCTTCGCTCGGAGGGCGGGGAGGGCGTGATCCTCGAAGCCTTCAAGCCCGGTACCTCGCCGCCCGACAGCTACTCGATCATCGGCTACACCGACGATCTCGGCCGGCCGCTGACGGTCGCGCCCGAGGCCGATCGGGCCGTGGTCCTCGGTACGGGCGGGCTGTACTGACCCTTTTCGACCGAGCCGGACGTCGCCCGGGACTTGCGCCCGCGGCGGCGCCGACTATGTCTACGCCTCGTATCGAGGGAAGAATGCGCGCCGAAATCCAAACTATCGTCAGCGACATCGAGGAGGCGATCGCCCTCCTGAGGAGGCATCTTTGACTGGGATCGGGCAAAGAACCGCCTCGCGGAGCTGAACCACCGCTCCGAGGACCAGAGCCTCTGGGATCGCCCCGCCGAAGCGCAAAAGCTGATGCGCGAGCGCCAGCAGCTCGAAGGGCAGATCGGCGCGATCGAGCGCATCGAGAGCGACGTCAAGGATCAGGTCGACCTCATCGGGCTCGCCGAGGTCGAGGGCGATGCCGGAATGGTCGCCGATGCCGAGGCGACGCTGCGCGCACTCCTCGAGGACGCCGAGAAGCGCCAGACCGAGAGCATGCTGTCGGGCGAGGCCGACGGCAACGACTGCTACCTCGAGATCCACGCCGGGGCCGGCGGCACCGACGCCCAGGACTGGGCGCAGATGCTCTTCCGGATGTATGGCCGGTGGGCGGAGCGGAAGGGCTACAAGATTCAGACCCTGCAATACTCGGACGGCGAAGAGGCCGGCATCAAGTCGGCGACGCTTCTGGTCTCGGGCGCCAACGCCTTCGGCTGGCTGAAGACCGAGTCGGGGGTGCATCGCCTCGTCCGCATCTCGCCCTTCAACAGCGCGGGCAAGCGGCAGACCGCTTTCGCCAGCGTCTGGGTCTATCCGGTGGTCGACGATTCGATCGAGATCGACATCGCCGAGGCCGACGTACGCACCGATACGTTCCGTTCGTCGGGCGCGGGTGGCCAGCACGTCAACACGACCGATTCGGCGATCCGGCTCACGCACATCCCGACCGGGATCGTGGTCCAGTGCCAGAGCGACCGCTCGCAGCATCGGAACCGCGCCGAGGCGTGGAAGATGCTGCGGGCCCGTCTCTACGAGGCGGAGCTGGAAAAGCGCGAGGCAGCGGCCGGCGCTTCAGCCGCGTCCAAGACGGACATCGGCTGGGGGCACCAGATCCGCTCCTACGTGTTGCAGCCCTATCAGCTGGTGAAGGACCTTCGCACCGGGGTGGAGAGCACC
>CAYOET010000109.1:0-7383 GCA_964402985.1 uncultured Bauldia sp. | reverse complement strand
GCGCCGGCCTCGGGCACCTGGTAGGCGCGCTTGCCGATGACGAAGGCGAGCTCGCATTCCCAGTCCCCCTTCACCCAGCCGTTGGGGAGGGGGATGTCGTCATTCGCACCGCTGAGTGAGCTTGGCGCCTTGCTGAACAGGATCGGCTCGACCGGTGGGTTCTGGTTGAGCTCGGCGGCGTGGTCGAAATAGTTGAGCCCCACGCCGATGAAATGGCCAACGCGCGAGATGCACGGGCCGATGCGGACGTCGCCCGTGACGGCGGGCAGCGACGCCGGATCGATGCGCCGCACGCGGTCGATCACCCCGCCGGCGAGGCTGTCCGGCGAGATGTCCGGAACGGTCGAGGAAAGATCGCGGATGACGCCTCCCGCGTCGAGCAGCCCCGGGCGTTCGGTTCCCTTGGGTCCATAGCGGAGGAGACGCATCGATGACTCCGTTCTCTGTCGGCTGAGGCTGGCGAACTGATAGCCCAGGGGAGGGGAAGCGCCAATCGGAGAATGGGCCGCGAAAACCCTCGACAAAGCCCGGCCTTGCCGAGGGGTCTTTTCGCGGAAAGGCTGAGGGCGAACGGGCATCCGCCCTGGCGCTCACGCATGTCAGCCATGCGTGAGCGTTGCGTGATTTGCTGCCGCCCGGTTTCTCCGCTAAGCCAAAAGACTCCCTCCGGTTGTCCGGAGAGACCATATGCGCGGGGAGCTGTGCCCTTTCCCAGTCATATTGTTGTAGTGCGAATCGGGTAGGGGGGCGCACATTGGAGACGGCGAGGCCACTCAATGCTTGACCGACCGGATATCCGATATTTCCGGACGCTGTTTCTCTCGGACCTCCACCTCGGCGCCAAGGCCAGCCGGGCGGATGCTTTCGCCGATTTTCTGCGCCACAACGACGCCGAGACGATCTACCTCGTCGGTGACTTCCTCGACGGCTGGCGCCTCGAGCGCAACTGGCATTGGCCGCAGAGCCACAACGACGTGGTCATGCTGCTCCTCGCCAAGGCGCGGGCCGGCACCAGGATCGTTCTCCTGCCCGGCAACCACGACTCGTTCCTGCGCCAGTTCGAAGGGTTCCAGTTCGGCGGGATCACGGTCACCGACCGCATCGTCCACGAGACCGCGGACGGCCAGCGCTTCCTCGTCATCCACGGCGACCAGTTCGACTCGGTCGCCCAGCACGCCCCCTGGCTGGCCGGGCTCGGCGATCTCGGCTACCGCGGAGCTCTCTCCCTCAACGGGGTGATCAACCGCGTGCGGCGCCATTACGGTCTGGTGCCGTGGTCGTTCTCGGCCTGGGCCAAGCACAAGGTGAAGTTGATGGTCAACGAGGCCAGCGACTTCGAGCAGCTCCTCGCCGAGGAAGCGCGCCGCGTCGGCGCGGACGGCGTGATTTGCGGCCACATCCACCACGCCGGGATGCAGGATTTCCTCGGCATCCGCTACGTCAACACCGGCGACTGGGTGGAGAGCTGCACCGCGGTGACCGAGGACATGCACGGCCGCCTCGAGCTGGTGACCTGGCAGGGCGCCACCGAAGAGGCCGGCATAGAGACCCCGACCGAGGACACCGAGCAGGAGCCTCGGCTCGCCACCTGGTGAGGCCGCGCCCGCCGATGTGCTAGAGGCGGGGGCATGAAGGCTCCCGCATCCTTGCCCCTCCCGACCATCGACGATGCCCGCGCGGCCGCCGCGCGGATCGCCGGGGTTGCGGTGCGCACCCCGCTCCTTCGCAGCGCCTATCTCGACGATCTCGTCGGCGCGCGCGTTCTCCTCAAATGCGACAACCTCCAGCGCACCGGTTCGTTCAAGTTCCGCGGCGCCTACTCGGCGGCGACGCTGCTCACCGCCTCCGAGCGCGCGGCGGGTATGGTCGCAGTCTCTTCCGGCAATCACGCCCAGGGCGTCGCGGAAGCCGCGCGCCTCGTCGGCGCCAAGGCGACAATCGTGATGCCGGCCGACGCCCCGGCGATCAAGCGCGCACGGACGGCTCGGGCGGGCGCGACGATCGTCGACTATGACCGCGCCACCGAGGACCGCGACGCGGTGGTGAACGCGCATATCGCGCGTCACGGCGGCACGCTCATCCACCCCTACGAGGATCCGCGCGTCATCGCCGGGCAGGCGACCGCCGGGATCGAGATCGCCGAGGACGCGGCGGCAGCCGGTCTCGAGCTCGACGCCGTGCTGGTGCCGTGCAGCGGCGGCGGCCTCGCGGCCGGGATCGCCCTCGCCATTCGCGCGCTCAGCCCCAGGACGGCGACGCATATCGTCGAGCCCGCCGGCTTCGACGACTACGCACGATCGCTCGCCGCCGCGACCATCCTCTCCAATCCCCGGGCCTCCGGCTCGGTATGCGACGCGCTCTTGGCGACCCGGCCGGGCGCGCTCGGCTTCGCTCTCAACCGCACCAACGTTTCCGGCGCGATGACGGTGAGCGACGACGAGGCCCTCGCCGCAGTCGCCTTCGCCTTCCGCGAACTCAAGCTGGTGGTCGAGCCGGGCGGCGCAGTAGCCCTCGCCGCTCTTGTATCGGGTGCGTTCGCGGCGCACGGAAAGACCGTGGTTGCCGTCCTCTCGGGCGGCAACATCGACCAGGCCGTGCTCGCGCAGGCCCTCGCGCTCTAGCGGATCTGTTGGCGCGTCCTTGGGAAGCGCCAGCCGGGCGGCTGGCGTACCAGCCTAGGAGAAGAGAGCGGCCTTCTGCCCCGGCGTCATCCGAAGCGTCGGGTCGGGCCGTGGCTTGGCCGTCACGCCCGTCTCGGTTGTTGGGGCGTTCGCCGCCGCCGCGGCAACCGTCGTCGGGACGATAGCTGTCGCGGCCACTGAGGTGGCTGCAATTGCTTGCTCTGCGCCGGCGGCGGACATCGCGATCGGCGGCTGGAACTCCGGCCGTATCTCCCCGACGAGCGACGCGGCCACCGGCCCGGCCTGCCATGGCGCCGCTTGGCCCACCACAGCCGCGGTGCTCAGACGCAGCTCGCCGACCTGCGGCAGCGGCGCCGCAACGCCGGCCCGTTCGAGCGTCTCGAGGGCGTGGCGGCCCTCCGGCTGGCTGGCCGTCGGCTTGGCCGGCAGATTCGGAACCGCCGGCGTGATCGGCTTTTCGCTCGCCCAATAAGAGCCGCGCGCCGGCACGACCATCGGCGCTGCCGGCTGCGCGCGCGAGGCGCCCCCCGGCGCGGGAAGGTTGCCCTGTACCGAAATCGGCTGTTTGGACAGCGGACGCCCCGGCGGCAGCTCGATCCCGAGCTCGCGGATGAAACTGTGCAGCCGATGCTCGAGCATGTTGAGTTGGCTCTGCGCGCGGAGAAGGCGGTCCTGCGCGCTCTCGCCCGGACGCGGACCACCGAGCACCAGGCGGAGCTCGACGAGCGCGTCGGCGAGCGCCGGCCCCATCCGCCTCATCGCCTCGGGCGCCGAGGCCACGGATGGCTTGGCGATGCCGGCTTCGATCCGCTGCAGCGCTTCGAGGAGGGTACCGGTGTCGGCGACGCGGTTGCGGCGGGCAAATTCGGCCAGGAACCACCGTCCCCGCGCGGTCTCCTCGACCGCGCCCTGAATCGCCTCGAAATCCGCGGCCCCGCCTGCCGGCTCCGTGTCCTCGGCCTGCAGCTCCGCTCGCTCGCCGCTCATTCGATCGCCCTCCGTCCGCCGCCCCCGCCCCAAGGCACACAAATCCTTGGCCCGTCAGCACGATTCGCGATAGGGAGCAAATCTACGCCGCGACACGTTTGTGGCGCAATTGCCGACAGATGATGCCGGTTCGCCACGCCGCGCCGTTAAATGGCGCCGGCGCTTGAGATTGAACAAGGCCCGGCGCAGACTCCCGCCGAGGCGAAATTATTGTGGTTTTACAAGGCATAGCGGCAGAATCAGACACCCTCGACGGAGCCGCCTTTGCAGCCGCCGCCGCCCTCCGGGCGGTCGAGGCTCCAGGGGGAAAGCGGCTTGTCGTCGAGGGCCCGTGGACCGTCCGCACCGTCGCCAGCCTCGAATCGGCGGTCGACGAGGCGATCCGCGACCGCTCCGGCGCCTCCATTGTCGACCTCGGCAGGCTCGGCGACCTCGACACGGCCGGCGCCTGGCTCATCGACCGCCTGGCCCGGGGCGTGGGCGACGGCGGGTCGGTGACCTTCGCCCGGATGCCGCCCAACGCCGAACGGCTCCTCAAGGCCGTCGAGCCGCCAGCGACCGCGCCGCCAAAACCGCGAGCGGCGCGGGCGTTCGGTACCGCGATCCTCGGTCGGGTCGGCCAGGTGGTCTACGAGCTCTGGGACGATTTCGGCCTCGGAATTTCCATCCTCGGGTCGTCGATCGGCGGGATCGCGCGCGGGATCGTCTCGCCGAGGCGGCTCCGCATCACCTCGATCGTCTTCCATCTCGAGCGGATCGGCCTCCAGGGCGTGCCGATCGTCGCCCTCATCGGCCTCCTCGTCGGCGGCATCATCGCCCAGCAGGCGGCGTTCTACTTCACCGAGTTCGGCGCTGACGTGTTCGTGGTCGACATGGTCGGCCTCCTTACCCTTCGCGAGATGGGCATCCTGCTGACCGCGATCATGGTCGCCGGCCGCTCGGGCAGCGCCTTCACCGCCGAAATCGGCGCGATGAAGATGCGCGAGGAGATCGACGCCCTCAAGGTGATCGGCGTCGACCCCGAGGAGGTCCTGATCCTCCCCCGCCTGATCGCGATGTTGATCGCGCTCCCGCTTCTCGCCTTCGTGGCGGATATCTTCGCGCTCGCGGGCGGCGCGATCGTCGCCTACATCTACATCGACATGCCGGTCGCCACGTTCATCGCGCGGCTCCGCGACGTGGTCGGCCTCAACACTTTCTTCGTCGGCCTCGCCAAGGCGCCGTTCATGGCGGTGATGATCGCCATCATCGCGGTGGTCGAAGGGCTAAAGGTCAAAGGCAGCACCGAATCGCTCGGCAAGCACACCACCGAGTCCGTGGTGAAGTCGATCTTCGTGATCATCCTGGTCGACGGCCTGTTCGCCGCCTTCTTCGCCGCGCTGGACTACTGACATGGCGAAGGGCACCCCAAACGGCAGCCGCAACGGCGCCTCCAAGCGCGAGATCATCCTCAAGGTCCGGCAGCTGACGGTGGCGATCGGCGGCAAGACCATCCTCGAAAAGCTCGATCTCGACCTCTTCCGCGGCGAGATCCTCAGCATCGTTGGCGGATCGGGGACCGGTAAGAGCGTCCTCCTCCGCTCGATCCTTGGGTTGATCCCGGTGCGCAGCGGGACGATCGAGATCCTCGGGCTCGACTACATGACCGCCGACCCGACCGAGCGGCGCCGCATCGACCGCAGGCTGGGCGTCCTCTTCCAGCACGGCGCGCTGTTCTCCTCGCTCACCGTCCTCGAGAATGTGCAGCTGCCGATGCGCGAGCATCTCCGTCTCTCGCCGCGGCTGATGAACGAGCTGGCGCGGCTCAAGCTCTCGCTGGTCGGCTACCCCGCCGACGCGATCAACAAGCGGCCGGCCGAACTGTCGGGCGGCATGATCAAGCGCGCCGGGCTCGCCCGGGCGCTCGCCCTCGACCCCGAGATACTCTTCCTCGACGAGCCGACGTCGGGTCTCGACCCGATCGGCGCGGGCGAATTCGACGAGCTTATCGAGACCCTTAGAGACACTTTGGGCCTCTCGGTAATCATGATAACCCACGACCTCGACAGCCTGCACCGAGTCTGTGACCGGATCGCAGTGCTGGCGGAGCGTCGCGTCCTGGTCGAGGGAACGATCGAGACGGTGCTCGCCAACGAGCACCCCTGGGTCAAGAGCTACTTCCAGGGTCCGCGCGGCCGCGCGGCCCTCCAAGGCTGAGGATCATGGAGACACGCGCCAACTACGTCCTCATCGGGGTCTTCACCCTCCTCACCGTCTTCCTCGGCTTCGGCTTCGTCTACTGGCTCGCCAAGCTCGACAGCGGCGGGGAGAAGCGCCAGTTCGAGGTGCTGCTGTCAGGCGACGTCACCGGCCTCGAAGTCGGCGGCCTCGTCCTCTTCAACGGCATCAAGGTCGGCGAGGTGCGGAGCCTCCGCATCAACCCGGAAGACCCCGCGCAGGTCATGGTCATGGCGGCCGCCGAGGCCGACACGCCGCTCAAGTCCGACACCACCGTCGGCCTCGGCGTGAACCCGCTGACCGGCGTCGCTTACATCACCCTCCAGGGCGGCTCGGTCGCACTGCCCAATCTTCTTCAGCCCAACCAGGTCCCGCAGCTGGTCGGCGAGCCCTCCGCCTTCTCCGACCTCGTCAATACCGCGACCTCGATCGCCCAGCGCGCCGACGCCATCCTCGGTCGCGTCGACTCGTTCATGAACACCGCGCAGCCGGCGCTCGAGTCCTCCGTCGCCAACGTGCAGACCTTCACCGCGGCGCTCGCCGACAACGCCGCGGGCGTCGACCGGATCATCGAGAGCGTCGCCTCGCTCTCCGACACCGTCTCCTCGCTCTCGACCCGCCTTGAAGGGCTGGTCGACGGCGCTAGCCAGGTTGTGGCCGCCGTCGATCCCGCGCGCGTCCGGTCGACGATCGAGAACGTCGATATGATTACCGGGCGGATCGCCGACGCCTCGACCAGCATCCAGGAGGTGGTGACCGACGTTCGCGCCGTCACCGGCTCGCTCGCCGCTTTCGCCGACCGGCTCGGCGGCACCATCGATCAGGTCAACGGCATCATCGGCACGGTCGATCGCGACAAGGTCGCCACCACCGTCGACAACATCGTGGCGGTGTCCACTCAGCTCAACGGGATCCTCGAACGCGCCGACACGGTCCTCGCCGCGATCAACCCGGCGCGGGTCAGCTCCTCGCTCGAGAATTTCGACACCGTCGTCGCCCGGGCCGGCGAGGCCTCGGCCAATTTCGAGAGCATCTTCACCGACGCGCGGCAGGCCGCTTCCGACATCCGCACGCTCACTGCCGGCCTCAACACCACGCTCGCCGACGTCAACGCGGTCATCGCCGCCGTCGACCAGGAGCGCATCAACGCCATCGTCGGCAACATCGCCAGCGCCTCTGAACAGGTGGCCGGCGCCTCGACCCGCTTCGGCGGGATCGTCGACCAGGCCGGCGGCCTGATCGAACGCGCCGACACGCTGATCGCGGCAGTCGATCCGGCGAGCGTGCAGTCGACGCTCGCCAGCATCGACAGCGTCGCGGCCACGGCTTCGGCCCAGTTCGAGGGGATCGTCACCGACGCCCGCGCCGCCGTGAACGAGTTCGGCACGCTCGGCGCGGGGCTTAACACCACCCTCACCGACGTCAACGCGGTGATCGCCGCCGTCGATCAGGAGCGCATCAACGCCATCATCGGCAACATCGCCACGACCTCGGAGCAGGTCGCGGGAGTCTCGACCCAGCTCGGCGGGATCGTCGA
>CAYOET010000108.1:0-6998 GCA_964402985.1 uncultured Bauldia sp. | reverse complement strand
GGCACGTGGAAGATCGACCCCATGGTCGCCCGCACCGCCTCGATCGAGAACGGGTCGACCGTCTCGCCGATCAGGATCACGCCGTCCGCGCCGATCCCGTCGATGGTGCGGAGGATCGTCCCGAGATTGCCGGGGTCGCGGATCGCCTCGAGGCCGACCCACAGCCCGCGCGCCGTGGGCTTCACGGCCCCTTGCTGCAGCGTCTGCTGCTTGAACACGCCGATCACGGTCTGCGGGTTGTCGCGCCGCGCGATCTTTTCGAGTACCGCCTCGCTCACCGACAGAACATCAGCGCCGCGCGCCGCGGCGGCCTTGGCGGTTCGCGCCACGCCCGGCTGGCTCTCGGCCTGCGCGGCGTAGATGAGGATGCGGAGCGTCCAGCCCTTCTCCAGCCCGTCGGTGACGAGCTTCAGCCCTTCCGCGATGAACAGTCCGCTCGCCTGCCGGTTCTTGGGCAGGGCCAGCGCGCGCCCTTCCTTCACCAGCGGATTGGCGAGGCTGGTCACCGATTTCGGCGCCCGCGGGCGAAACTCCGGTTCGCTCATGCGCGCGACCAGCGGCTGAACAGCGAGGTCGAGAGGAGCCTGCCGCCGCTTTCCTCGCGCAGCAGCAGCTCGCCCGATTCGAGCTTTCCGCCGCGTCCGGCGAGCGCCTCGGCCGAGAGCTCGTGGATCGCCATGAACGAGGCGCGGATCGAATAGGCCGTGAGCACCAGGAAGAGCGCGTCGTCGGCGAGGAGCTCGCGGCAGATATGCATCAGCTCCGGCAGATCGACGAATAGGTCGAACACCTCCCCGTTCGGTCCGCGCCCGAATTTCGGCGGGTCGAGGATGATCCCGTCGTAGCGGCTGCCGCGCCGCTGCTCGCGGCGGATGAACTTCATCGCGTCGTCGATGATCCAGCGGATCGGCCGCTCGCTCATCCCGGACAGCGCCTGGTTCTCACGCGCCCAGGCGATCGTCTTCTTCGAGGCGTCGACATGCGTCACGCTCGCCCCTTCGGCGGCAGCGACGAACGAGGCGAGGCCGGTGTAGGCGAAGAGGTTGAGCACCCTGGTCGGCCGCTTCGCCTGCCGGAGCGTCTCTGCGATCCAGCGCCAATGCGCCTCCTGCTCGGGGAACACGCCGACATGGCGGAACGAGGTGAACCGCCCCGTGAAGCGGATCGGCCCATAAGCCATCGGCCAGTCTTCCGGCAGCTTCTTCAGGTAGCGCCAGCGCCCGTCCGAATCGTCGTCCTCGCCGGTGAACACAGCGTCGGCCTGGTCCCACTCCGCCTCGGCGAGCTTTGGCTTCCACAGCGCCTGTGGCTCGGGCCGGATGATGCGGTAGCTTCCATAGCGCTCGAGCTTCCGCCCGCCGCCCGAATCAAGGAGCGCATAGTCGCTCCAGCCGGCGGTCTCGAGCATCAGCGGGAAGGAGAGGGCGAGGCCGGCCTTGGCCTTCCCGCTGGGCTCCTCGCTCGGCGCATGGGCCATCGAATCTTGCACTCGTTTGCGTAGGGGAGCATCACCATGCCGGATGCCCGGCCGGAACGCTTCGGATCGCCGGGACATTGATGAAGAACGCGGCGGGAGGAAAGAGGCTTGGCTGAGAATCGCGCGCGGCATCGCTGGCTTGCGGTCGCCTTGGGAACGGCGACCATGCTCGCGGCCCCGGCCGTCGCGGCGCAGACCCCGCCGCCGCTCACCCCAGCGACGCCGAGCGGCCCCGGCCTCACCCCCGCGCCGCCCGCCCCGCCGATCTCTCCCGCGCCGACGGTCGTCCCCACGGCCCCGATCGAAGCGCCGCCGGTGGTCCGCATCGGCATCATCGCCGGCGAGAACGGCGCCTACCGCCTCCGCCAGGTCGAGCCCTTCCGCCGCTATCTCGAGACGGCGACCGGCGCCCGCGTCGAGATCATCGCGCTCCGCGATTTCGAGGCCCTCATCGACTCGCAGATCGAGGGCCTGGTGCAGTACGCAGTCTACAGCGCCTCCGCCTTCGTCACCGCCGAGGCCCTGTGCTCCTGCGTCGAGCCGATCGCCGCCCCCGCCGACAGCGATGGCGCGCTCGGCTTCTACTCGGTGCTGCTCTCGCGTGCCGACGGACCGATCACCAGTCTCGCCGAGGCAAGAGGCGCGCGCCTTGCGCTGGTCGCGGGCGATTCGGTCGCCGGCCGCCTCATCCCGCTCGATGCGCTCGCGCTCGGGGGTGTGGCCCCCGCCGAGTACTTCTCTTCTGTCGTCGATGTCGCCAGCCCCGCCGCTGCGGTGGTGGCGCTCCTCGCCGGCGAGGTCGATATCGCCGTGGCTTGGTCGTCGCTGACCGGTGATCCGGTGACCGGCTACACCCGCGGCGTCCTCACCCAGATGCTGGGCGCGGGCGCTCTTTCTGTCGATCAGCTTCGGGTGGTGTGGCGGAGCGAACTCATCCCCTACGGCCCACACGCGATCCGCACCGACATGCCGCCGGCTCTGAAGGCGGTCCTTGGCGCCGCGCTCACCGGCGCCTCGGCCACCGATCCGGCCGCGGTCGATGCCATCGAGCAGGGTGGAGCGGCGGGTTTCGTGACCCCCGATCCGGCCCTCTACGATCCGCTGCGCCGTCTCGTCGCCGTGGCGGAAGCGTCGGTCGCGCCGACGCCGGCTGTGCCGGCGCCGTAGGGCCTATCGCGGACTACTGGCGGGTGATCGTGTCGCTGAGGCGCGGCCGCAGGAAGCGCTCGTCCTCGAGCGTGAACGGTCCACTGAAGAAGTAGCGCAGGATCGGGTCGTAGAGATAGTCGATCTCGCTCATCACCAGATAGGTGTTGGCCTGCTTGAGCGCATCCGGAACGGTCACGACGGTGTTGACGGCCAGCGCATTGCGGTTGACCGCGTCGCTCCACACCACCCGTGCGACCATATTGGCGTCGAGCCGAACGAAGCTGAGAAGGATCTGCAGCCGGTCGCCGGTCTCGTAGGGCACCATGATCGCCTCGGCGGCTTCGAAGATGTTGGCCATCTCCGTGTCGCTGATGTCGCGGGTCTGGCTGACCAGATCGCCGATCGTGCTGGTGAGGTGCGCCACCTTGCGGTTCGCGGTCATCGCCCGCGTGACCTCGACGCCGCCGATATAGAGCAGCACCATGATCGGCACGATGAGTGCGAACTCGGTGGCGGCGAGCGCGCGCACGTCGCGCTTGAGCGCAATGGCCCGATCCGCAAGAACGAGGGCGCGGAGCTTGAGGCGGTTCCAGCGCGAGAGCATCGTCATCACCACGGGAAGGGTTCGTTGCGGAAGGCGACGGTCGTGCTGAGGAGGTGCGAGCCGTTGCCGCTGTCGAGCGTGAAGCCGAGAATGTTGGCGTAGACTGGCCAGTTGTAGAAAGCGCGCACGACCACGATGTCCTCGCCGTGGCCGGGCTCGTAGCCGAAGCCGGAATCGTCCACATCGCCATTGCCGCCGATACCCGGCGTGAGATCGATCGCCTGGAAGTCCGGGAACACCGTTACGTCGAGCTTGATGCCGTCGCAGTTCATCACCAGGGCGGCGATGCGGCACACTTCCTCGCGGAAGCGTGCGTCGTCGAAGCCCATCTCCTGCGCCTGACCGGTGCGGATCATGCGCGCGGCGAGTCCCACCGACGTATCGAGCGTCTGTCCGGCGAAGAACATGAGGCCGGTCTCGAGGATCGCCATGAGGAGGGCGAAGAAGGGGAGGGCGATGAGCGCGAACTCGACCACCGTCGCCCCGTCGCGGTCTGCGCCGAAACGTGCCGCGACCGAGGCCGGTCCCGCCTCCGGGCGGTCTTCGTGCTTCGAGTTTTTGAGGAACGTCCGCATGGGCCACGAGACCTCGGTGGAACGGAACTATCTCCGTTCTGTTGCCCCGTGATTAACAGACGCCTATTGCGGAATTCTTGCAGCAATCAAAGGAAATGAGACGGGATTTGTTTCCGTTTCATTTACCGAACGCGTTTCTCGCGCTCGGTCGTCTGCCTAGCGCGAGAGGGCGCCGGCGCCCTGGACCTGACCCACGCGCGCGTCGAACAGCTCGCGGTCGTCGCCGACTGCGACGGTCGGCTGGCAGGCGGGCGTGCAGCTATACGTGGCGCGCCGCTGCCCCACATACATCGTTACCAGGTAGTCGTCGGACGACTGCACGGTGAGGAGCTGGTCCGCGATCGGCTGGCCGGCGCTGTCGAGGACGATGAGGTTGGTCGTGCCGTAGCTGCGCCCGGTGATCACGAGGGTCATGCTGTCGCGGATCACCGCGTCGGCGATCGCCGGGTTGCCGACGATGACCGTATCCGCCGGTCGCGAGATCTGCATCACCCGCGCGTGGTCGACCGTGACGAAGATCGGTTCCTCGGCGCGGGCGGCGGTGGCGGTGCTCGCTGCGATCGCGAGGCCGACGGCGAGGATACGAACGCGTGTGCTCATGGCGCCTACTACTATCCCTGTGAGGTACCTGTTGACGGTCATCCTCGCCAAAGATGGTGAAGGAAGCTTTAAGCGCAGGCGCGGCTTGGGCAAAGGGCGTGAGACGGAGCGTTCTCCGCCTCCTTCCGCCCGGACTCGGCTTCAGTAATAGCGGCCCGCAGGCCCCGGAGCGTCCATCTCGAAGCTGCGCTCATAGTAAACAATAGGATTACGGCCTTAGTTAACCGAAAGTGTAGACGCAGCAGCACGGCCGATCGGAGATGGCGGAATCCTTGAAAACCGGCTCGCAGCAGCGTGAGGAGAGCGAACGGGCATAGTTAAATAGTTGTTTCCGGACTGTCCATTCATTGTCACACAGCTTAACCAACGCGCAGTATTTGGCTGCTAGTTTCTCCCTCGGTTCGGACCGCACAAAACAAATCGCGGACTGATCGGAACCAAAGCTGTTTCAACCACCGTGGAATGGGAGTCCCATTATGAAGAACCTCGTCGCTCGCTTCGTTAAGAACACCTCTGGCGCCACCGCCATCGAGTACGGCCTGATCGCCGCCCTCGTCGGTATCGCGATCATCGCCGGTGCGACCGCCCTCGGCGGCGCGCTGAACGCCACCTTCAACACCGTCACCGACGCCCTCCCGGCCCCGTAGTCGGCCGCAGGCGCGGGCCTCTCGCCCGCCCGTCGCAACGAACCAGCCACTCCGCTTCGGCGGAGTGGCTTTCGCCGTGTAGGAATCCTGCGTCGCTTACGAGAGCTGCGAATCGAAAATGGACCTCGTGAACCTGATCGGCTACGCCGCGTTTCTCGCCTTCCCCCTGGCGATGCTCTACGCCGCCGCCTCCGACCTCTTCACGATGACCATCGACAATCTCGTCTCGGTCGTCCTCGTCCTCGCCTTTCTCGTCGCTGCGCCGATCCTCGGAATGGATCTTGCAACCTTCGGCCTCCATTGGCTGGCGGGACTGGTCGTCCTCCTCGTCGGCTTCGGCCTGTTCGCCGCCAACTGGATCGGCGGCGCCGACGCCAAGATCGCCGCGGTTGCCGCGCTCTGGTTGGGCTTCGGCGGTCTCATCGAGTTTGTCACGCTCGCCTGCCTGTTCGGGGGCGCGCTGACCATCCTCCTGCTCTCGTTCCGAAAGTTCATCCTGCCGGTCGCTGTGGTGCGGCAGTCCTGGGTCGCCCGCCTCCATCATCCGGAGACCGGTATCCCTTATGGCATCGCGTTGGCTGCTGCGGCGCTGTTTGCCTATCCGCACTCGATCTGGCTCGGACTGGCGGTCTGACGCGACCGCGTCACGTAAAGCCAAGCACAATCGAAAGCTTACCAAGCGTTAATTAATATTTCTCATCGCCGGTTAACCATAAGTACACGAATTCAGCATGAGAATCCTGGCGTACCGAGGTGCGTTTCGTTCGGGGATTCCGGCTCATGAGCATCCAGCGCGTTCTCATTCTGCTAGTGGCTTTGGGGGCCGGCGTCGCCGCCGCCTTCCTCGCCCTCAACATGTCGACGCCTCGCGAGGCCGCACCCTCGCAGCCGGTCGCCTCCGTCCCCGCGATCGACACCGTCCAGGTGATGGTCGCGGCCGCCGACATCTCGGTCGGCACGCTGATGACCACCGGCCAGGTCCGCTGGGCCGAGTGGCCGCGCGAGGGCGTGGTCGCGCCCTATATCGAGCGCACCGACGACGCCGAGCTCATCGGCAGCGTGACCGGGTCGCTGGCCCGCGACTCCTTCCATGTCGGCGAACCCATCACCCTCGCCAAGCTCGCCAGCACCGACAGCGGCTTCCTCTCCGCCATCCTCCCTGAGGGGATGCGCGCGGTGGCCCTCGACATCCGCGCCGACACCAGCGCCGGCGGCTTCATCCTCCCCAACGACCGCGTCGACGTCATCATGACCCGCCGCGCCGAGGACGGCCAGCGCTTCATCACCGAGACGATCCTCCACAACGTCCGCGTTCTCGCCATCGACCAGAACCTCCGCGACGTCGCTCCCGGCGAGGCCGGCGGCGAGGGAGAATCGCATGTCGGCGAGACCGCGACTCTCGAGCTCTCCCCGCCTCAGGCCGAGATCATGACCGTCGCCCAGCAGATGAGCGACCGTCTGACCCTCTCGCTGCGCAGCATGGCCGACAACAAGACGGGTGAGAACGAAGCCGAGCAGGACGCCTACTACCTCATCGGTGCCACCACGCCGACCAGCCGCAACAGCGTCGTCACCGTGATCCGGAACGGCGTCACATCCGAAGTCGTCATCCAGCAATAGCGTTTCTTTTGGAATTCAAAGGGGGATTTAAGATGTTCAGAGCTCTGTCCCAGAAGCTCGCCGTTCTAGGCGTGGCGTGGGCGGCCCTGTTCTGGCTCGGAAACGCGCCCGCACAGGCGCAGTTGGACTGCCCGGACACGCTCACCGTACAGGCCGGTCAGGCGATGGCGACCTGCAGCCTCGGCCTCGACATGTCGAAGGTCATCGACCGTCCCGAGCCGGCACGCGACGTCCTCGTCTCCAACCCGGGAATCGCCTCGGCGGTGATGCGCACCTCGCAGCGCATCTACATCACCGGCCAGGCGATCGGCCAGACCAACATCTTC
>CAYOET010000107.1:0-11024 GCA_964402985.1 uncultured Bauldia sp. | reverse complement strand
GTCCTTGCGCGGCGGGATGCGGATCTGCCCGCGGATGGCGAGGAACGCAAAGAGGACGATGGCCCCGCTGCCGAAGCGGATGGCGCCGAGCCACAGCGGCGGGACCGAACCCAGCGCCAGCTTCATGGCCGGCCAGGAGAGGCCCCACAGCACAACCATCGCGCCCAGCCAGATGGCGGTCTCGGTGCTCGCGGAGACCCTCGGCGCGGCGCTGCCGACGCTGGCCGGCGATCCGATGGCGCGAATGGCGGCGGCGGTGGAGGTCATCAGGAATTCTCCGGGACAAGTCGCCGGCGATGCGTTTGGGGGACTCCAGGGGATCGGGGATCCTGGGAAGGAGTCGCGCATCACCGGCGCGAGGAAAGATGCCGGAGAGCGGCCGGTGAATTTGGTCTATCTTGATGCCATATCAAGCCAGACCAGGTATACTTCACCGACTAGAGGCGAGAAGTGGGATAACCATGCCCAAGACACAGCCCGATCTGGATAGCGCCAGTCTCCGCATCCTTGACGCCCTTCAGGCCGACGCGGAGATCAGCAACGCCGACCTCGCGGAGCGGGTCGGCCTCTCTCCGTCGCCCTGTTGGCGGCGCGTGAACGAGATGAAATCGGAAGGCGTGATCCGCGGCTCGGTCGCCCTCGTCGACCCGATGGCCCTCGGCCTCGCCGTGAATGTCTTCGTCCACGTCACCCTCAAGACCCAGGACAAGAAGGCGCTGGAGACGTTCGAGGCCGCGGTGCGCAACCGCCCCGAGGTGATGGAGTGCTACCTGATGACCGGCGAGGCCGACTACATGCTGCGCGCGGTCGTCGAGGACCTCGCCAAATACCAGGCCCTTCTCATCGACGTCCTCACCCGCATCCCCGGCGTCGCCAACATCCGTTCGAGCTTCGCCCTCAGCCAGGTCAAGTACACGACGGCTCTCCCCACGGGCCACCTGCGGACTGTCGCGGAGTGACTCGATGACGGGTCGGCACGTCCTTTTCCGCAAATCCGCCTTTCTGCAAATCCGCCTCCCCGGCGAAAGCCGGGGCCCATCCCACCTCTCAGCGCCTCCGCCGTTGACGGACCAAACTCGGCCGGCGCGGCTTATGCTGAACCGTCCCATTGGCCCCGACTTTCGTCGGGGAGGCGCCGGGACGAGGAGCGCGCCCCCCTACACCATCGCCTCGAACGCGCGTTCGAGATGATGCGGCCACCGCCGCCGCATCACCACCACCGCATCGAACCGAACGTCGAACGCGTGCGCATCCGGAAACCTCGCCAGCCACAGACCGGCGGCCCGCGCGATGCGCCGCTGGGCGGCCGGCGAGATCGCGTAGAGGCCGGAATCCTGGTCCGCCCGTGCCTTCACCTCGACGAACGCGATCACCGGTCCGCGCCGTACGATGAGGTCGATCTCGCCGACCGGCGTCTTGTAGCGCCGCGCCAGCACCCGGTAGAACTTGAGCCGGAGATACAGCTCGGCCCAGCGCTCCGCGCCACGGCCGTAGCGCTCCGCCTTCTGCCGTGACCCCAGTGGAGTCTCGCGCTCACTCATCGCCGGAGCGGAGCGCGAGCGCCCGCCGGTAGAGGTCGCGGCGCGGCAGCCCGGTCTCCGCGGCGAGCGCCGTAGCCGCAGCGCCGACCGACTCGACCGCGAGGAGCGCGCGGAGCCGGGCGTCGATCTCTTCGGCCTCGGGCGGCGCGCGCTCGCCCGCCGGCCCGACCAGGATCACGATCTCGCCCTTCGGCTCGGGCTCGCCTGCGAACCCGGCCGCGAGCGCGCCGAGCGTCCCTCGCCGCGTTGTCTCATGGAGCTTGGTCAGCTCGCGTGCGACCGCCGCCTCGCGCGCCTCGCCCAGCACCGCCGTCATGTCGGCCAAAGCCTCCGCGACGCGGTGCGGCGACTCGTAGAACACCAGCGTCCCCGGCGCGTCGGCGAGCTCCGCGAGTCGTTTCCGCCGCCCGACTTCCTTCGGCGGCAGGAACCCCGCGAACGTGAACGCGTCCGTCGGCAGCCCCGCCACTGTCAGCCCCGCCAGCAGCGCCGACGCGCCGGGGATCGGCACCACCTCGAACCCCGCCTCCGCCGCCTCGCGCACCAGGCGGTAGCCAGGGTCGGAGATGAGCGGGGTCCCCGCATCGCTGACCAGCGCCACGCTGTTCCCCTCGGCGAGGGCCGCCAGCAGCTTCGGCCGCGCCTCGGCGGCGTTGTGGTCGTGATAGGCGGTGAGCGGCACTCCGATCCCGTAGTGCCGCGTGAGCTTGGACGTGACGCGCGTGTCCTCGCAGGCGATGAGGTCGGCTCCCGCCAGCACCGCCAGCGCGCGAATCGTTATGTCGCGGAGATTGCCGATCGGCGTCGCCACGACATAGAGCCCGGGCGGAAGGCGATCGGCCGGCATCGGATGGCCGGCGAGGAGGTAGCTTTTCCCAGGCTTTTCCGCGGGTTCGGTCATCAGAGCGGCGGATTCACAACGGGCTTGGGATTTTGACAGTCCATCCTTCATCCACCACAGTCTCGGCTATATTGAAAGCACCACAGAGCTTTACGAGGAGAGCGCGAGTGCCGGCAGGAACCCTGATGAGCGCGGGCCGCAACCCGGGATTCTTCGCCGTCGTCGCTTTCGCCTTCCTCTTCCTCCTTTCCGGTTGCATGGGTGGCGGGTCCTCGTCCTCCGGCCCGAGCGGCCCGCTGCTCGGCACGATGCCGGTGACCGGCGAGGTCCTCGGCACCGGGCCGATCCGCGTCGCGATGCTGCTGCCGCTCACCGCCACCGGCAATGCCGGCGTCCTCGGCGGCCAGCTCCGGAACGCGGCCGCCCTCGCGCTCCGCGACTTCGCTGCGCCGACCGTTTCGATCATGATCAAGGACACCGGCGGCACCCCCGAAGGCGCCCGCCTCGCCGCCACCGAGGCGCTCTCGCAGGGCGCCGAGCTCATCCTCGGCCCGGTCTTCGCCGCCGAGGTGACCGCGGTCGCCGCCATCGCCCGCCCGAGCCGCGTGCCGGTGATCGCCTTTTCGAGCGACCTCAGCGTCTCCTCGCCCGGCGTGTACCTCCTCTCCTTCCTGCCGCGTTCCGACATCGACCGCATCATCCAGTACTCGATCTCGCAGGGCCGCCGCTCCTTCGGCGCGCTCCTCCCGCAATCGGGCTACGGCACGGTCGCCGAGGCGGCGCTGATGGAGGCCGTGTCACGCTACGGCGGGCGCGTCGTCGCCATTGAGCGCTATGCGCTCGACCGCCTCGCCATGCAGACCCATGCCGAGGCGATGGCCGAGATCGCCAAGAGCGGCCAGATCGACACCCTGCTCATGCCCGACGGCGGCGACGCCGCGCCGTTCATGGCGCAGATTCTGTCGAGCAAGCGCGTCAGCACCAGCGAGATCAAATATGTCGGCAGCGGCCAGTGGAATAACGACCCGCGCTTCACTGCCGAGTCGACCCTCGTTGGCAGCTGGTTCCCGGCGCCCGACGACACCGGCTTCGAGAATTTCGCCAACAGATACGCCGCGTCCTTCGGCGGCCGTCCGGTTCGCAACGCCTCGCTCGGCTACGATGCCGCGAGCCTCGCCGCCGGCCTCGCCTCGCGCTTCGGCGAGCAGCGCTTCGCGCCGCAGACGCTCACCCAGTCGAGCGGCTTCGCCGGCGTCGACGGCGTCTTCCGCCTGATGCCCGACGGCAGCAACCAGCGCTCTCTCGCCATCTACGAAGTGATCCAGGGCGGCACCCGCCTCCTCGATCCGGCCCCCGGCACGTTCGCGGGGGGCGGCTTCGGCGTCCCCGGCCTCGGCGGCGGCCTGGCGAGCGCCGGCCCGACCGCCTCCGGCCCGGTGGTACCCGCACCGACCGGCACCGGCTTCGGCGCCCCCGCCTTCGGCAACGCGCCGCAGTTCTAGGGTCCGCGCGCACAAGCCCCAACCCGATCCGCTCATCCCCGCGAAGGCGGGGACCCATGCTCGCTTAGGCGTGGGGCGCAACGGGTCGGCCGCACATCCTTTTGTGGTGGGCCGAAGCGCGATCGTGGGTCCCCGCCTTCGCGGGGATGAGCGGATTGGGGTTGCGGGGTCAAACTCTCGCCCCTCGCCGGCGAACCCTTTGGGTGCCGCCGAAAGGCGGCCTCGAAGGACGCAGGCCCCTGATCCAGGCTTCCTCTACTCGCCGCGAAGCGCCATGTCGTCGCGATGGATCATCGCGGCGCGTCCGGCGTAGCCGAGGATCGCCTCGATCTCCGTGCTGTTGCGGCCGGCGATGCGCTCGGCCTCCGGCGCGTCGTAGGCGACCAGCCCGCGCCCGATCACCTCGCCTTTCGGCCCGAGGATCGTCACTGCGTCGCCGCGCTGGAAGCGCCCCTCGATCGCCCGCACGCCGGCCGGCAGGAGGCTCTTGCCCGAGCGAAGGGCGGTCACCGCACCGGCGTCGATCGTCACCGACCCGCGCGTCTCGAGCGTCCCCGAAATCCACTTCTTCCGCGCCGTGACCGGATTCGCCTCGGCCAGGAACCACGTCGCCTTGCCGCCCTCGGCGATGCGCTTGAGCGGGTTGAGGTGATGCCCGCTCGCGATCACCATCGTGGTGCCCGCGGCAGTTGCGATCTTGCCGGCCTCGATCTTGGTCAGCATGCCGCCCTTGGAGAGCTCCGACCCGGCGCTCCCCGCCATCGCCTCGATCTCCGGCGTGATCTTCTCCACCGTCTCGAGGAATTTGGCGTCCGGATTCTGCGCCGGCGGAGCGGTATAGAGCCCGTCGACGTCGGAGAGGAGCACCAGGAGGTCGGCGCCCATCATGGTCGCGACGCGCGCACCGAGCCGGTCGTTGTCGCCGTAGCGGATCTCGCTGGTCGCCACCGTGTCGTTCTCGTTGATCACCGGCACGGCGCCGAGCTTAAGCAGCGTGTCGATCGTCGAGCGCGCGTTGAGGTAGCGCCGCCGCTCCTCGGTGTCGCCGAGCGTGACGAGGATCTGCCCCGCCGTCAGCCCGCGGGCGCCGAGCACCTCCGACCACGCCCGCGCCAGCGCGATCTGGCCCACCGCCGCGGCGGCCTGGCTCTCCTCGAGCTTGAGCGGCCCCTTCGGGAGCTTGAGCACCTGCCGCCCGAGCGCGATGGCGCCCGAGGACACCACCAGCACCTGCTTCCCTGCCTCGGCCAGCGCCTTGAGGTCATCGGACAGCGCCGACAGCCATTCGGTGCGCGGCTTCCCGCCAGAAACCAGGAGAGCGGAGCCGATCTTGACGACGATCGTGCGGTAGCGGTCGAGGCGCGAGGTCACGGGAGAAGAGCCGGTTTGATGTCGGTCCGTGCGAGCTCGTCGCCCTTGAACAGGAGGGGCAATTCCTCGCGGCGCGCGAATGCATAGCTGATGCACGAGGAGAAACTCAATTGCGCCGCGTGCGGCCCGCCCTTTCCGTAGCGGTTGAAGGCGCGCACCGCCTCGTTGAAGAGCGTCGACTCGAACGGCTCGCAGGTGACGTTCTCGCGCAGCAGCCAATCGCGCACGAACTCGACCCCGCTCCGCGAGCGGCGGCTGATCGTCGTATAGCACTCGAAGACGGTCGGCCAGGTGATCGCGCAGGGCCGCTGGAGGAGGATCGGCAGGAAGGCGCCGTCCTCGCCCTCGTCGAAAATCGCCGCGATGATCGCCGATCCGTCGACCGCGATCACTTTCGGCCCGCGAGGGCGAGGGTGATCCGCTCCTCGCTGCTCTTCGGCTCGGGCAGCGGCGACGGCGAGGCGGCCGCCTTGACCGTCAGCGGCGCGGTCTTGGCCGCCGCCGGCACGGTTTCTCCTCGCGCCTTCAGGGCCAGCTGCCGGAAATGGGCGTAGGTGCTCGCCTCCTCAGGAGTGAGTTCCTCCCGCGCGACCGGCTTGTAGGTCTCCTGCTCGAGGCGGCGGAGCGCCCTCAGCACGGCGTCGGTGGTGGTGGTGCCGAGGCGCTGGGCGAGCCTCGTTGCAGCGGCGTATGCCTCGTCGCTACGGATATTCAGCTGCTTGGACATTGGATGTGATCGACCCGTCTAGTCATGCCGTCTTTTCTCGCGAAGGCACAGCCGATGTATCCGCCAAGTCTAGCGGCTACACGGAGCTGCATCGAGGTAAGCTGCACTGACCATCTAGACGGGGCTTCTAGCCGCATCTGCTAGAAGCCGAGTCTTTCACTGCTACCCGACGATGCTACGAAGAGATGCTATGCCCCAGTTCTTCCGCTGCCGTAGATCATCGGTCTAGCAGCCCCTGCTAGCGCCCCCCGACGACCTTCACTTAGTATATTGCTAACCCCTATATTCAGGAAAGTCCCTGCGGCATTCTATTATGGCTGCCAGTCCTTTGCGGGTTCCAGCGTAGCTTCCGCCTCAACGACCTTCTCCCCGTCGATCGCCTTGACGAGGCGCCGCAGCACGTCCTTCACGCCCGCTCCGCTCACCGCGGAAATGAGGATCGGCGCGCGCCGCGCGGCCTTCTGCAGGGCCGCCTTTCGTTCCGCCAGCGTGTCCGGGTCGAGCGCATCGATCTTGTTGAGCGCCACGACCTCCGGTTTCTCGGCGAGGCCGTTGCCGTACGCCTTCAGCTCGCGCCGCACGGTTTTGTAGGCCGTAGCAGGGTCCTCTAGCGTCCCGTCTACGAGATGAAGCAGCATCCGGCAGCGCTCGATATGGCCTAGGAACCGGTCGCCGATCCCGACCCCCTCGTGCGCCCCTTCAAGGAGCCCCGGGATGTCGGCGAGCACGAACTCGCGCTGGTCGATTCGCACCACGCCAAGCTGCGGGTGGAGCGTGGTGAACGGATAGTCCGCGATCTTCGGCTTGGCCGCCGAGGTCGCGGCGAGGAAGGTCGACTTGCCGGCGTTCGGCTGCCCGACGATGCCTGCATCGGCGATCAGCTTGAGGCGCAGCCAGATGATCCGCTCCTCGCCGTCGAGGCCCGGATTGGCGCGCCGTGGCGCGCGGTTGGTCGAGGACTTGAAATGCGCGTTGCCGAACCCCCCGTTCCCGCCCTTCGCGATCACCACGCGCTGGCCGAGATGGGTGAAGTCGGCGAGCATCGTCTCGCCGTCCTCCTCGAACACCTGCGTCCCCACCGGAACCCGCATCAGCACATCGTCGCCGCCCGCCCCGCTGCGGTTGCGGCCCATGCCGTGGCCGCCGATCTTGGCGGTGAAATGCTGCTGGTAGCGGTAGTCGATGAGCGTGTTGAGCCCGTCGACCGCCTCGATGATCACGTCCCCGCCCTTGGCCCCGTCGCCGCCGTCCGGCCCGCCGAACTCGACGAACTTCTCGCGCCGGAACGAGACCGCGCCCGCCCCGCCGTTCCCAGCTTTGACGTAAACCTTTGCCTGATCGAGAAATTTCATCGGTTCAACTCGAGAAAGCGCTTTTTCTCCAGCGCCGTGTCGATGTCGTCCACTTCGCTGTTCCTTGCAAGACACATCGCCCGGTGCGCGCCGATTTGCCGGAAGCCGAGCTTCTCCTGGACGCGGAGGGAGGCGGCGTTCTCGGCAAACACGCACGAGCCGATCCGCTCGACCGGCAGCGCCTCGAACACATGGCGAAGGAGCGCCGTCGCGGCCTCCGTCGCGAAGCCTCGCCCCCAATACGGCCGCGCCAACCAATAGCCGAAATGGCTGTTGCCTCGGTAATCTTCGAGACTGATCACGCCGATGAGCTTGCCGCCCTCCGTGATCGCGAGGTGGATACTGCGGCCGGTCGCGTGATCCTCGGCGACGAGGGCGAGCCAGCGCCGGGCGTCCTCCGCCGCGTACGGATGGGGCACGCGGCTGAGCATCCGCGACACCGCGAAGTCACCGATCCCCGCGACGATTGCCCCGGCGTCGTCCTCGGCCGGCGCCCGCAGGACGAGCCGCGCCGTTTCGAGGCGCGGCACCAGGCGAGCCGAGTCCGGCGATGACGCGGCCACCGGTGTCGCGGTCGTCGACGACGCGGTCACCGCCGGAACTCGAGGAAGCGCTCATAGCTGAGCGCGGTGTCGATGTGCGCAAGCTGCTCGCCGCGCGCGAGGCAGCGCACGCGGCTGAGGCCGAGCGCCACGAACCCGAGCTTGTCCTGGATGCGCCGCGAGGCCGGGTTGTCGACGAACACGCCCGAGAGCACGAGGCGCACGCCCCGCCGATCGAACGCGTAGCGAAGGATCGTGTTCGCCGCCTCCATGGCCAGCCCGCGCCCCCAATAGGGAGCCGCGAGCCAGTAGCCGAGCCGCGGCACCGGGAAGCCGCTGAGGCCGACCACCCCGACCAGCTCGCCGTCCGCGACGATGACGAGGCTCAGCCCTTCGCCGGTCACGATTTCGGAGCGCGCGCGGCGGATCCACTCCTCCGCGTCGCAACGGTCAAAGGGGTGCGGGACGCGCGCCAGCATCCGCGACACCGCGTAGTCGCCAAGGCCCCGGACGATCGCCCCGGCGTCACCGAGTGTCGGCGCGCGGAGGAGGAGCCGGTCGGTTTCGAGGTGCTCAATGCGCTGAGATGTTGCCAGCATGATGCTGCCCCCGTCCCGGCAGAGAGAGCCCGGTCAGGCTCCGCCAATCGCGCCTTTCGAGCGCATAGCGCTCGACCGACACGACCGCACGGAGCGCCACCGAACGCGCCATGCCGCTATCCCGTTGCGTGAACCCGCAGCGCTCGATGAGGCGCCGCGCGCGGAGATTGCTCGACCGGCACACGAACCATATCTTGCCCACCGAGGGCGTCGAGAACGCGTGGTCGATCAACGCCTTGGCTGCCTGCGTGCCGTAGCCGCGATTGCCGAACGGGTCGGCGATCCACAGGCACATCTCGCGCGCGTCCGGCTCGCCGGCCGAGGCCGGCCCGCGGGCGGGCGGCCCGCCGGCGGGCGGCGCGAGACCCGCCGAGCCGACCAGCTGCCGGCTCGCCGCCTCGATCACGGAGAACACCTCGGCGCCGGCCGACAGCCGGGCTCGCGCCATCCAGGCACGCGCGTCGGCGATGTCGTCGCGACCGGTTCCGCGGGTCAGCGTTTCGATGAGGGCGGCGTCGGCGGACTCCATCGGCCGCAGCATCAGCCGGGCGGTGATGAGACCCGCCCGCTCGTTTTCCCTCGGCTGCTGTTCACTCATGGAAAGGTCCTCGGGGTCAAAAACGAAAAAGGGGAGATGGTGTCCCATCTCCCCTTTCGGATGACCTGTTCCGAGTCTGCCGGGTCGATGAGACGCCGGCGAACCCTTTGGGTGATTCAGCCGGCTATTCCGCTGCCTCCTGGGCTCGCGGGAGTACCGAGATAAAGGTGCGGCCGTTGGCTTTCGCAGCGAAGCTGACGGTCCCGTCGATCTTGGCGAAAATGGTATGGTCGACGCCAATGCCGACGCCGGTGCCGGGATGCCACTTGGTCCCGCGCTGACGGATGAGGATGTTGCCCGCGAGCACGTTCTCGCCGCCGAACTTCTTCACGCCGAGTCTACGGCCGTCCGAGTCGCGCCCGTTGCGCGAGGAGCCGCCGGCCTTCTTGTGAGCCATGGTCTCTTCTCCCTTAAGCCTGAGCTTCGGCCGGGGCAGCAGCTTCCGCGCCCTCGGTCTCGGCTGCCTTGGCCTTCCGCGTCCGCTTCGGCTTGGCGGTCTCGCCGCCGATCGCGGTGATCTTGATCACCGTGATGTGCTGGCGATGGCCGCGCGTCCGGCGCGAATTGTGGCGGCGGCGCTTGTAGAAGGCGATCTTCTTCTCGTCGCGCGTATGCGAGACGATCTCGCCGGTGACGGTCACGCCATCAACCAGCGGCGCGCCGATCTTCATCTCGCCGCCCTCGCCGCCCACCATCAGGGCGTCGAACTTCACCGAGTCCCCGGCCTCGCCGGCCAGCGTCTCGACCCGGATCACATCGTCGGCGGCGACCCGATACTGCTTCCCGCCGGTCTTGATGACTGCGAACATCTGACTTCCCATCGGGCCGAAAAATCGGCCGGCTTGCATGGTGCGTGTCTGAAAATGATGACGCGGCACGACCCATGGGTCGCGCCGCAACCGCGCTGAGTTACGGGAGGAGCCCCTTTGTGTCAACCGGATTCCGGTCGATTCACGAGGGTCCGAGCGACTCATGGTACCACGCCCCCAGCGCAAAGAGGGCAAAATGGCGGAACGCGAAGAGCTGTCTAAGGCAGACCTAGAACAGCATCTGACCGAGCAACTCGGGTTCTTGAAAGCATCGGCCGACGCTTTCGACGCAGGGTTCGAGGGTGAAGCGAAGCGCTTGGCGGTCCCACTCCGAGTGCTGCTCCACGACTCGAAGAACTCGAAGTCGCTGCTCGGACTCCTGGGTAGGAAGGACGCCTTTTTCTTCAACACGTCCCCGCCGCCAAACCGGATGAATCGGGTGTCTCACAGCGGTCTGATCGCGATGGCGATCGGTGGGAGCGGCACTCGGTACATCGCGCCGTTGGACGACGTGCCGCCACCACTGATCCGGAAAACGATTTTCGACAAGTGGTGGACCGAGGCAGTCTTTGTCGACATAAATCGAAACTCGCTCTCGCGGCGAGATCTTGTCCTCACCTCGGCGAACCAAGACGGCGGGGCTCACGTCGATCCCAAGCTCGACAAGGTCTACGCAGAGCTAAAACGCAATTCGCTGGGTTGGGTTGCGCACGAGAGTGGTACAGCGAGGCCGATGGAAGGTCCCGAACGCGCCGCTATTCGGCAAGTGGCGCACGAGGTTCTAAAAACCTTGGTGCCCGACTACGCCAAGGTGGTCGAACATTCGGCGGGGATGATTGTCAGGGACACGACATTCCTGACGGGAGAGGCCGCCAGGCAGCGACACGATGAGCTCATACGAGGGCAGGGTTCGCCAGAAGCATCAAGCGCCCCCACCCTGGATCACCAAGGCGGCGGCAAGTAGCAAGCCATGAGCCTCCCTTGCCATCCCGCGCCCTCCCCTTTAGTCAGGCCGCGCCTCAGTTGAGCGAAAGAGCGCGTCATGGCCACCCATCATCTTCTCCTCCTCCCCGGCGACGGGATCGGTCCCGAAGTCATCGTCGAGGTGAAGGAGATCGTCGCCTGGCTCAACAAGCGCGGCG
>CAYOET010000106.1:0-23772 GCA_964402985.1 uncultured Bauldia sp. | reverse complement strand
GGCGCGGCGGATCGTCGATTTCATCGCCGGCATGTCGGATCGCTATGCGATCGCGGAGTATGCGCGGATGTTTGACCGGCTCCCCGAATTGGGATAGCTCCGCAGCCTTTCCCAAAGCGCGCCGAAAGCCCATGCACGTCTTCGACGACCTGACCACTCGCGTGCGGACGGCCGTCCGCTCCGCCGTTCCGGCGGCGACCGACACTGCAGCGCTCGACCTCTCGCGGATCGTGGTCGAGCCGGCGCGCGAGGCGGGCCACGGCGAGCTCGCGACAAACGCCGCGATGGTGCTGGCCAAGCCCCTCGGCAAGAAGCCGCGCGAACTCGCCGAGGCGATCGCCGCGCAGCTCAAGGCCGACACCGATATCGCGGCGATCGAGGTCGCCGGCCCGGGCTTCATCAATCTCACGCTCGCGCCGGCCTACTGGCAGTCGCTGCTCGGCAAGATCATCGCCGCAGGCCCCGCGTACGGCCGGAACAATCGCGGGGCGGGCGAGACGGTCAACGTCGAGTACGTGTCGACCAACCCGACCGGCCCGATCCATGTCGGCCATTGCCGCGGCGCCGTGGTTGGCGACGTCCTCGCCAGCCTTCTCGAAGCCAACGGCTATGCCGTCACCCGCGAGTACTACATCAACGACGCCGGCAAGCAGGTGGAAGTGCTCGGCGAGTCCGCGCTTCTCCGCTACCGGGAGGCGCTCGGCGAAACGATCGGCGAGATCCCGGAGGGGCTCTACCCGGGCGACTATCTCGTGCCGGTCGGGCAGGCGCTGGCGGAGAAATACGACCGGCGCCTTCTGAACATGGGTCCCCAGGCGCTCGCCATCGCCCGCGACACGGCCGTGGCGATGATGATGGAGATGATCCGCGCCGACCTCGCCCTGATCAATGTCGAGCACGACCTCTTCTTCTCCGAGCGGTCGCTGATCGAAGGAAAGACCGACCGGGTTGCCGAGGCGATCCAGGCCCTGCAGGCGCGTGGGCTGATCTACGAGGGCCGGCTCGCGCCGCCCAAGGGCCAGGTCGAACCCGATTGGGAAGACCGCGAGCAGATGCTGTTCCGGTCGACCGCGTTCGGCGACGACACCGACCGGGCGCTGATCAAGTCGGACGGCTCCTACACCTACTTCGCCTCCGACATCGCCTATCACTACGACAAGTATCTGCGCGGCTTCCGGCAGATGATCGACGTGTGGGGCGCCGATCACGGCGGCTACGTCAAGCGCGTGCAGGCGGCGGTGAAGGCAGTCAGCGACGGCAAGGCGTCGGTCGACGTCAAGATCTGCCAGCTCGTGAATCTGCTCCGCGCCGGGGTGCCGGTGAAGATGTCGAAGCGCTCCGGCAACTTCGTCACGCTGCGCGAGGTCGTGGAGGAAGTGGGCGTCGACCCGGTCCGCTTCATGATGGTTTATCGGCGGAACGACGCCGCGCTCGACTTCGATTTCCAAAAGGTCACGGAGCAATCCAAGGACAATCCCGTTTTCTACGTGCAATACGCGCACGCCCGGACCTGCTCGGTTTTCCGGCAGGCGGCGTCGGAAATGCCCGATCTCGACACGAGCGCGACTGCGCTGCGCACGATCTCGCTCGCCCCGCTGGTGGATAGTGGGGAGATCGCTTTGGTGCGGAGACTCGCCGAGTTTCCGCGTGTCATTGAATCTGCAGGGGAGGCGCACGAACCGCACCGAATCGCTTATTATCTTCATGAACTGGCTTCCGAGTTCCACGGCCACTGGAACCGGGGCAAGGAGATGCCGCAGTTACGATTTGTTAACCAACGAGATCGAGAGTCGACGGCGGCGAGGTTGGCCCTCGTGCACGCCGTGCGATTGGTACTGGCGGAAGGCCTTGCCATCCTTGGAGTGAGTGCCCCGGTGGAGATGCGTTAGCCGGACACAGGACAGGGGCGTCGGGGGGCGCGTGGCAGGCAGGAGAGTGAATTTATGCCGATGCCCGGACCTAAAGTGAGAGTTCACTCGCCGCTGCAGCGGCGGATGCAGGCCGCCAACGAGAACCCCATCCGCAACGACGAGCCGGGCAGCTACGCCGCCGCGCTTCGTGCCGCCATCGACCCTCGCCCGGCCCGTGCGCGGGCTGCCGGAGATGAGCCCGCGGTACCCGGCAGCGACCTCGAGTCCGAGCTGATGAACGAGTTGCAGTCCTCTTTCGACTCGATCCGCCGGCCCTTCGAGCCGCATCACATCGAGCCGCAGATCCAGGTAGCGCTCGACGATCCCTATTCCGGCTATGCGCAAACGGGCGACCCATCATTCTTGGGCGCCCACGCGCACCTCCATCAGGCGCGCGAGGATCACTTCGCGGACGATCCGTTCTCGACCATCGACGACATCGACGCCGGGCCGCCGGTTCCGCCCGCGTCGCCGCGCCTGCCCCAGGTCGGCGAGTGGGTGCTGCCCAATACCGCCGAGCTTCCCGAGGCGCCGGATCTGCCGGCCCCCGACCAATTCGGCCTCGATGATTTCGCCTGGCAGGACGAAGCGACCGCCCCGGTTGCGGCCAGGCCGGCTCTCCATCCGCATTTCCAGCCAGCCCGCGTGGGCCAGGCACGCGGTCACGACGTGATGGCGTTCGGTCGGGGCGAGGCGCCACCGGCCGACGACGATGGCTTCTTCCAGTCCGACGAGGCGAGCGACCCCGACGAGGGCTACGCGATGCCGCTCGGGCGCGGTTTCCAGGCCCAGGAGAGGCGGGCCGCGCGCCGTTCCGGCCGCGCCACTCTGGTGATGGGGATGGTCCTCGGCCTCGCTGTGGTCGGGGGGGCGGCGGCGCTGGTGCTGAGCCGCTCCGATGGCCTGGCGATGACCGCGAGCGGTCCGCCGCCGCTGATCACCGCCGACATTGGCCCGACCAAGATCGTGCCGGTCGCAACGGCCGACGCCAACAAGATCATCCTCGACCCGATCGCGGCCAACCGCGACGTCGTGGTCGCGCGCTCGACCGAGCCGGTGACCGCGCTGCCGCAGACGACCGTCGATCCGGCGTCGAACGACGCGCTCGCGCAGATCATCCAGCCGAACGGCACGGGGCCGACGCCGGCGCAGGCTGCGAACGCTCCGCTGCCCGGCTCGCCGATCACCGCGCGCACGGTTCGCACCGTGGTCTTCAGCCCGAACGGCACGATCCTCGACAGCGGCACCGTGCCGAGCCCGAGCGAGTCCGCCGCCGCGCGGCTGGCAGCCGCTGCAGTGCCGAGCGCGACCCAGCTTCCGGCGCGTCCGGTCGAGGTTTCGCCGATGACCACCGCGTCGATCCCGGCACCGGCCGCGTCAGCGGCGGCACCCGTCCAGGCGGCTCCGCCGGTCGCGCCCGTCCAGGTCGCCGCGCTGACGCCGACGGCCGGCCGGATCATCGTCACGCCGGGCCAGCCCGGCTACGTGGTGAGCCTCGTCTCGCATCGCACCGAGGCCCAGGCGGTGGCGGCGTTCGCGGAAATGCAGCGCCGGATGCCGACTCTCCTCGGCAATCGCGAGGCCAGCATCGTTCCGGCGACGGTCGCCGACCGCGGCGTGTTCTATCGCGTCCGCGTCGGGCCGGTGGCGGCGACCCAGAACGAGGCGCAGGGCCTCTGCAATCAGCTCAAGGCCGCCGGGCAGGACTGCTTCGTCGTCCCGAACTGAGGGGGGCCAGGCACGCGCCCGCGGAATAGCTTGTTTCCGCTGGGAATCGGCTATTCTGGCCGGATGACGAAAGCGCCGAAGGTCGCCCGAATGACCGCGCCGACCAATTCGCAGAAGGACCTCTGGCCCGATCCCGCATGGGAGGCGCGGGCGGAGGAGAGTTTTGTCATCGACGTCGACGGCTTCGAGGGGCCGCTCGACCTCCTCCTGTCTCTCGCTCGCAGCCAAAAGGTCGACCTCGCCCGCATCTCGGTGGCGGCGCTGGCCGAGCAGTACCTCACCTATATCGCGCAGCTGCGCGGCCTGAAGCTCGACCTCGCTGCCGAGTATCTGGTGATGGCGGCGTGGCTCGCCTACCTCAAGTCGCGGCTCCTCCTGCCCGAACCCGCCAGCGACGACAGCCCCTCGGCCGAGGACCTTGCCGAGGCGCTGACCCAGCGCATCCGTAAGCTCGAGGCGATCCGCGCCGCGGCCACCAAGCTCGGCGAACGCAACCGCCTCGGCCGCGACGTGTTCGCGCGCGGCGCGCCGGAGCAGATCGCGGCAGTCAGGCATCCGCGTTACGCGGCGACGCTCTACGATCTCCTCAGTGCCTACGCCGACCAGCGCAAGCGAACCGTCCAGGGCTCGTTGAAGATGGGCCAGCGCACGGTGTGGTCGCTGGGCGAGGCGAGGGCGATCCTCACCAAGTTGATCGGCAAGATCGCCGAATGGACCCCGCTGTCGGTATTTCTGTCGCCGTATCTGATCACGGCCGAAACCCGCCGCACCGTCACCGCAAGCGCCTTCGGCGCCAGCCTCGAGCTGGCGCGCGAGGGCAAGATCGAGATCAAGCAAGCCGCTCCCTTCGCCCCGATCCATCTTCGCGATCGGGTGCGAGCCGTGACCTGAACGAGGCCCCCATGGCAGAACGCGCCACCGCCGAGATCGTCCATATCGGTCTCCTCGCCGAGAGGGAGGCCGAGGACCGCCAGCGCCAACTCCGCATCGTCGAGGCGCTGCTCTTCGCCGCCGCCGAGCCGCTGGGCGAGGACGTGATCGCCGAGCGTCTGCCGCACGGCGCCGACGTGCCGGCCCTCATCCGCGACATCCAGGCGAATTATGCCGGCCGCGGCGTCGAGCTCCACCACGTCGCCGGCAAGTGGGCGTTCCGCACCGCGTCGGACCTCTCCTATTTGATGCGCCGCGACGTCGAGGAGCTGCGCCGCCTGTCACGGCCGGCGATGGAAACGCTCGCGATCATCGCCTACCACCAGCCGGTCACCCGCGCCGAGATCGAGGAGATCCGCGGTGTTACGACCAGCAAGGGCACAGTGGACGTCCTCCTTGAAACGGGCTGGATCAAGATGCGCGGTCGCCGGCGCACGCCGGGGCGCCCGGTCACCTACGGCACGACCGACGGTTTCCTCGATCATTTCGGCCTCGCGGCGCTCACCGATCTTCCGGGTCTCGAAGAGTTGAAAGGCGCAGGACTCCTCGACATTTCGGGCCCGCTGGGGCCGCCGTTGCCCCGTCCGCCGCTCGGCAATGCCCTCGCCGACGACGAAGACCCACTGGACGAAGCCCTCCTTCTTCCCGATATCGAGCCCGAACAGGACCGTTAGGGCGTATCCTTTGTGGCAATGAACGAGACTGCGGAACGGCGCGTCTGGGGCCGGCGCGGTACGGCGGGCGCGACCATTGCCGCCCGGCTGAGCTTCGACGAGGTCACCCACTTCTATGACGGCGTGCCTGCCCTCCGCGGCGTCACGCTCACCGTCGAGCCGGGCGAGATCCTGTGCCTCCTCGGTCGCTCGGGCTCGGGCAAGACGACGCTCCTGCGCGTCGCGGCCGGCCTCGAACGGCCGGCGGGTGGCCGTGTCCTCATCGACGGCCGCGAGGTCAGCGGTCCGAAGATCTTCGTGCCGCCCGAGAAGCGCGGCGTGGGCCTCATGTTCCAGGACTACGCGCTCTTCCCGCACCTCACCGTTCTCAAGAACGTGATGTTCGGCCTCACCGGCCTGCCGCGGGGCGAGGCCGAGCGCGAGGCGCTCCGCGTGCTGAGCCGGGTCGGGCTCGAGCGTCACGCCCACGACTACCCGCACGCGCTTTCCGGTGGCGAGCAGCAGCGCGTGGCGCTTGCTCGGGCGATCGTGCCGCGTCCGGCCGTTCTCCTCATGGACGAGCCGTTCTCCGGCCTCGACCGCGGGCTCCGCGAGCAGGTGCGCGAAGAGACCTACGCCATCATCCGCGAGACGCGGGCGACCTGCATCATCGTCACCCACGATCCCGAGGAGGCGATGCGGATGGGCGACCGGGTCGGCCTGATGCGCGAGGGCCAGCTGATCCAGCTCGGCACGGCCGAGACCCTCTACCGGCGCCCGACCGACCTCTCGGCCGCGCGCTTCCTGTCCGACATCAACGAGTTCGACTGCGTGGTCGCCGGCGGCTGGGTGCAGACCCCGATCGGCCGCATCTCATGCGGGGAGCACGGAGAGGGGGTCGCGGTGGTGGTCGGCGTGCGGCCGCAGGGCATCCGGCTTTCGGCGCCGGGAAACGGCGGCGCGACCGGCCTCGTCGTGTCCGAGAATTTCCTCGGCGAGGTCGACCATCTCGAGATCGCGATTAACGGTCGCGAAGCGCGGATACGAGCCAGAGTGCGGGCCGACATGCGCTTTCCGGCGGGCAGCGAAGTCAGCGTTTCAGTCGATCCGCGCGAGGCGGTTATATTTGCCAAGGCAGGGGGAATGAGCCTACATGACGCTTAGTGGCCCGTGGGTGCTTTCGAGGCGTCCGGAGGCGGGCAAAAGGCAAGGGTTTCGGAGAGTCTGATGTTGGGCATGAACAGTATCTGGCACTGGCTCATCGTGCTGGTGATCGTCCTTCTCCTGTTCGGGCGGGGCAAGATTTCCGAGGTCATGGGCGACCTCGCCAAGGGCGTAAAGAGCTTCAAGAAGGGCATGGCGGAGGACGACGACGCCCCGACCGCCACGGCTCAGCCCAAGGCCATCGAGACTACGCCCCGCAGCACGGTAGACGCGTCGAGCGAGCGCCGGAACGCGACGTAAGGCGTCGTCCGTAGCCGCGTCGGAAGGCCCGGACACAAGTCAATGTTCGATATCGGCTGGTCAGAGCTGTTGTTGATAGCCGTGATCGCGGTGGTCGTGGTGGGTCCGAAGGACCTGCCCCGGATGCTGCGCACCGTCGGCAAGACCGTCGGCAAGATGCGGCGCATGGCCAACGACTTCCAGCGCCAGTTCAACGACGCGCTCAAGGAAGCCGAGATCGACGAGATCAAGAAGTCGGTCGAGGCGGTTGGCAAGGATACGCAGCGCGACCTGGAGAGCGTGGGCCGCAGCTTGGACAACACCACCGCCAAGGCCTCGCTTGCCGGCGCCACGCCGGTCAAGGCGCCGGCCGGGATGACTGGCCCGCGCGCCGTCAATCCCGCGATCATGACCGGCCCCACCACAACGTCGGCGGGCCCTGCGCCGGCACTCGCGAACGGCGCGACGAAGCCCGCGCCGGTTACGCCGCAGATCGTGTCGACCCGCGAGGCCGACGCGCCCGCGCCGATCGAGGCCGACAACAGCGAAGCGCCGCCGGCCTCAGCCGCGGCCGGAGGCCGTTGATGGCCGCGGTCGAGGACGACGAGGTCGAGTCGAGCCGCGCGCCGCTCATCGAGCATCTGATCGAGCTGCGCTCGCGCCTCATCAAGACGCTGATCGCCGTCGTGATAGCGTTCTTCTTCTGCTTCTATTTCGCCGACGAGATCTTCAACATCCTTCTGCAGCCCTATCGTTGGGCGACAGGGGACGACCCGACCCGCCAGCTGATCTACACCGCGCCCCAGGAATATTTCCTGACCCAGGTGAAGATCGGTATCTTCGGGGCGCTCTTCCTCGCCTTCCCGATCATCGCCATCCAGATCTACCGGTTCGTCGCGCCCGGCCTCTACAAGAACGAGCGGTCCGCCTTCGCCCCATACCTCGTGGCGACGCCGATCCTCTTCGCGCTCGGCGCGGCGCTGGTCTATTTCGGGATGCTGCCGCTGGAGCTGCGCTTCTTCCTGTCCTTCGAGCAGGCGGGCGGGGACGGGCAGGTCGCGATCTCGCTCCTGCCCAAGGTCAACGAGTATCTGTCGCTGATCATGACGCTGATCTTCGCCTTCGGCCTCATGTTCCAGCTGCCGGTGGTGCTGACCCTCCTCGCGCGCATCGGCGTTCTCACCGCCGAGACACTGCGCTCGAAGCGGAAATACGCGGTCGTGCTTGCGTTTGTGGCCGCCGCGATCCTGACCCCGCCGGACGTGATCAGCCAGTTCGGCCTCGCGATCCCGACGCTCGTCCTCTACGAGCTGTCGATCCTCTCGGTCGCGTTCGTCGAGAAGCGCAACGCCGCCGCGGCGGCTGCGGCAGCTGCTGCTGCCGCGACCGAGAGCGGCGCGGAGGGAGCCGGGAAACCGGCCTAGGCCCGTAGGGGTAGCGGCGGCCAAGGGCTCGCCGGCGGGTTTCGTGTCATCGAAGGGCGGCGCCGGCGGTCGTACCCGCGCCCTGTCAGACTGCTCAGAACCTGATCTTCAACCCAGCGGTGACGCCGTGCATCAGCAGGTGACTGGTGGGCGTTTCGCCGCTCGCGTTCCCTAAGCCGCCAACGGTCGCGATGGCGACGTTGTTGATGTACATCAGCCGATACCCGAGCTCTATCGTCGCCTTCTCCGAGACCTTGAAGCCGGCGACGGCGCCGATCTCCACCAGCGGGCTCCAAGTCGAGGAGCTGCGGTTGCTGGGAAATATCGGGTTTCCGACGGGCGGGACGAATCCGGTCAAGGAGTCGTGCTCGAAATGTATCGCGGCCACCCGGGCTTCGACATCGAGGTAGAGCGAACTCGTTGGCCGCGGCTCGAGAAGGTGGAGGCGCATGCCGATCTGCGGTCCGAACCCCTCGCTCGAGGTATGGTTGCGTCCGGTCAGGAGGATCGGTCCGCCGGCGGCGAATCCAATATCTAGCTGCTCGTCGAGGTTGACCCAGCGAAGGCCGCCGAGCAGATCGAGACGCGAGGTCGGCCGCCAAACGGCATTGAACTCGAGGGTATCGAGACTTGATCGATAGGTGGTGGGCAGTTGAGAGGCGCCGCCGACGTTGACGCCGAAGACCAGCAGCAGGCCGGCGTTCGCCGTGTTGAACTCGCTTTCCCAATCGAAGAGGCCGAAGAATCGCGCCTCGACCCCCCAGTCCGACTTCATGAGACTAAGCCTGAGATCGGCGCCCGGCGTCCAATCGAGGCCGAGGTCGGAGGCGGCAATGACGGTAGCCCCACCGTTCGTATTCGTTACGATCGGCCCTCCCACGCCCTCGCGCATCATGTAAGCGAGCGCCGCCGAGGTCTCGACGGTCCATTCATTCGCGGGAGAGGTTTCTTGAGCGGCCGCCGGGCCGCAAGCGAGGCCGGCCAGCAGCATCGCGGACGCAGATACAAACAAATGCTTCACAAACTCATCCCCCGACCCTGACGTTTCATTAGTTGAGCATTGCGGAGCCGGAAGCCACGTCGCCTGCCCGAATCACTTTAGCTGTGGCCAGAGCGCAACGAACATTCGCGAACTGGGACAGTGCTTTCAGGTCCCAGGACGCCTCGGCGCTACTTTGAGGGGAATCGTCGAGATAGCCTGCAATCGGAAGATCAATACTCAACAAGATCGGGCGCGACGGTCGGCCGGGGCCAGGTCCTGACTTTGCGGACCCCACAGCGACCGTGACGCCCGACCCTCCTTTGGTTATGAAGGCGCGCCGCCCGCACTGCGTGAGTCATCAGCCATGCTCGACATCAAGTGGATCCGCGAGAACCCGGAGGCGCTCGACCGCGCCCTCGCCAGCCGCGGGGCGGCGCCGGCTTCGGCGCGGCTGATCGCGCTCGACGAGAAGCGCCGTGCCCACATCTTCGCGGTGCAGACCGCCCAGGAACGGCGCAACGCCGCCTCGAAGGAGATCGGCAAGGCCAAGGGCCTCAAGGATGAGGCGACGGCGTCCCACCTGATGGCGGAGGTCTCTGACATCAAGGCCTTTCTCCAGGGCGCCGAGGAGACGGAGCGCCGCTTCAACAAGGAGCTCGACGCGGAGCTCGCAGTCATCCCCAACGTGCCGCTCGACGAGGTGCCGGTCGGCGCGGACGAACACGCCAATGTCGAGAAGAGCGCCTGGGGCGCCAAGCGCAACCTTGCGTTCCAGGCGAAGGAGCATTTCGAGCTGGGGGAGAAGCTCGGGCAGATGGATTTCGAGTCCGCCGCCAAGATGTCCGGCGCGCGGTTCGTCATCCTGAAGGGCGGACTTGCCCGGCTCGAACGCGCCCTCGGCCAGTTCATGCTCGACCTCCACACCGAGGAGCACGGCTATGTCGAGGTCGAGCCGCCGCTGATGGTGCGCGACGAGGCGATGCGCGGCACCGGGCAGCTGCCGAAATTCGGCGGCGAGCTCTTTTTCGGCGCCTCGGCCGAGCGGCGCGATCTACAGGCGCGACGGGTGATCGACGCGCATTGGCTGCCCAACGACACCGAGATGTTGACCACTGGCGGACGGCCGGCCGAGGTCGTCACCGCGGTCTTCGAGCGGGCGCCGACCTCCGAGGAGTTTTGGCTCATCCCGACCGCCGAGGTGCCGCTCACCAATCTCGTGCGCGAGTCGATCCTCTCCGAGGCCGAGCTGCCGCTCCGCTTCGCGGCGCTGACGCCGTGCTTCCGGTCGGAAGCGGGGGCGGCCGGCCGGGACACGCGCGGCATGCTGCGTCAGCACCAGTTCAACAAGGTCGAGCTGGTCGCGATCGCGACGCCGGAGCAGTCCAAGCACGAACACGAGCGCATGCTCGCCTCGGCCGAGGAGGTGTTGCGCCGCCTCGACCTGCACTACCGGGTGATGACGCTCTCCACCGGCGACATGGGTTTCTCCGCGCAGAAGACGTGGGACATCGAGGTGTGGCTGCCGGGGCAGGCGGCCTACCGCGAAATCTCCTCGGTCTCGGTGTGCGGCGGTTTCCAGGCCCGGCGCATGGACGCCCGCTACCGGCCGGCCGAGGGGAAGGGCACGCGCCTCGTCCACACGCTCAACGGGTCGGGCGTCGCGGTCGGGCGCGCGCTGATCGCGGTGATGGAGACCTATCAGAACGGGGACGGGTCGATCACGGTGCCCGAGGTGCTCCGTCGCTACATGGGTTCCGTGACGAAGATCGGCTGATTCTCTCCTTAATCCTCCCCTTGAGGGAGGGTCGAAGCTTGCGAGCTTTGGCGAGCTAGCTTCGGGGAGGGGGAAGGGCGGTTGCAGCGAAGTGCCCCCCTCCCGAAACCGCTGTCGCGGTTTCGACCTCCCCTCGAGGGGGAGGTTAAGCCTAGATGGTCGCAACGAGCACGGGGCGGCAACCAAAGCTTGGCCGAACGCTTGATTTGACAAGCGAATGCAGATGTAAAGCCGAGCCATGCGGATTCTCGTTACCAACGACGACGGCATCAGCGCGCCGGGGCTCGGCGTCCTCGAGCGGATCGCCCGGAAACTCAGCGACGATGTGTGGGTGGTCGCGCCCGAGACCGACCATAGCGGCCTCTCGCACTCGCTCACCCTCTCCGATCCGCTGCGCCTCCGCGATTTCGGCAACCAGCGCTTCTCACTGCGCGGCACGCCGAGCGACTGTGTGATCATGGCGGTGCGACGCATCCTCGGCGGGCGGCCAGACCTCGTCCTCTCCGGCATCAACAACGGGCAGAACGCGGCCGACGACGTGACCTATTCGGGCACGGTTGCGGGTGCGATCGAGGGCACGCTCCTCGGTATCCCATCGATCGCCCTCTCGCAGGCTTCCGATTGGGCGAACGCGGCGGAGCCGCTCTGGGAAACCGCCGAGAAATACGGTCCCGACCTCATCGCCCGCATCCAGAAGTTCGGCTTCTCGGCGGGCGTCCTCTACAACATCAACTTCCCCGATTGCGGACCCGATGCGGTCAGGGGCATCGAGGTGACGGCCCAGGGCCGCGTCACCCACAGCCTCTTCATCGACGAGCGCAAGGACGCGCGCGGGCTGCCCTATTACTGGCTGCAGTACCGCAAGCAGGCCGTTGACCTCAGCCCGGGCACCGACCTCCACGCCATCGAGAACGACCAAATCTCGGTGACGCCGCTCCGCCTCGACCTCACCGACTATCCGCTGGTCGAGAAGCTGAAGGCCGCGCTCGGCAGCGAGAATGGCTGATCCGGAGCGTCCGGATCCGACCGGGGAGGGCGAGGGCAAGGCGGCGCCCGAGACAGGCGACTTCAATGCCGAAGCCGACCGCATCGCGGTCGCGGGCCTGCTGCTCCGCCTCCGCCGCTTCGACCTCACCGACCGCCGCGTGATGGCGGCCATCGAGGGCGCGCCGCGCGGGTTGTTCGTGCCGCCGCACGCGCGCCGCGACGCCTATGCCGAGCGTCCGCTGCCGATCGATTGCGGGCAGACCATGACCTCGCCCGAGATCGTGGCGCGCGTCGTGAACGACCTTGCGGTTGGCCCCGACGATCGCGTGCTCGAGGTCGGGACCGGCACGGGGTATCAGACGGCCGTGCTCGCCGGGCTCGCCGGGAAGGTGTTCACCGTCGACCGCTTCCGCACGCTCATCGAGGCGGCCGACCGGCGCTTCAGCACGCTCCGCATCGGCAATATCGCGAGCCGCGTCGACGACGGCTCGATTGGCTGGCCGGATGAGGCGCCCTTTGACCGCATCGTCGTCAACGCCGCGGTCGAGCGCATCCCGAAGGCGCTCTACGAACAGCTCAAAGTCGGCGGGGTGATGCTGATTCCGATCGGCGAGGCGGGCGGCGTGCAGCGCCTGGTGCGGGTCGAGCGCGACGCCAAGGGCTGGGAGGAGCGGCCGCTTCGCGAGGTGCGTTTCGTGCCGCTGATTCCCGGTCGCGCCGCCCGGCTTTAAGGCTTCGTAAACGTTACCAAACTAACGTCCGAGCCTTCAGTATCGCGTTCGAGGCCAGGCTAAGCCCATGCGTACAAATGAGATTTCCTCCCGCCTGCGGATCGTCGCACAGGTGGCAATGGTGGCCATTCTGGCCAGCGCGAACGCTGCATGCAGCAACGCTTCGCGCTTCGGCCTGCCGATGTTCACCGGCAGCACCAACAATGCGGCGCAACCAGGCGGCTTGCAGCCGCTGCCGCCGGCCGCGTTGGGCGCCTCCGCGCCGGGCGGCCAGCTGACTCCCAATCCGGGCGCGCGCGTGACGCCGGGTCAGGCGCCGTCCTCGGTCGCCCGTGCCGACCTGCCGCCGCTCGCGGGATCGCCCTCGCCCTATCCGGCGCCGGCGTACTCGACTCCGGGTCCAGCCGCCGCTCCGTCCACGGGGTACAGCGTTCCCACCTACACCCAGCCGGGCCTCGGCGCTCCGACGCCGGCACCCGCTCAAGCCGGCCTCAATCCGATCACCCCGCCGCAGCGGCCGGTCGCCAGCCCGGCTCCGATCGCTCCTCCGGTCAGCGCGTCGACTCCGGTCGCCGTCGCCAGCGCGGGGGTGGTCACCGTGGCCCCAGGCCAGACGCTCTACAGCATCGCGCGCGCCAACGGCGTCACCGTCGACGCCCTGATGCGCGCCAACGGCATCACCAACGCTTCGCGTGTCCAGGCGGGCGCCCAGCTCCGCATCCCAGGCGGTACTGGCGCGCCGGTCCAAGTGGCCATCAACCAGCCGACCAACGGGTCGCTCGGCACGGTGCCTGGCTCGACCCGCACCGACGCCGGGCCGACGCTGATCCCGGCTCCGGTGCCGAGCGCGCCGCCGAGCGTCGTCGCCAACACGCCGGTCGCGCCGACGATCGCGGCGACGCCGCCGGTTGCGACCACGACTCCGGTCGCCACGCAGCCGAGCACGCCACCGTCGACCAGCGGCACCGAGTTCCGCTGGCCGGTCAACGGCCGCATGATCTCGAGCTTCGGCGTCAAGCCGGACGGCGAGCGCAATGACGGCATCAACCTCGCCGTGCCAGAGGGCACTTCGATCAAGGCGACCGAGGCCGGCACCGTGATCTATGCCGGCAACGAGATCGCCGGATACGGCAACCTGATCCTCGTCCGCCACGCGGGCGGTTGGGTCTCGGCCTACGCCCACGCCAAGGAGATCATGGTCGAGCGCGGGCAGACCGTAGCGCGTGGTCAGACCATCGCGGTGGTCGGCGCGACCGGGTCAGTGACCCAGCCGCAACTCCATTTCGAACTCCGCCAGGGCTCGACCCCGGTCAACCCGCTCGACCATCTGAGCGGCGCCTAGGCCGGACGGCGCGACCGCCGCTCGCTGCCCTGGGGGCGGGCCGGCGCGGCCGGAGGCGGTTCCTCCTCGTTCGCTGATGCCGGCGGCTCGACCGCCGGCATTTGCATTTCGGCCGAGGCTTCGGGCGCCGGCGGCTCGCCCAGCGTCGTGCCGAGACGGCCGGCGAGATCCTGGATGTATTGCCAGGCGACGCGGCCCGAGCGGGCGCCGCGCGTCGCCGCCCATTCGAGCGCGTCGGCGCGGAGCTCGTCCGGCGAGACGCCGAGAGTAAAGTGGGCGACATAGGCCTCGACCATCGCGAGATAGTCGGGCTGGCTGCAATTGTGGAAGCCGAGCCAGAGGCCGAAGCGGTCGGAGAGCGAGACCTTCTCCTCGACGCCTTCGCTGGGATGGATCGCGGTCGAGGTCTCGTTCTCGATCATGTCGCGCGGCATGAGGTGACGTCGATTCGACGTCGCGTAGAGGAGGATGTTCTCGGGCCGGCCTTCGAGCCCGCCCTCGAGCGCCGCCTTCAGGGACTTGTACGACGTGTCCGAGACCTCGAAGGAGAGGTCGTCGCAGAACAGGATGAAACGGTGCGGTTGCGGAGCGACCAGCGCCATCAACTCGGGCAGGCTCTCGATGTCCTCGCGGTGGATCTCGATGAGCCGGAGCGGGTCGGCGCGGCCGCTGAAATGCGCGTTCACCGCCGCGTGCGAGGCCTTTACCAGGGAGCTCTTGCCCATGCCGCGCGCGCCCCACAGCAGCGCGTTGTTGGCCGGCAGACCGCGCGCGAAGCGGAGCGTGTTCTGGAGGAGGAGGTCGCGGACCCGGTCGATGCCGTAGAGCAGCGAGAGATCGACGCGGTTGACGCGCGCGACGGGGCTCAGCCGCCGGTCCTTGGCATGCCAGACAAAAGCGTCGGCGGCGGCAAGGTCGGTGGCCGGGGCCGGCGGCGGGCTGAGGCGTTCCAGCGCAGCGACCAGCCGGTCGAGCCGCGGCAGAAGGCCGTCGAGGGGCGAGTCGGGCAGGGCGCAACTCCTCAAAAGAGGGGACGGAACATGGCTGCCGGTTAGCACGCGGGCAATCGCCCCGCCAGCCGCCGCTGCCGGCCGGTCGCATTCCGGTTGCAAACAAGCGAAACGCCATGATAGTCGGCGCGGCTTGCGGGACCGGCCTTAGCGCCCCATCTCCCGCACAAGTCCTCTTGCAAAGAAACCGGAGCCGCTGATGTTCATCACCCCCGCCTTCGCACAGGCGCCAAGTGCCGGAGGCAGCGGCAACAGTATCATCGACTTCCTGCAGACATCGCCTTTGCCGATGTTCGCGATCATCTTCGTGATCTTCTATTTCCTGATCATCCGGCCGCAGCGCCTGAAGCTGAAGCAGCACCAGGAGACCCTGAAGAACATCCGCCGCGGCGATACGATCGTCACCAGCGGTGGGCTGATCGGCAAGGTGGTCAAGGTCGTCGACGAGAACGAGCTGCAGATCGAGATCGCCGAAGGGGTGAGAATCCGCCAGCATCGCAGCATGGTCGCCGAGGTCCGCGCCAAGGGCGAGCCGGTCAAGGACGAGGCGGCGGCCTAGGGCGGATACGCGGGACCCCGCGGTGTTGAGGACGCTCCTTCTCGCGGTTGTGGGCCTGGCCGGTTTCGGCGTGTTCGGGGCCGCCGCGCAGGAATCGGAGTGCCTCGCCTACCGCGTGGCGACCGCCGATTTCGGGCAGCGCGGCATCGAGGTCGCGCAGGGCCTCGCCACGATTGTCGAGGTGCTGGAGCGGCGGACGAGCGACCTCGGGACGCCCGCCCCGACGGCCGCGATCCTCGGCGAGGATGTGGTCGTGGTGCGCCTCCCGGCGGGGTCCAATCTTGCGGACCTGCGCGATGACCTCGCGCGGCCGGGCGAGTTCTCGATCCATGTCGTCGAACGGACGTTTCCGACAAGCGACCTCGCGGTGATGCTGATCGGCCCCGACCGCATTGCGCTTCCCAGCGCCGAGCTGCCGGGGACCAGCTTTCTGATGCATACCGCGAGCGTCGTCAGCGGCACGGCGATCGCCGAGGCGAAGGCCGAGCTGGACGCGGTGACGGGCCAGCCGTTGGTCACGTTCCTCCTCGAGAAGGGGGCGCGGGAAGCGTTCGGCGAGGCGACCAAGGCGAATATCGGCGCCCAGCTCGCGATCGTCGTCGACGGGATCGTTCTGGCTGCGCCAACGGTTCGCGAGACGATCACGAGCGGTCGCGGGCAGATTAGCGGTGCCTTCACCCTCGAATCCGCGAATGAACTTGCATTGTTGCTGCGGTCTGGTGCATTGCCGGCTCGCTTGGTCCTCCTCGGGGAGGGGGCCGCCGCATGCATTCCTTGAATTCAGCGTTCCCGCCGGCCCGGTCCGGCGTTTTGTCTCGGCAGTCGGTCTAAGATGCTCCATTTCGCGCCCTGGAAAGTGGTCCTGATCGTCGGGACGGTTCTTCTCGGCCTCATCTTCGCGCTCCCCAACTTCTTCCCGGCCAACGTGGTCGCGAGCTGGCCGGGCTTTGTGCCGAAGCAGCAGGTGGTGCTCGGCCTCGACCTCCAGGGCGGGTCGCACCTTCTCCTCGAGGTCGACCGTGCGGGGGTGATCCAGGCCCGCCTCGACACGATTTCGAGCGACGTCCGGCGCTACCTGCGCGACGCGCGCATCCCCTACACCGGCATCGGCGTGCAGAACGGGACCGTGCAGGTCCGGGTCACCGACCCGACCCAGATCCAGGCCGCGCTCGACGCGCTGGCGCCGCTGACGCGCGCCACCGGCATCACCGTCTTCGGCGGCGCGGCCCCTTCGGAGATATCGATCTCGTCGGAGGCCGACGGCCTCCTCCGCCTCCGCGTCTCCGACGCCGCCATCGAACAGCGCGTGCGCAGCGCGGTCTCGCAGTCGATCGAGGTCATCCGCCGTCGCATCGACGAGCTCGGCACGGTCGAGCCGAACATCCAGGCGCAGGGCACCGACCGCATCGTCGTCCAGGTCCCCGGCCTCGACGATCCGCAGCGCCTCAAGGACCTCCTCCAGCAGACCGCGCAGCTGACCTTCCACATGGTCGACCAGCGGGTCAGCGAGCAGGCCCTGGCGCAGACCCGGCCGACGCCGGACCAGCTCCTGTTTCCCTCGACCGAGGAGCCCGGAATCTACTACCTGGTCGAGCGCATCCCGCTGGTGAGCGGCGAGGATCTCGTCGACGCCCAGGCCACCTTCGACTCGCGGACCAATATTCCGGCGGTCAGTTTCCGCTTCAACACCAGCGGCGCGCGCGCCTTCGGCCAGGCGACGGCGGCGAATGTCGGGCGGCAATTCGCGATCGTCCTCGACGACGCTATCATCTCGGCGCCGAACATCCGCGAGCCGATTCCCGGCGGCACCGGGCAGATCTCCGGCGGGTTCACGGTCGAGATGGCCAACGACCTCGCCATTCTGCTGCGCGCCGGCGCGCTGCCCGCCGACCTCACCATCATCGAGCAGCGGACGGTCGGCGCCAGCCTCGGCCAGGACTCGATCCGCGCCGGCATCATCGCCTCGATCGTGGCGGTGGTCGGCATCGCCGCGTTCATGCTGATCTTCTACGGCATCCTCGGCTTCTTCGCCGATCTCGCCCTCATCGTCGGCAACATCTTCATGATCGGCATCCTCTCCTTCCTCGGCGCGACGCTGACGCTCCCCGGCATCGCCGGCATCGTGCTCACGATGGGCATGGCGGTCGACGCCAACGTGCTGATCTACGAACGCATGCGCGAAGAGGCGCGTGAGGGCCGCTCGACGATCTCGGCCCTCGACAACGGTTTCCGCAAAGCCTTCGGCACGATCATCGACTCGCACTTGACCGCGCTCATCGCCGCGCTGGCGCTGTTCCTCCTCGGGTCAGGACCGATCAGAGGCTTCGCGGTGACGCTTGCCATCGGCATCGTCAGCACGCTGTTCACCGCCTATCTGGTGACCCGCCTCATCGTCTCGGTGTGGGTGCAGCGGTTCCGCCCCAAGACCGTGCCGCTCTAGCCGGACAATTCGCCATGCCGCTTCGCCTCGTACCGGACAACACCAACCTGCCGTTCATGAAATGGGTGCGTATCCGCACGCCCATCTCGCTGGTGCTGGTGACACTCTCGTTCGTCCTCTTCTTCACGATCGGCGTGAACCGCGGCATCGACTTCGTCGGTGGCACCGTCATCGAGATGCAGACCCACGACCAGTCGCCGGCGAACCTCCAGGAGATCCGCGAGAAGGTCGACCAGCTCGGCTTCGGCGAGGTCCAGGTGCAGGAGTTCGGCGACCCCAGCACGGTGCAAATGCGCATCGCGATGCAGCCCGGCGGTGAGGAGGCCCAGCAGGCGGTGGTGGCGACCGTCCGCGAAGCCTTTCCGGTGACCGAGTACGACTACCGCGGCACCGAAGTGGTCGGCTCGCGGGTGTCGGGCGAGCTGGCTTGGACCGGCACGATGGCGGTGCTCTTCACCATCATCGGCATCATGACCTACATCTGGTTCCGCTTCGAATGGCAGTTCGCCATTGGCGCGGTGGCGACGCTCGTCCACGACGCGATCCTGACCGTCGGCTTCTTTGCTCTGACGCGAATCGAGTTCAACCTTTCGAGCATCGCGGCGATCCTGACGATCATCGGCTATTCGCTCAACGACACCGTCGTCATCTTCGACCGCATCCGCGAGATCCTGCGCCGCTACAAGCAGATGCCGATCCGCGACGTCATCGACCTCGCCACCAACCAGACGCTGGCGCGAACGCTGATGACGTCGCTGACGCTGCTCCTCGCCATCGGCTCGCTGTTCGTCTTCGGCGGCCCGGTCGTCCGCTCGTTCACCGCCGCGATGCTGTGGGGCATCATCGTCGCCACGGCGTCGTCGATCTTCATCGGCGGCCCGGTCCTCATCTACTTCAACCTCCGCCCGTCCTCGGTCGCTCCGGCGAAGGGCGAGGCCGAGACCGGCAAGCCGGCCAAAGCGCGGCCCTGACGCAGTGGCGCGCGGCACGGTCATCCGCGCCGCCCATTTCCCCGGGCGTGCCGCGATCGAGGCCTACGGCAATGGCGGGTTCCGCTTTGCCGGCATGTCGCATCGCGGGTCGATCCTCAGCCTGCCGAGCGGGGTTCATGGCTGGGAGCCTGCGGTTGCCGGGGTGATTACCGAGGCGGACCTCGCCAGAGTCTTTGCCGAAGCCGACAAGATCGACATCCTCCTGGTAGGAACCGGCAGCGATCTCGTAAGGCTGCCGCCGGCGCTCAAGGCGGCGCTGAAGGCCGCCGGCATCGTCGCCGAGCCGATGAGCACCGGCGCGGCCGTCCGCACCCACAACGTTCTCCTCGCGGAGGACCGCGCGGTCGCCGCCGCGCTCCTCGCGGTGGCCTGACTTGGCAGCCGATCCGTACGCGGAGTCTGTCCGCGTCGTCCGTGACCTAGACCGCGACCGCTACCTCGCCGACCTCTTCATTCCACAGTCGGCGCGGAAGCACATCCTCGCGCTCCATGCCTTCAACGCCGAGATCGCCTCGGTGCGCGACAAGATCCGCGAGCCGATGGCCGGCGAGATCAGGCTGCAATGGTGGCGTGACGCGCTCGCCAAGCGCGAGAGCGCCGGCAACCCGATCGCCGAGGCGCTTTTCCGCACGATGGCGGAGTTCCGCCTGCCGGTGCAGGCCTTCGACCGCATGGTCGAGGTGCGCATCTTCGACCTCTATGACGACCCGATGCCGGACATGCCCACGCTCGAGGGCTACGCCGGCGACACCGCCTCGGCGCTGTTCCAGCTCGCGGCGATGGTCCTCAACGGCGGCGAGGCGACCGACACGGCCGACCTCGCCGGCCACGCAGGCGTGGCGTGGACGATCGCGGGCATCTTCCGCTCGCTGCCCGTCCATGTCGCGCGGCGACAGCTCTATTTGCCGCGCACGCTGATCGAGGCCCGCCACGCCGAGCTCGACGATTATTTTGCCGCCCGCCCGACCGGGCAGCTCGGCGGCGTCCTCTACGATTTGATGCATGCGGCGCGCGATCATCTGCGGAAGGCGACCGCGCTCCTGCCGGACGTGCCGGCGAAGGTTCTGCCGGCCTTCGTTCCGCTGGCGCTGGTCCAGCTCAATCTCGAGAGCGCCAAGGGTGCCGGCGCGACGATCCTCAGCCGCGTGCCCGAGATCCCGAACTGGCGGAAACAGATGACGCTGTGGGGCTATGCCCGCCAGCTCAACCGCCTCAATAGGAAAAGCGGTCGCGGAGATTGACCCGGCCGGCGACGAGCCGGTCGACGATCGCCCGTTCCTCTGCCGAGCGGATGAGCGGCTCGAGGAGGTCGACCTGGTTGGTCGCGACGAGCTGCAGGATCTCGGTGCGCACGGTCCCGTCGGGAGAGCGCGGTAGGGCGGAGACTTCCTGCAGGAGCTCGGGCGGCTGAGCGCTGCCGCGGGCGACTTCGAGCGGCTTCCGAAGCGCCGCCTCGCCGATCGTCCGCTCGGTCTCGACGAAGGCGTAGAGGCCGGTCCCCGAGCGCCGGTCGGGATAGGCGACGACCACCGCCTCGCTGACGCCCGGAACGGCGCGCAGCGCGGCGGCGATCTTCGGCGCGTCGTTGACGAGGCGCGGCCCGCCACCCTCGCGGTCGGTGAAGCGGAAGATGCCGCGGCTGATGGCGATGTAGACCTTCTTGCCGGTCGCCATCCAGATCCGCGCCGGCAAGCCTTTGCGCGCAAGGATGCGTCTTTCGGTGCCGGTCAGGGAATCGGGCAGGTACTTCCGCTTGTGCTTGAGGAGGTGGCGGAGGTCCTCATAAGCGAGGACGCGGTATGTCTTGCGCTTGCGGCGAAACACCTGCGCGAGCTGGAAGTCGGTGAGGTAGGCCTGACCCGCCGGGCCGACCAGCCAGTTCTGCTCCTTGGCGAGATCGTTGTGGGCGATCCGGTTCCGCCGCAGCGTGGTCAGAGCCTTGGTGGCCGAGGCGAAGAAGGCGGCGTTGCCGTGCGGCTTGGCGATGTGCAACGGCAGGCCGTCGAGCCAGCCGCGGACCAGTGACGCGCGGCCCTCGAAGAGGAGGGGCGGCGCGAAGCCGAGGTGGCCGGCCAGCGCGAGCGCCTTCGCCTCGCGGCGGAGGAAGTGCTGGGCGATCGGGCGCGTCCAGAACGGCACGCGGTCGATGCGGCGGAGCACGGCCGGCACTTCGCGCCCGGCAATGCGGAACGTCCCGCGCTCGACGGTGCTGAAGATGTCGCGCTTGAGCACCATCGCGGTGCGCCAGCTGGCCGCGACCTCGGCGGGCACCTGATCCGCGTCGGCCGCGGCGGGGATCGTAGTGACGGGCGCCGTCATTCAGCCGCAACGCGCTCGACGCGGCCAAGCCAGACGTCGAGATCGGCGAGGGCGCGGCGAGTGAGCGCCTTCCGCTTGGCGACGGTCTTCTCGGCGCCGCGGAGCTTCTGGCCGGCGGGCTCCTGCATCGGCGGGAAGAGGCCGAAATTCACGTTCATCGGCTGGAACGAGCGCGCGCCGTCGATCGTCTCGCCCTCGACATGGCCTCCCGTGATGTGGGCGAGGAGCGCACCGAAGCCGGTGGTGAGCGGCGGCAGCGAGACTTCCTCGCCGAGGCGCTCGGCGGCCGCGAAGCGCCCGGCGAGGAGGCCGATGGCGGCCGATTCCACGTAGCCCTCGCAGCCGGTGATCTGGCCCGCGAAGCGCAGCCGCGTCATCGCCTTCAGGCGCAACGACGGATCGAGCAATTTCGGCGAGTTGAGGAAGGTGTTGCGATGGAGCGCGCCGAGCCGCGCGAACTCGGCGTTCTCGAGGCCCGGAATCATCCGGAGGATGCGCTGCTGCTCGCGATAGCGGAGCTTGGTCTGGAAGCCGACCATGTTCCACAGCGTGCCGAGGGCGTTGTCTTGGCGGAGCTGGACGACCGCGTAGGGTTTTTCGTGCGGCTTGTGGCGGTTGGTGAGGCCGACCGGCTTCATCGGGCCGTAACGGAGGGTCTCGACCCCGCGCTCCGCCATTACCTCGATCGGCAGGCAGCCTTCGAAATAGGGGGTCGCCCTTTCCCACTCGTGGAACTCGGTCTTCTCCCCGGCGACGATTGCGGCGACGAAGGCCTCGTACTCGGTGCGGTTCATCGGGCAGTTGAGATAGTCGGCGCCGGTGCCGCCAGGCCCCGGCTTGTCGTAGCGCGACTGGGCCCAGACGACGTTCATGTCGATCGAGTCGCGGTAGACGATCGGCGCGATCGCGTCGAAGAAGGCGAGCGCCTCCTCGCCGGTGAGCTTGAGAATCGCCTCGGCCATCGCCGGCGAAGTCAGCGGGCCGGTCGCGACGATGACGTTGTCCCAGTCCCCGGGCGGGAGGCCGGCGACTTCGCCGCGGTCGATCGTGACCAGCGGGTGCGTGCCAAGGGTCGCGGTGATCGATGCGGCGAAGCCGTCGCGGTCGACCGCGAGCGCGCCGCCCGCGGGGACCTGGTGCGCGTCGCCGGTGCGCATGACCAGCGAGGCGGCGCGGCGCATCTCCTCGTGGAGGAGGCCGATCGCATTGGTCTCGGAATCATCCGAGCGGAAGGAGTTGGAGCAGACGAGTTCGGCGAGGCCCTCGGTCTTGTGGGCCGGGGTCGGCTGTACCGGGCGCATCTCGTGGAGAACCACAGGGATGCCGCGGCTGACGATCTGCCAGGTGGCCTCGGAGCCGGCGAGGCCGCCGCCGATAACGTGGATAGGCTTGTTCGACATGGCGCGGACCCTAGTCCGCCGCCTCCGGCCGTTCAACGAAATCGGGGGCCGAAAAAGGAAAACGCCCGTCGGGGAGGATCCGACGGGCGTTTCTCAAGTGGTGCCGGACCGGGGAGGAGGGATGGTCCGGGCACCTCATCCGCCTGGGGCTTGGGAGGAGGGGAGCCCCGGGGGCGAAGCTGAATTCTATGTGGTGGTCGTTCCTCGCCGTTGCCACTTCCCGGTACGGAAAACCCGCCCGTTTGGTTTCAACTTGGCTTGCGCCACCCGGCAAAAGCAGCATGCGATTTCGGCCGGGTTGTGGCACAAACCTCGGCAACAGCCCGAAACTCGTCCATCAACGATTCAAGAATTATGCAGTCGACGGGAGTCGAGCCAGCGGAAAAACCGCATGTCTGGCGTGCACTTGCTGCACGGCACAAAAGGTCGCAGATGCTGACCTATTTGTTCGGAGCCGCGGGGCGAGCGGCCGGAAACAGCAGGAAAGCGGCGGGAAAATCGGATCCTCTCCGCCCAAGCTCAAGCTTCAAATTCTCCCAAGGCTGGGCTCTGTCCCGCCCGGATCGACGATCCTGTCGCGGTCCCTCGGAGTGGCAGCCGTTCCGAGGGCTATGCCGTTGTTGGGCCGCCAAGGCGCGACAGGAGTGCGTCGAGGACCGCCAACTGCCCCTTGTTCAGCTTGAGCCGAGCGGTGTCGACGTCGAACCAGCTTGCCCGATCTACCTCGGGGAAGCTTGCCTCCTGCCCCGACCGCGGCGGCCACTCCATCGAAAAGTGGTTGCTGCGGATCGCCGCCGGATCGGCGTCCCCTTCCAAGGCGAATGCGACCAGCCGCTTGCCGCTCGGCAGACGAAACTCCCCGAGCTCGATCAGGGCGCTGTCGACCGGCAGGCCCGTCTCCTCTCCGAACTCCCGCTCGGCCGCGGCGGCGGGGGCTTCGCCGGGATTGATCAGGCCCTTCGGAATCGACCAGGCGCCCTCATCCTTCTTCGCCCAGAAGGGGCCGCCCGGGTGCACCAGGAACACGGCCAGGGCCCCAGGGGCACGCCGGAAGAGGAGAATTCCGGCACTGCGCTCGGGCATGGAAGAGCCGCCTGTTGGTGTCGTACCGTCACCGACGATAGGGGGAGGGGTGGCGAAGTCCAGCG
>CAYOET010000105.1:0-14080 GCA_964402985.1 uncultured Bauldia sp. | reverse complement strand
GCGGTCGACGTTGAGGCGCCCGCGCTCTTAGGCTATCAAGGCCCTCCAGCCCATGCGTTCCTGCACCCGTAGCTCAGCTGGATAGAGTGCTGCCCTCCGAAGGCAGAGGTCCCGCGTTCGAATCGCGGCGGGTGCACCAATCCCTTGAGTGATCGAGACGCGTTAGGGGCGGCCGCCAGCCGCCTCGGTCTGACGGCACGGCCGGCCGGCGGCTATTCCAGGATCTGGCTCAGGAAGAGGCGGGTGCGGTCGTGCTTGGGGGCGGTGAAGAACGTCTCGGGGTCGGCCATCTCGACGATCTGGCCGGCGTCCATGAAGATCACGCGGTCGGCGACCTGGCGGGCGAAGCCCATGACGTGGGTGACGACCAGCATCGTCATGCCGTCCTCGGCGAGGCTGACCATGACGTCGAGGACCTCCTTGACCATTTCGGGGTCGAGCGCCGAGGTCGGCTCGTCGAAGAGCATGATGCGCGGGTTCATGGTGAGGGCGCGGGCGATCGCCACGCGCTGCTGCTGACCGCCCGAGAGCTGGCCGGGATATTTGTGCGCCTGTTCGGGGATCCGCACGCGAGTGAGGAAGTGCATCGCCGTCTCCTCGGCTTCCCGGGCCGGGATGCGGCGGACGTTGATCGGGGCGAGGGTGCAGTTCTGAAGGATGGTGAGGTGCGGGAAGAGGTTGAAGTGCTGGAAGACCATGCCGACGTCGCGGCGCACATTCTCGATCCGCTTGAGGTCCTTGGTGAGTTCGATGCCGTCGACGACGATGCGTCCGGTCTCGTGCGGCTCGAGGCCGTTGATGGTGCGGATGAGGGTGGATTTGCCCGAGCCCGACGGGCCGCAGATCACGATCCGCTCGCCGCGCTTCACGGTGAGGTCGATGTCGCGGAGGGCGTGATACTGGCCGAACCATTTGTTCACGCCGGCCATCTCGATCGCGATTTCGGGCATCGGCCGACGCGCGCCACCCGGGTCGCCAACCGTCTCGCTCAATGCCGCCTCCCCACATCGAGGCGGCGCTCGAGGAAGAGCGAGTAGCGCGACACGCCGAAGGCCAGCACCCAATAAACCAGCGCGGCGAAGATGTAGCCGGTGGCAGGGGTCGCCGGGCTCGCCCAAGTCGAGTCGGCGAAGCTCGACTGGATGATGCCGAGAAGGTCGAAAAGTCCGATGACGATGACGAGGCTGGTGTCCTTGAGGAGCGCGATCGCCATGTTGACGATGCCGGGAATGGAGACCCGCAGGGCCTGCGGGAGGATGACCTTCCGCATCGTCGACCAATAGCCGAGGCCGAGGCTCGAGGCGGCTTCGTACTGGCCGCGCGGCAGCGACTGCAGCCCGCCGCGAACCGCCTCGGCCATGTAGGCGGAGGCGTAGAGCGAGATGCCGATCAGCGCGCGGAGGAGCTTGTCGAAATCGACGCCGGGCGGGAGAAACAACGGCAGCATCACGCTCGACATGAAGAGCACCGTGATGAGCGGGATTCCACGCCAGAACTCGATGAAGCCGATGCAGAGCATGCGGATCACCGGCATCTTCGAGCGGCGGCCGAGGGCGAGAAGAACGCCGAGCGGGATCGAAGTGGCGATGCCGACCGAGGCGACGATCACCGTGACCATGAGGCCGCCCCACTGGCTGGTCGGGACCTCGCGGAGGCCGAGGACGCCACCATGGAGGAGGACCAGAGAAACGATCGGCAGGACGAGGACGAGGTAGAGCGCGTTGGCGCGCTTGAAGGGCACGCGTGGGATCGCCATCGGGATCAGGCCGGCGGCGAAGAGGACGTAGAAGGCGTCGACCCGCCAGCGCTCGGCGACGGGATAGAGGCCGTGGACGAACTGGCCGATCTTCGACCAGACGAACGCCCAGCAGGCGCCGACCTCCGGCCCGACGCAGGCCGCGCGGTTGTCGCCGACCCACACCGCGTCGAAAATCGCCCAGTCGAGAGCGGGCGGCAGGACCAACGCGATTGCCGCGACGGCGAGCACCGTGGCGGCGATATGGATCGGCGACGAGAAGAGGTTCGCGGCGAGCCAGCCGATCGGATCGAGCGGCCGGCGGGGCGGCGGCCGTGCCGCGAGGACCTCGCCGCGGACGTAATGGCGCGCGCTCATCTCAGCGCTCCACCAAGGCGACGCGGGCGTTGAACCAGTTCATCAGCGCCGAGGTGAGGATGGAGAGGGCGAGATAGACCGCCATCATGATCGCCACCACTTCGATCGCCTGGCCGGTGAGGCTGAGGACCGTCTGCGAGAACACCGAGACGAGGTCGGGATAGCCGATCGCCACGGAGTGCGAGGTGTTCTTGGTGAGGATGTGGTAGTGGTTGGTGAGCGGCGGGATGATCACGCGCACCGCCTGCGGGACGATGACCCGCCACATCGTGGTCCCGGGCCGGAGGCCGAGCGCCGCGGCCGCTTCGCGCTGGCCGCGGCTCACCGCGAGGATGCCGCCGCGCACCACCTCGGCGATGAACGCGGCGGTGTAGAGCGAAAGGCCGATGAGGAGGGCGAGGAACTCGGGGTAGACGTCGAGGCCGCCGGTGAAATTGAGGCCCTGCAGGGTCGGTAGCGAGAACGCGATCGGCGCGCCCGTGGCGACGAACGTCGCGGCCGGAATCCCGAGGAGGATGGCGAGGGTGATCCAGCCGACCGGGAGGCGACGGCCGGTCTCCCGCCGCCAGCGATCGGCCCAGCCGAAAAAGAATGCCGCCGCGACCAGCGCGACGAGGATCGCGATCCCGGTCATCGTCAGGCCCGGCTCGGCGATCGGCCGCGGCACGAAGAGGCCGCGCACGTTGAGGTTGGCGCCGAGCGGCAACTCGTAGCCCACGCGCGGCAGCGGCAGGGAGGCGAGCACCGCCTTGTAGAGAAAGAGGAGAAAGACGAGGAGCGGGATGTTGCGGATCAGCTCGACATAGAGCGTGCCGAGCCGGGCCAGGAGCCAGTTCCTGGACAGCCGCGCGATGCCGACGGCGAAGCCGATGATCGTCGCGAAGACGATGCCGAGCGCGGCGATGAAGAGCGTGTTGGTCAGCCCGACGAGGAAGGCGCCGAAGAAGGTGCTGTCGGGGGTGTAGGGGATGAGGGTTTGCGAGATGCGGAACCCGGCCCGCTCGCCGAGGAAGTCGAAGCCGGAGGCGATGCCCTGGCGGCGAAGATTGGTCGCCGTGTTGACACCGAGCCAGAGGAGGAGCGCGATGACCGCGCTCGCGGCGATCAGCTGGATGAGGAGCGAGCGAACCCTGTCGGCGGTCCATTCGCGCTGAGCCGGCGGTCCGAGGTCGCGGCCCGGTGGAGGGGCTCGGCCGGAGCCGGACACCCCTGCCACCGGGTTCATGCGAGGCTCCTATCGGCTAGCGGATCGGCGGCGCGTATTGGAGGCCGCCGTCGGTCCACAGCGCGTTGAGACCGCGCTCGATGCCGATGGCCGAGCCGGCGCCGAGATTGCGGTCGAACAGCTCGCCGTAGTTCCCGACGAGCTTGATCGCCTTGTAGGCCCAGTCGTTGGAGAGGCCGATGGTCTCGCCGAAGGTGCCTTCGGTTCCGAGCAGCCGGCGGATGCTGACGTTCTCGGAGCTCAGCATCTGGTCGACGTTCTCCGACGTCACGCCGAGCTCCTCGGCGGTGAGGAGGGCAAAGTGGAGCCACTTCACGAGGTCGAACCACTGGTCGTCGCCCTGGCGGACGGCGATCGAGAGCGGCTCCTTCGAGATGATGTCGGGGAGCACCATGTAGTCGTCCGGAGCGCCGAGCGTGAGCCGGGTGCCGTGCAGGCCCGAAGCATCCGAGGTGTAGGCATCGCAACGGCCCGCGGCGAAGGCGGCGGTCGCCTCGTCGATGCGCTCGAAGACGACCGGGTTGAACGTCAGGCCGTTGGCGGCGAAGAAGTCGGTGACGTTGAGCTCGGTGGTGGTGCCCGTCTGGACGCAGATCGATCCGCCGTTGAGGTCGGCCGCCTTGGTGAAGCCGTCGGCCTTGCGGACGAGGAAGCTCTGGCCGTCGTAGTAGTTGATGGCCGCGAAATTGATGCCGAGCGTGGTGTCGCGCGACATCGTCCAGGTGGTGATGCGCGCGAGGAGATCCACGCTCGCGCCCTGGAGGGCAGTGAACCGCTCGCTGGCCGAGAGCGGCGTGAAGGTCACCTTCTCCGGGTCGCCGAAGATGGCGGCGGCGAGGGCGCGACAGTAGTCGACGTCGAAGCCGGCCCAGCGCCCGGCGCTGTCCGGCGCCGCGTAGCCGAGGAGGCCGGTATGGACGCCGCAGGTGACGCTGCCGCGCGCCTTGACGTCGTCAAGCGTCGCAGCCTCCGCGGAAGTAAATCCAAGCGCCGGCACGAGTGCCGACAATGCGAGGAGAAGCTTTTTCATGGTGATGTACCCCGAACCCTTAGAAGCCAAAGACTTACCCAAGGTTGGGACATGGCGCAGACTCGCCCAACCGACGGGCCGCTCTACCCTTCATGTCATGGCAAGACGGCTGTGCGGTCAAGGGCAGGCGAGAATTCTTCTCCCGGCATCGGCGGTCGTGCATCAGTCTTGCACTCAGGCCTCGCCGAGTGCCCAATTGTTCGGCACTCGTTCGACGTGGATTCGACGACGGACATCGCTCGTCGTCAGATCCTTCGCGCTGGCCTGAGCGGGCGAAGGCGTCGAGGACGCGCATGTTGGCAAGTGAGTCCTCGTTGGACAGCGGGACCGGTTGGCCGGCGAGCACGGCATCCGCGAAGGCCTCCACCATGAGCCCGAGCCGCTGGCGGCGAAGCAGGCGCTCACCAAGCCGATGCGGCCGCCGGAGAATCGCCGAGACCTACCGGCGGCGGATCGCCCCGTCGGTGCACCAGCGCTGGTGAGGGCCGCTTCCGCTCGATCGCCGCCATCGGTCAGGAGCGCTTGCCCGGCGAGGGGCGGCGGGACAGAGCGAAAGCCGCGCCGACGACGGCGAGCGAGGCGAGCTTGTGGCGCGAGGCGACAGAGCCCACCGCTCGCCCGACGCGTTCGGCGAAGTCCCGCCCGAGCGTTCCTGCCTCCGCCGCCGACCCCGTTGACATGACGCCTGCCTCCCGGCGTCGGGCCGAGGGCTCCGCCTTCCGCAGCGCGTCGGCGGCGGTGCCGTCCTTGACCGGCTCCATGCGGGGGTCGGTCTTGCCGGCCTGGTGCTCGATTTCGGCATCGAGCTCGGCGCCCGCGATGACGATAAAGACCGAGAGCCAGAGCCAGGTCATGAAGCCGATCGCCGCGCCGAGAGAGCCGTAGGTGGCGTCGTAGTTCGCGAAATTGGCGAGGTAGAAGCCGACGATGGCCGAAGCGATGATCCAGGCAAAGGCGGCGAGCGTGCTGCCGGGCGTGATCCAGCGCCAGGCCGGCGGCGCGCGACTCGGGCCGTAGCGGTAGAGAAGCGAAATCGCGACGGCGGCGATGAGGGCCATGAGCGGCCAGCGGAGGACGGTGATGAGGATTTCGGTGACCGAGCCGAGGCCGACCGCATCGAGGATCGCGGGAACGATTCCGAGCGCGAAGATCATCAGGATGACGAGGACGAGCGCGCCGGCGGTGAAGGCGAGGGTCACCAGCGTCAGCTTGAAGAAGCCGCGCTTCTCGGTCTCGTCGTAGGCAACGTTCATCGCCTCGAACATCGTCTTGATGCCGTTGTTCGCGCTCCACAGCGAAAAGGCGACGCCGGCGAGCGCTGCAAAGCTGAGGCTGCCCGCCCCCTTTTCGGTGAGCCGAGTGAGCTGCTCCTGGATGATCGAGACGCCGCCAGCCGGGAGGACCGAGCCGAGGGCGTCAACCTGACGGGCGACGTCACTCGGGTCGGCGACGAGGCCATAGACCGCGACGATGGCGGCGAGCGCGGGGAAGAGCGCGAGGAGGACGTAGAAGGCGCAGCCGGCGGCGATCAGCCCGACGCGGTCTCCGCCGATCTCGTCCTTGGTGCGGAGAAGAATCTCCTTCCAACCCCGGGGCGGGATTTCCGTCGGCGAGCCGGCCCCGTGGCCGCGCGCCCGGCCGGTGGGACGGGTGGCGGCGAGCGACCTGCTGCTGGACACGCTTTCCTCCGCGGGTGGTGTTCGCTTCAACCCCGAGCGGAGCGCTTTTGTTGCGCGGTCAGGGCGCCGGAGAGACCGAAAAGTCCAGCTCGTAGAGCGTCTGGTTGGGATTGCGCTCCTGGGAGAGGATGCGGACTCCGGCGTCGGAAGGGGCCAGCGCGTTGACCAGATAAACGCCGATGTCGGGCTGGTGGAGGTTCTGGAAGGCGAGCGAGTGCGTGGCCGCGCCCGCCGGCACGTCGGCCTCGAAGCGAAGCATCATGTAGCCCACCCCCTCCCGCATCGCCTCGAGCGGCGGGAAGGATGAGGAGACCAGCCGGAGCTCGCGCGGCCGACCGTCAATCGCAAGCCACAGGTCGCTGCGCACGCGATCCGCGTAGGCTTCCTCCTCGGCTGCCGAAAGCGCCCCATCCCGATCGGCGTCGAGCAGCGCAAGGATGGCCGGGGCCACCTCCTGACCGGGGGTGAGCTGCAGGGCGATGACGACCGTCTCGGCGGAGACTCCGACCAGCGTGCCCTGCACGTACTCGTCGATGCCGTGCGCCGCGGCGGGGCTCGCCCCCACGGTGATGAGGAGGCCGAGGAGGGGCAGCCTCATCATCGCGGGAGAAGGGCGAGAGCGTAGTCGTTGGTGGGATCGCGGTAAATCGTGTGGACGTGGTTGGTCGGATCGCCGCCGACACCCTGCGGCGAGAACTCGATGATCAGCTTGGGGCCCTGGATCCGGTAGTAGGATGAGCCGTTACGGCCCTCCTCGTGGGTCGTCGGGCCGCTCCAGGCGAAATAGGTGTCGTCGAGCCCCGCCTCGATCTCGGCCAAGCGCGGATCGGCGTAGGCCGGGTTGATGATGCCGGCCCATTCGGCGATGAGGTCGAGAAGAAGCGCCCGCTGCGGCGCGGTCATCTCCGAGGCGTCGAGGCCCTCGGGGACGATATCCTCTCCCCAGTGCCCGGGACCGAGGACGAGATCACCGACGGTGTAGGTCAGGATCGCCTTGGCGCGCTGGGCATCGTCGAGCGCTCCCAAAAGGGCGAAGGCCTTGTCGTTCTCGTCGGCGAGGGCGCGGATGGTCTCGCCGCCCGAGGTGTAGACCGCCGGCTGGGCGCCGGTGAGCGTCGGGGTCATGATGCCCTCGGCGCCGGAGATGACGATGTTGAGGCCGAGATGGTGGCCGCCGAACTCGATCATCCACGGGTCGGTGGCGCTCGGGGGGCCGAGGATCGCAAGCGTGTAGGCTTCGGTCCCGGACGCGAAGTTGGTTCCGGCATCGGAGAGGGCCTGGTCGGAGCCCATCGTCTCCTGGACCTTCTTGTAACCGTCCTCGCTCAGCACGGTCTGGAGGAGTCCCAGCGCGGCCGCGCGCTGGGTATCGCTCATTACGCCGAGCTGGATGCCGGGGCGCGGCACGTCGCTGACCGGGTAGTTCGACCAGACGGCCTCGCCGAAGCGCTCACCGACGAAGCCGCCCCCGCCGCCGCCACCGCCGGTTCGCGGGAAGATCGGAGCCTCGGGCGTCGCGGCCGGGTCGAAGGCCAAGAGAACGGAGCTCCGCTGGTCGTCGGCGAAAGTGGCGAGGAACGCGGCGGCAGCATCGGCCACGGCCTGGGTGGCGTCGCTGCCTTGGGCTTGGGCCCAAGCGGGCAACGACATTGCCGAGAGGGCGGCGAGAAGAGAGGCCCGGAGAACGAAGCGAGGGGTCATCATCGTCTCCATTTTCTATCGCGCCGCGACCCAGGCGGCGCCGTAGTCGTTGGTCGGGTTGCGGTACATGTTGTGGAGGTGATTGCCGCCGTCGGAGCCTTGTGGCGAGAACTCCAGGAGCAGCGTCGGCCCGGTGACGCGCCAGTAGGAATTGACCGCGTCGTCCGGCGCGCCGAACCAGGCAAAGTAGGTCTGATCGATATTGGCTTCGATGTCGGTCATCGCGGCGGCAAAGTCGTCGTCGTTGAGGATGCCGATCCGCGCAGAAATGAGCGCGAGGAGCTGCTCCTTCTGGGCCGCGTCCATGCCGCTCGCAGGGAGGCCCTCCGGCTCGAGGACCATGCCGTCCTGCCCCGGGCCGAGGACGAGATTGATGCTCTGCGACCCGCGGACCACGGCGGCGCGCTGGGCCTGGCTGAAGCTGGCCATCAGGGCGGCCGCCTGCTCCGCCTCCTTCTCCACGATGTAAACGGGCTGGCCATCGACGAGGAACATCGTGGGCTGGCCGCCGGTGAGGCTTGGGGCGAAGGTCACGTTCGGGCCGACGATTGTCGCGTTGATGGCCAGATGATGCCCGCCGAACTGCAGCATCCAAGGCTCGGTCGGCGACGGCTCGCCGAGGAACGCCACGAAGTAGAGATCGCTGCCGAAGAGTGTCCCACCACCGGGAGCCCCGCCGCCTCCGGGCGGGCGCCCACCGCCCGGCCCGCCAGCGGGCGCACCGGCAGCGGTGGCGGGGTTGGCGGCCGCCGCGGCAGCAGCGGCGGCTTCCGTATCAACGGCGATCGTCGGCTCGCCAGGGAGGGCGGGGGTCGTCGGGAGTCCGGCCAGCACGTCGTCGGCGGCCATCTGCTCCCGCACCATCTGGACGCCGTACGGGCTCAGAACGGTCTCGAGAAGAGCGAGGAGCGCGGTCTGCTGAGCCTCGTCGAGATCGCCCCACTCGGCCCCGGCGCGCGGGAAGATGCCGTTGGGGAAGTTGGACCAGTTGGCGCGCTGCGCGGCGTCGTCGAAGGCGAAGCTCGCGGCCGCGCGCTGCTCCGCGCTCAAGATCGACAGAAACGCGTCGGCGGCGTCGACGATCGCGGTGGTCTGGCTGTCCGCCGCGGGCGGGGCGCCTTGGGCGAGCGCTCCAGGGATGCCTGGCAACGCGGAGGCGCCCGCGCAGGCGGCGGCGAGCGCCACGAGCAGCATCGGTCGGTTCGGTGTCATGGCGTTCTCCTGCGGGTCCCATCATACAACGCGCGATCACTGGAGCGGGTCCAGGCGGCGGCTGCGAAATCGTTGCAGGCAAGGACTAGCGCGACGCCGGGCGGCGCTCACGCGCAAAAGTGTAACGAGGTGTAGCGGGGCGGCCCGGCCGGCGATGGCTGATACGCAAGAGCCTCGTCTCGGGAAATCTCTGCGACAGGGGACGCCTAAACCTCTCCGGGTCAGACACCCCCACCCCCAAGAGGACACCATGAACAAGCTTGCGATCATCGCCGCCGCCGCCATCGCCGCGCTGGCTCCCGCCGCCGCCAACGCCGCCACCGCCTATGGCTGGATCAACTCCTTCGACGGCACGCGCCTCACCTTCCTCGGCGACGACAAGGTCTATGTCGTGCCGGCCAGCATCGACAGCGCCGCGATCGAGGCGATGCGCATCGGGCACATTTCGTACGAGGTCTCGGGCGGCACGCCCGTGGTCACCGACCTCGACGTGACGGTACCGACCCCGCGCGCGGTCGACGGTGAGGACCTCTGGGTCGGCAACGAGAGCTCGTAAGCGGCGAACGCGGGGCCGCCGACCGGGCGGCCCAACCCACCATCGCCAGCCCTGCCAAGGCCCAGCAAGCCGCAAGGCAGCGGGGTCTTCGTTCTTCGGACGGATCTTGGGGGAGCCGATCGTCGGGCCTGACGGCTCGCCGAGGCGATCGGGTCAGCGCGGAACGGCTCGGCTCCGCGAAGCGATCTGCGGCCGGGGAGAGGGTTTCGCCCCTCCCCGGCCGAGACGACTAGTAGGTAGCGCCGCGGGTGGCGACGTAGAGCGCGTAGAGCGACTGCTGCGCAGTCATGAAGATGCGGTTGCCGACCGGGCCGCCGAAGCAGATGTTCGCCGCCCGCTCGGGCAGCTCGATCTGCAGGAGGGGGGTGGCATCCGGTGCGAAGACACGGACGCCCCGCTCACCCGCCATGGCTCCGAAGCTGCACCACAGATTGCCGCGCCAGTCGACGCGGAAGCCGTCCACGCTGCCGGTCTCGCTCTCGATGAACGAACGACCGTTGGCGACGGCGGTGCCGTTCTCGACTACGTCGTAGGCCATGACGCGGGTCGGGTTGGCCTGGCTGCGAGTGACGTAGAGAATGGTCTCGTCGTGGTTGAACGAGATGCCGTTGGGGCGGATGTCGGAGATGACCGAGGTGATGTTGAAGTTTTCGGGATCGACCCGGAAGACGTTAGTGTTGGCCTGTTCCTGATCCTGGCGGCGCCCTTCGTAGTCGTTGGTGATGCCGTTCGGCGGATCGGTGAACCAGATCGAGCCGTCAGACTTCACGCAGGCGTCGTTCGGCGAGTTGAGCCGCTTGCCCTCGAAGGAGTCGGCGATGACGGTCTCCGAGCCGTCATGCTCGAAGCGGACGACGCGGCGGAGGCCCTGCTGGCAGCTGATGAGGCGGCCCTGGCGGTCCTTGGTGTTGCCGTTGGTGTAGTGCGCGTCGTGCGAGTAGATCGAGACGCGACCGGTGTCCTCGTCCCACTTCATCAGCTTGTTGTTGCCGAGGTCGCTAAATACCAACATGCGGTGGTTGCCGAAGTAGACCGGCCCCTCGATGAAGTTGAAGCCGCTGGCCAGCTGCTCGACCTTGGCAAGGCCCTGGCGAAGGCCGGGGTTGTGCGGGTTGAGAATAGTAACCCGCGGATCCGGATACCCAAGAATGGGATCGATGACCGGGGCGTAGCGATAATCAGACTGTGCAAGTGCCGGGGCGGCAAGACCAGCGGCGCCAACCGCCACTGCCCCCGCAGCCGTTGCAGAACCCTTCAAGAAGTCACGTCTGTTCGGTGCCATGCTGTTTTCCTCCCTGCTTGGCTACCAGTCTCTCTCCTCCCCCGCGACGCGGATCGTGCCCCTCCGAGGAGGGGCACGACGCGAGGGCATTCGTCCTTCGTTGAGCGAAGGTGCGAATTCTTCTTGTTAGTTGGTCGCTCTAGTTGAGCGGAACGAACGCCAGGCCGCTATGAGCGTTCAACGGCACGACCAGCATGTTGGAAGTCGGGTCGTAGCACATCGACGCCGCGCTCGGGACGTTCTCCGCAATGAGTTCGGAGGCGCCGCCGGGCGGGATGCGCATGATGCCGCCATTGCCCACGCTGCTCACGTACTTGGTGCCGTCCTCCATGATGACGATGCCGTCGAGGCCGGCCTGGCTAGCGGTCTCGGTCAGCATCAGCGAGGCGTCGGCGGCCGAGAAGGTGAGCACCTTGTCGTCGCCCTGGTTCACCACGACGACGTTGCCGTCGTTGTCGATGGCGACGCCGTTCGGGCGGTTGAGCGGCGGGCCCTGGATCCAGACGGCGGACTGGCCATCGGGAGTGACCTTCCAGATCTGCCAGGAGTCGGGGTTGTTGGCGGCGCCGCTGTTCGAGGCGTAGATGGTGGTGTCGTCGGCGACCTCGAGGTCGTTGAAGCCGCCCGAACCCTCAGTGCGGATTTCGCCAGCGATCGTGCCATCGGCCATGTTGAACTTGCGGATCACCGAGACGCTCGGGGTGTTCGGGCCGCCGGCCGGGTCGCGGAGACCGCCGTCGCGGTCGGCGAGATAGAGGACGCCGTCAACGATGTCGCTGCCGAAGGGCTGGTTGAGGACCAGCGGGGGATCCATGTTATCGCGCTGAGCGCCCGGGTTCTGCACGCCCACCCAGCGCGCGGTGTGGACCGAGCCGTCGTGGTTGATGAACGAGATGTAGGCGTCGTTGGGGCGATCGGCCTGGCCAACGCCGCGGTTCGGGGCGACGATGAGATCCCGGTCCGGGTCATACGAGCAGCTCTCGGTCTGATAGAGCGAGCCGTAGACCTTCACGTTCGGCGAGATCGGGTTGAAGGCACCGTCGGGCGCCGGGTTGCTCGGGAGCCCGAGCGGGTTGCCGACGAAATACGGAGTCGGCGGCGGCGGAGTGGCCGGAGCCTGGGCCTGGGCCCCTACGGTGGCCGCGGCAATCGCAGTCAGAGCTACACTGGCAGTGAGGATGAAACGCATGATGAACCTCCCTCGTCCTTTTGTCGTTCGCTGGTTATCGTTGCCGAACTGTTGGTTGTGCCGCCGTTGTGCGCGCCCTCCCGGGCCGCGCATTACGGCCACGGCAAGCTTAGCCTTCTCGTGTCGGTCTATCCAGCCCACCTCCATGGGCCGGGGCCGCCGGAGAGTGAGGGGCGGGACAAGTGGATAGCGTCTCGCCCCGCCAGGAGCCGGTCGCGCACATTCGATCGGCTACTCCCTTGCGGCGGGCCTCACCGCCGCTCGTCCGGGAGGTGAAGCGGCGGGCTGGATGATGTCGAGAGGACCGGATTTCGGCGTCCCCCGGCCGGGGGACGAAAGGCGGAAGTCTTGGGGCTGAGAGCGCGCGCCGGTCGGGTCGCTCGCGAGGGGTACGAAGAAACCACCCGCGCGGGTGAGGCGCCGCTTGCCGCGGCGAGCCCGGGCCGTTAAACGGGGCAAAAAGGGCGGGCGATCTTCATGATTGCACTGGTCGAACTCATCGCCAAGATCTACGCGGCCTCGCTGCACCGTTCGGTGTGGTGGCGCATCGTCGACGATCTGGCGACGCTCACCCGCTGCAACCGGATCTGGTTGTTCGGCCTCGGCGACGATTTCTGCCCCACATCCGGCCATTTGCCCAAGCTCCCGATCGAGGAGGTCGTCAGCTTTGTCGCCGAGAGCCTGGGGTCCAGCCCGCGGGCCGGGGCACGCGGAATCCATGAAGAAGGCGCCCTCATCGCGGCGGACAAGTTCTACTGGATCCCCTTCAACCGGAACCCGGTGCCGCGAATCCTCATATCCGACGCGGAGCGCCATCCGCAGGTCGCGCATGCCCTCTCCCGCGAGAGCCTTGCGGCCTGCGAGGCGATGCAGCGCGATGCGGCCGCAGGCCCCGGGCGATACGAGCCGGCCCAGCTGATCTCCGATCTCGCCCCGCATCTGGCGTCGTCCTACGAGATCACGCGGACCCTGGCCCGCAACCAGGTCTATCTCGGTGGCACGGCGGCCAAGACCGGCGTGCAGGCGGTGTTCCTGATCGGCGCAAGCGGCAAGGTGATCTTCGCCACGCCGAGCGCTCACGATCTCCTTCGCGCCAATGACGGCCTCCATCTCGAAGGCGGGACGCTACGCCCGGCGACGATCTGGAACCGTGGCAAGGAGACCGGATCGCGCAACGGCCAGAACGGCGGCCCGCTGCCCGCCTCGACGTGGACGAGCGTGACGCGCGGGCCCGACAAGCTCCCGCTGTTCGCGCTCCTCTTCACCCTCGACCGCGAGCACCGCTATCCCGATGCCGCCACGCCGCGCGCCGTCCTCGTGGTGTGCGACCCGGAAATGCGCGCGCCGCGGCTGAGCGGCCTCCTGCGACAGACCTGGCCGCTCACCGAGGCGGAGGCCAAGGTCGCCGCGCAGCTCTTCCTCGGTCGCGGGATCGACGAGGTCGCTCTCAAGCTCAACGTCAAGCGCGAGACGATCCGCACCCATCTCAAGCGCGCTTTCGCCAAGACGGGGACCTCGAACCAGGCGGAACTGGTTTCCTACATCGCCGCGATCCAGTCGATCCATTTTCCCTTCTGATCGCCATCGGAGGAAGGAATACCTCGCGCTCCCCCACAAGGGGGAGATTGTCACGATCCGGTGCGGGGTGTAGACCACTGTGCATTCGCGGGAGGGGCCGCGATGAAAGTCGGTGTCGAGTGCCTTTTCAACGGCACCGCAAATAACCCCAAAGCACGAAGGAGAGGAACACTCATGCGCTTCAAGACTCTCTTGAGCGGTGCCAGCCTCATTGCGAGCACGGTTGTGTTCGCAGCGTCGGCCAGCGCGGCAGAGACGACGGCGGATCGTCTGCTCAACGCAGACGCCGAGACGGGCAACTGGCTGATGGTGCACCGCACTTACGATGCGCACCGCTACAGCCCGCTGGACCAGATCAACAAGGACAACGTAGGCGACCTTCAGCTCGCGTTCGTCACCCAATTCGACCAAGCCTCGGCCGGCGGTCGCTACACCCACTCGCGCAACGAGGGCACGCCGCTCGTCGAGGACGGCTTCATGTACGTCCAGGCCGGCTGGAGCCGGGTCTACAAGGT
>CAYOET010000104.1:0-2684 GCA_964402985.1 uncultured Bauldia sp. | reverse complement strand
AACGAAAGCGAAAAGTACCGCGAGAGCGGCAAGCCAACGGCGGATCATCGGAACCCATCCTTCAGGGGGTCGGCACCCAGCCCGTCTCCCATCGCCGACCGAGAAGGATGGAACGCCTGGGGCCGCGGAAGGTCAAGCGGGTGCGGCGCATGCCGCTGGTACAGGGGCTTGCGCTCCGCCCAATTGAAGAGCGTGACAAGTGAATCGGGGCGACCGCTGAGGGAAGTCGTCTGCTCGACGCGAACGGACGGAAGCGGCCCCGGCCTGTCCGGGGCCGCTCTCGCGACTAGGGAGTCGAGCCGGCAGTGGCGGCCTTGATCAGATCCGCCGTCTCCTGGGCGTGAGCGATGAAGGCGAGATGCCCGCCGCTCACCGTTTCGACCTTGGAGCCCGCACGCTCGTACATCATCTGCTGCAGCTGGGGCGGGATGACGTGGTCGGCGTCGGCGGTCTGGTACCACGTCGGCTTGGTTCGCCACGCCGCCACGGTCAGAGGAACGGAGCCGGCGGCGCCGACCGCGATCGGAACCTGCGAGTCGCGCATGAACTCGGCGTCGGCAGCCGACAGGCTATCGGCAAAGCCGGGCACGTAGGCACCTTCAGAGAAGAACGCGAAGCCGTCGGCGGTGAAGTCGAACGGCGGCGGATTGTTCGGGTCCTGTGGGACGAGGCCGAACACGGTCTCGCCGACGTCGGGCATGAAGGCCTCGACGTAGACGAGGCCGACGACCTTGTCGTGGTCGCCGGCTTCCGAGATCACGGCGCCGCCGTAGGAGTGGCCAACGAGGATCGTCGGGCCGTCCATGCGGTCGAGGACGCGGTCGGTCGCCGCGACATCGTCGGCGAGCGAGGTCAGCGGGTTCTGAACGATGCGGACGTTGTAGCCGTCGGCCTTGAGTATCTCGTAAATCGGCCGCCAGCCGCTGCCGTCGGCCCACGCGCCGTGGACAAGGACGATGTTGGTGACGCCGGCAGGCTGCGCATTTGCCATTGTTGCTCCGAACGCGGTCATCAGCACGGCCGCGCCGGCCGCGATGCTTCTGTTGGTTAGACTCATTCTCGTCTTCCTCCTTGGGGCCCCAAGCTTGGGCTGATGCATGTGCCTGGCCGACTTTGATCCCTCGACGTGACGGGCGCTTGTACGAACCGGTCATCCAGTACGAAACGCTCCAGCAGAAGCAGGACCGCGAATCGGCGCCGCCCAGTGCCCCCAACGGGGGAAAGCGTCGAGCCCCCGCGCCAATCTGTGGCTTTCGCGCAACGCACTGCTCGAGACTGTTGGAAAACCCCGCCTCGCGAGGGCTCGACAGCGGGCCGCCTCTGTTTCCCGCCAAATCGAATTCTCGGCAAAACGACAGCCGAGCCGCGTTGACAGGGTCGCATGGCGAGAACAAAATAGGAACAACAACAGGGTCGAGGGAGCGACCCGCCCTCGAAGCGCAGCAGCCTAGCCCGATCTCGCCATGTACACCGCGCGCCTGTCACGCGATGCCGATGCCGCCGAATTCGCCGATCTTGCGCAGCGCTGCCTCACGCTCGGAATCCCGCCTTCGGCGATCCTGTTCGCGACCCCCGGGGCGCCCTCGACATGCCCGGACGTTCCGTCCGAGATCGGGCCGGCGTCCGACACGATCCCTCGCGCCTGCGCGGAGCTCATGGAGGACGCCGTCTGCCACCGCGCCGACGATCGCTTCGCACTTCTCTATTCCGTCCTCTGGCGCCTTTTCCACGGCGAGTCGGAACTCCTCGCCCGGACCAGCGATCCAGCGGTCGACCGGCTGATGGCCTATGGCCAGAACGTCCGCCGCGACATTCACCGGATGCACGCCTTCCTGCGCTTCCGGCCACAGAGGATCGACGGACGCGACGTGTCGGTCGCCTGGTACGAGCCGCAGAATTTCATCCTCCGCCGCGCCGCGCCCTTCTTCGTCGAGCGTTTCGCCGGCGTGGATTGGGTCGTCGCAACCCCGGTTGGCACGGCGGAGTGGCGCGACCGGCGCCTCCGCTTTGGGCCGGCCGGGGTTCGCCCCGCCGATCTCGACGATCCGGCGCGCGACGAGGCGTGGCTCGCCGCCTACCGGACGAGCTTCGACCCCGCGCCTCTCCCTGTCGCGGCGACGTCGCGGGAGGCATCCCGCGATTCTTCTCGGGACGCGCCGGACAACTCGGCTGCCGCCTGAGGCGCTTCCTAGCGCGAGGGGAGGGTGACCGTACCGCCGATGCTGGTCTGGCGGATTCGGCCGGAGGTGTCGTAGCGGACGGTGAAGTTGCCGGTGACGTTGGTGGCGACGATGTCGCCGTCGCCGTCGGCGAGGATTTCGACGGTGCCGCGGACATCGGTCATTTCGATCGCTCCGGCGGAATCCCGGGTGACCAAGATGTTGCCCTCGATGTCGCGGAAGGCCATGTCGCCCATCCCGTCGTCGCGGATCTCGATGTTGCCGGTCATTGGACCGACGATGATTCCGCCGGCAGTGTCGGTAATCAGCAGGGCACCGACGCGGCGGACGGCGATATCGCCATTGCCGTCCACGATGTCGATCGCCGCGACATCCTGGACCGCGATGTCCCCGTCGCCGTCCTCGATCTTCACGGCAAGGCTGCGCGGCAGCGTAATGGCGATGTTGAACCGCGCCGGCGTGCCCGCGGTGCGCGCTTCGATGAGCAGCTCGGACCCGGAAACG
>CAYOET010000103.1:0-2738 GCA_964402985.1 uncultured Bauldia sp. | reverse complement strand
CCGATGAACTCCTCGAAATACCCGACATACTCGTCCCACAGGGTGACCATCGCGGTGATATTGTCCTCGTGCACGCCGCCCTCGAGCGTCGTCGCGAACGAGACCCCGACCGCGCCGTCCTCCGCATTGTGCGCCTGGCCGTACCACTCGGTCGAATTCCACTCGTTCAGCTTGGCCGGGGTGATCGCCTGGGGCGCGTCCCAGTAGAAGCTGAAGATCACGAAGGTGCAGCCGACATTCTCGGTGCAGCTGTCGAAGTTGGCGATGAAGTCGGCGCCCAGCGAGTCGCCGACGATGATCGGCTCGCCCTCGTCGTCGGTGTCGAGTTCGACCGCGTACCCGAAATCGATGAGATAATCGGTGAGCCACTGCGGATCGACCGCGGTCATAAGGCCGGCTCCGGCCGCCGGCACCTTCTGTGCGTTCGCGAGGCCGGGCTGCAGGGCCAGCGCAACCGCGAACCCGAAACCGAAAATCGTCTTGGCAAAATGTGTCAAGGCTGACTCCAAGGGGCTAGGCCAATGCTCACCATTGGCGATGTCGGCAGGCACTTTACAACAACTCGGCCGCGAAACGATCCTTCGGCCCATTCGTTCGCGCCGGCCCGGAATCCATCGGCAAGGCACCGCCGGCCACGACCGAGCCATTGACGCTGCACCGCGGCAAGACACTCACTATATTGATGAATTGAGACCAAGAGCCGCCTTGCGGCGGAAGCTCTGGCGCGGCAGAACCGCAGTCTGGCCAGGAGTCCGTGTCGATGAAATTCCCCGCTCTTTTCGCCGCAGCTCTTGTCGGCGCCCTTTCGATCGGCCCGGCGGCAGCCCAGGACCGCATCCGCTTCGCCACCAACTGGCTGGCCGAAGCCGAGCATGGCGGCTTCTACCAGGCGCTCGCCGACGGCACCTACGCGCGCTACGGACTCGAGGTCGAGATCGTGCAGGGCGGCCCGCAGACCAGCAACCGCGCCCTCCTCCTCTCCGGCCAGGTCGACTTCTATATGGCCGGCAACCTCCTCGCGCCGCTCTCGGCGATCGAGCAGGGCATCCCGATCATCGAGGTGGCGGCGCTCTTCCAGAAGGAGCCGCAGGTTCTCCTCACCCACCCCGGCCAGGGCATGCAGACCCTCGGCGACCTCGTCCAACTCGACGTGCTCTTCCTCGGCGCCGACATCTATGCCTCGACGTTCCAGTGGATGAAGGCGACCTTCCCCGGCTTCCGCGACGAGCAGTATCGCCCCTACTCGTACAGTCCGCTGCCCTTCATCTCCAACCCGCGCTCGGCCGAACAGGGCTACGTCACCTCCGAGCCGTTCGTCGTCGCCGCCGCCGCCGGTTTCGAGCCCGAGATCTTCCTCCTCGCCGATTACGGCTTCGACACCTACTCGACGCTCATCGAGACCACCGTCGAGACGGTGCGCACCCGCCCCGACATCGTGCAGCGCTTCGTCGATGCCTCCATCGTTGGCTGGTACAACTACCTCTACGGCGACAACTCGGCGGCCAACGTGCTCATCAAGGAGGAGAACCCGGAGATGACGGATGAGCTCCTCGCCTTCTCGCTCGCCGCGATGAAGGAATACGAGCTCGTCGACTCCGGGATCACGCTCAGCGAGGGCATCGGCTGCATGGAGCCCGAGCGCTTCGACAGCTTCTATGCCAAGATGGTGCAGGCGGGCGTGCTGCAGCCGGGGATCGATATCCCGAGCACCTACACCACCCAGTTCGTCTGCAAGGGCGTGGGTCTCGAGCTCCGTCCGGCAGCCGCACCCGCCCCGTAGAGGATCGAATTGATCGAACCGACATCCCGCGACGCCAGCTCAGCCCGCTCGCCGGCCACTGGCCGGGCTTCGCGCGGGGCGTCGCTGGTGTCGCTGCGGTCGGTCTCGAAGTCCTTCGACAACGGGGTCGAGGCGCTCCGCAACTTCGCGCTCGATATCCGTGAGGGCGAGTTCCTGAGCCTCCTCGGCCCCTCGGGCTGCGGCAAGTCCACGGCCCTCCGCCTCATCGCCGGCCTCAGCGACCCGACGACCGGCACCATCGAATGGCGCGACGGGGCTGTCGGCCGAACCGCCGCCGAGCACGAGATCAGCTTCGTCTTCCAGGACCCCACGCTGATGCCCTGGGCCAGCGTCTACGACAACATCTGGCTGCCCTTCCGCCTTCGCGGTCAGTCGCGCGACGCGGCCCGGCCCGCGATCGAGGAAGCGATCGCCCTCGTCGGCCTCGAGGAGTTCTCGAGCGCCTATCCGCGCGAGCTCTCCGGGGGCATGCGGATGCGCGTTTCGATCGCCCGCGCGCTGGCGACCCGCCCGCGTCTCCTCCTCATGGACGAGCCCTTCGCCGCGCTCGACGAGATAACCCGCTTCAAGCTCAATGACGAGCTCCTCGAACTCTGGCAGCGTCAGGGCTTCACCGTCGTCTTCGTCACCCACTCGGTCTTCGAGTCGGTCTATCTGTCGAGCCGCCTCGCCGTGATGCGCCCGCGCCCGGGACGCGTCGTGGACGAGATCGCGATCGCGTGCCCCTATCCGCGGGACGCCGAGTTCCGCACCTCGCCGCTCTACAACCAGTACTGCCGCCGCGTCTCCGACGCCCTCGCGGCGGCGATGGCCGGAGCCTGATCCGGAATGGCCAGCGTCGACAGCAAGCCAAAACTGGTCACGGCCCAGCCCTCCGCCTCGTTTCGCGCGCAGCGCGAGATCGGCGAGCGCGTGCTCCGCATGGCGGTGCCGATCT
>CAYOET010000102.1:0-7403 GCA_964402985.1 uncultured Bauldia sp. | reverse complement strand
GCTTCCGGGCGGGGGGCGCGAGGGTGCCATCGAGCGATGCGAAATGGTGCCCCCCTCCCGAAACCGGCTGAAGTGCCGGTTTCGACCTCCCCTCGAGGGGGAAATTGAGAGCCCCTACACCGCCGCCGCCCCAGTTCCGTTGAGCGGGTTGGCGGGGTCCCAGCGGTAGGCGATCGTTTCGAAGCGGAGGGAGCGGCTGTCGATCATCAGCAGCTGGCCGACGAGGCTCGAACCGATTCCGACGATCTCCTTGACGATCTCGAGCGCCTGCAGGCTCCCGACGAGGCCGGTCAGCACGCCGAGGACGCCGACCTCGGCGCAGCGCGGGGCGGCTCCGGCGTCCGGCAAGCGCGGGAAGAGGCAGCGATAGGTCGGGTTGGGCGCGCCGTCGTCGCCGGCGAGATGCGGCTTGAGGACGGTGAGGCTGCCGTCGAACTGACCGGCGGCCGCGGTGACCAGGGTCTTCCGCGCGCGGAAGCAGGCGTCGGAGACGGCGTAGCGCGTCTCGGGATTGTCGCTGCAGTCGGCGACGATGTCGTATCCGGAGACGAGCGCGAGGGCGTTTGCCGGCGTGACCTGCACGCAATGCGCCTCGACCTCGACATGCGGGTTGAGCCGGGCGAGCGACGCCTTCGCGGCCTGCACCTTCGGCTGCCCGACCTCGTCGGTCGCGTAGATCACCTGGCGCTGGAGGTCGGAGAGCGAGACGACGTCGTGGTCGATGATCCCGATCTGCCCGACGCCGGCGGCGGCGAGGTAGGCGAGCACCGGCGCCCCGAGACCGCCTGCACCGATCACCAGCACCCGCGCCGCCTTGAGCTTCTGTTGGCCGGGCCCGCCGACGTCGGCGAGCACGAGGTGCCGGGCGTAGCGGCGGATTTCGTCCTCGGAGAAGATCATGGCGCCCCGTTCTAGCGCCGCTACGGCCGGCTGGCGAGGCTCGGCGCCACGGCTTGCTGCATGCGTCGCCGGTGCCATAGTCTCGCGTCGGTTCCATTCGGGGTGCGGTTCCATGAAGCATGTCGCGAGAACGTTCGTCGCCGCGGCGGCCCTTGCCGCGGTCGCCATTCCTGCCAGCGCCGGTACCGTGAACGTGGCGGTTGCCGCCAATTTCACCGACGCAGCGAACGAGATCGCGACGCTGTTCAAGGCCTCGACCGGGCATGACGCGGTGCTCAGTTTCGGGGCGTCGGGCGCGCTCTACACGCAGATCACCCAGGCCGCACCGTTCGACGTGTTCCTCTCCGCCGACAACGAGCGCCCCGCCCGGGCGATGACCGAGGGCCATGGCGTGGCCGGGACCGTGTTCCCGTACGCGATCGGCAGGCTCGCCCTCTACAGCGCCAACCCGGCGCTGGTGACCGGCGAGGAGACGCTTCGCTCGGGGGCCTTCGCGCACATCGCGATCGCCAATCCGGCCACCGCCCCTTACGGGCGCGCCGCCGTCGAGGCGATGACCGCGCTCGGCGTCTACGACGCGACGGCGCCCAAGTTCGTCCAGGGCGCGAACATCACCCAAACCTTCCAGTTCGTGGACACCGGCAACGCCGAGCTGGGCTTCGTCGCGCTCTCCCAAATCATCGCGACCGACGCCGGCTCGCGCTGGGTGGTGCCGGAACAGCTCTACGAGCCGATCCGCCAGGATGCAGTCCTTCTCGTCCACGGCGCGACCAATGAGGCCGCTCTCGCCTTCATGGATTTCCTGAAGGGGCCCGAAGCCAACGCCGTCATCGAGAAGTACGGCTACGGCGCGATGCAGTAGCGACCTTCCCGGTCACGCAGGCGATGTTCCAAGACGCGCCGCTCTGGCCGCCCATCCTCCTGACGCTGCAACTGGCGGCGATCACCACGGTCGTGCTCCTCCTCGTCGGGACGCCGATCGCGTGGTGGCTGGCGCGCAGCCGGGCGCGCTGGAAGGAGGTCGTCGGGGCGATCGTCGCGCTGCCCATCGTGCTGCCGCCGACCGTGCTCGGCTTCTACCTTCTCATCGCGCTGGGGCCGAACGGACCGGGCGGCTGGATCGCCTCCTTCTTCGAGCGGCGCACGCTGGCCTTCACTTTCCTCGCGCTCGTCATCGGCTCGGTGATCTACTCGCTGCCCTTCGTGGTGCAGCCGATCCGCAACGCCTTCGAGGCCTTCGGCGAGCGGCCGCTCGAGGCGGCGGCAACGCTCCGCGCCAGCCCCTGGGACCGCTTCTGGTCGGTCGCCCTGCCCCTCGCCCGCCCCGGCCTCTTGACCGGCGCGGTGCTCGGATTCGCGCATACGGTCGGCGAGTTCGGGGTGGTGCTGATGATCGGCGGCAGCATCCCCGGCCAGACCAAGGTCCTGTCCATTGCGATCTACGACTATGTCGAGCAGCTGCGCTGGGGCGAGGCGCATGTCCTCGCCGCGGGCATGGTGGTCTTCGCGTTCCTGGTCATCCTCGCCATGACTCTGGCCGAGCGCCGTCTGCGGCGGCCCGGCGCGTGAACGAGGGGGCCGGAGTCGATGTCCGGATTGCTGGGATGCTCGGCGCGTTCGCGCTCGACGTCGCCTTTGCCGCTCCCGCGCGCGGGATCACGGCGCTCTTCGGCCGCTCGGGCTCGGGCAAGACGTCCGTCCTTCGCGCGATCGCCGGCCTGCAGCGTCTCGCGGGTCATGTCCGGCTTGGCGGCGAGACCTGGCAGGACGGGACGCGCTTTGTCCCGCCGCACAAGCGGCCAGTCGGGTTCGTGTTCCAGGAGGCGAGCCTTTTCCCGCACCTCTCGGTGCGCGGCAACCTCCAGTTCGGCAAACGTCGTGCGCTGCGCGGCGGCGCCGCCGAGGAGGTACGACTCTCCGACATCGTCGAGCTCCTCGATCTCGGCCGGCTGCTCGATCGTTCGCCGGCTACGCTGTCGGGCGGCGAACGGCAGCGCGTCGCCGTCGGCCGCGCGCTCCTCGCGCAGCCGCGCCTTCTCCTGATGGACGAGCCTCTGTCCGCCCTCGACGCAAGCGCGCGGGATGAGATTCTCCCCTATTTCGAGGCACTGCACGCTACCCTCGCCATCCCCGCGCTGTACGTCTCGCACGATCTCGGCGAGGTCACGCGCCTCGCCGACCATCTCGTCGTCCTCGACACCGGAGTCGTCCGCGCTTCGGGCCCGTTGTCCGAAATGCTCCTGCGGCCCGACCTGCCCGGCATCGCCGGCGCGGGCCGTTCGGCCGTCGTCTTCGCGAGCGTCCGCTCGTTCGACGCCGGCCATCAACTCACGGCGCTCGACGTCGCGGGCGAAACGCTCCTCGCCGTCGGTCGCGCCGGTACGACCGGGAGCACGGTCCGCGTGCGGATCAGCGCGTCTGACGTGTCGCTCGCGCGGGAGCGGCCCTCGCCGACCACGATCCTCAACGTCCTTCCGGTGCGCGTCGCGGTGGTCACGCGCGAGGATGGCGGCTACGCCTATCTCACGCTCGCTCTCGGCCATGGGGAGCGAGCCGGAGCGTCCACGATCCTCGCGCGCATTTCGCGGCGCTCGCTCGACGCGTTCGCCTTCGTGGTCGGCGATGCGGTCTTCGCGCAAATAAAGTCGGTGTCGCTCCTCACCGCCCCCGAGCCGCGAGGGCGAGCGGCGCGGTGAAGTCCGGCGCCGAACGCCCCAACATGAGGCAACAGCTCAGCTTTGCGTGCCTCCCGATTGGGCAAGAACCCTTTCCGGACACGATCAGATCGCTGAATGACTCGATGAGTTCGCCTCGACCGAGGTCGGCCGTCGCGCTTCCTGAAGGGAGCCTGTCTCGCCGCCCTCGGCGTGGGCCTGCCAAGCAGCGCGTTGGCCCAGGCGCCAGCCGTGGCCCCCGCCGCTCCGGAAGAGGCGCGACCTACTCGCGGCCCCAGCTCGCTTTGGCGGCGGCGTCGGCTTGCTTGGGGGCGACCCAGTCGGAGCTGGTGCCGTCGGGGCGGTGCTCCTTCTTCCAGAAGGGCGCGTCGGTCTTGAGGAAGTCCATGATGAACTCGGTCGCCTTGAGCGCCTCGCGGCGGTGCTCGGAGATCGCGATGACGACGACGATCACCTCGCCGGGCACGACCTTGCCGGTGCGGTGCATGATGGTGAGGCCGGCGATCGGCCAGCGCGAGGCGGCCTCGGCGGCGATCCGCTCGAGCTCGCTCTCGGCCATGCCCGGATAATGCTCGAGCTCGAGAGCGGCGATCCGTCCGCCCTCGTCGCGGCAATGGCCGGTGAACACCACCGAGGCGCCAAAGTCAGTGCGCCCGGCGATCAGCCGGTCGATCTCGACGCCGACGTCGAAGGGCGTCGCCTGGACCGCGACGCGCGGCACCAGGCTCGGCCGCGCCGGGCTCATCCGCCGGTCATCGGCGGGAAGAGCGCCGCTTCGCTGGCGCCGCGGATCGAGGCGTTCGGGGGCGTGTGGACCTTGTCGAGGGCAACGCGGATCGCCTGCTCCTCGGCGAGCGCGGCCTCGTATTCGGGGCCGCGCTGGCGCAGCCAGCCAACGAGATCGGCCACCGTCTCGACCTCGGCCGGTACGGCGAGAGTCTCGTGATTGCGCCCGATCCGCTCGCGAACCCAGGCAAAATAGAGAAGCTTCATCAGGCGACTATACCCCTCGGCGAGCGGAGATGGGACCCCTTCCGGATGCTCGACAAGGTCGCGCCCGCGTGGGAAAGCTGCCGCCGCTTCGCCGCCCGGCGCCGCGAAGCATGGAGTGCCTGAAATGAGCCGATTGACCCATCTCGACCCGAGCGGGGAAGCCGCGATGGTCGACGTGTCCGACAAGCCCGAGACCGAGCGGACGGCGACCGCCGAGGGCGAGGTCGCGATGCGGCGCGAGACGCTGGCGGCGATCCTTGCCGGCGACGCCAAGAAGGGCGACGTGCGCGCCGTCGCGCGCATCGCGGGGATCATGGCGGCCAAGCGAACGCATGAGCTGATCCCGCTTTGCCATCCTTTGCCGCTCAGCAAAGTGTCGGTCGAGATCGAGGCCGACGAGACGCTGCCCGGCCTCCGCGTTCGCGCGACCACCAAGGTGACCGGTCGGACCGGGGTCGAGATGGAGGCGCTGACGGCCGTCTCGGTCGCCTGCCTCACCATCTACGACATGGCCAAGGCGCTCGACCGCGGCATGACGATCGGCTCCATCCGGCTGGTCGAGAAGGCCGGCGGGCGCTCGGGACACTGGCCGGCGCCGTGAGCCTCCTGCCGGTCGACGAGGCGCTCCGCCGGATACTCGCGGAGGCGCGGCCGACGCCGGGCGAGGAGGCGGCGATCGACGCCGCCGCCGGACGGACCCTCGCCGTGCCGCTGGTGGCGAGGCTCACGCAACCCCCCTTCCCGGCTTCGGCGATGGACGGCTACGCGGTGCGCGCCGCCGACGCCTCGGCCGGCGCTCGCCTCCGCGTGACCGGGGAGTCCGCCGCGGGCCGTCGCTTCGCGGGGGCGGTCCGTGCCGGCGAGGCCGTGCGCATCTTCACAGGTGCGCCCGTCCCCGAGGGGGCCGACGCGATCCTGGTGCAGGAGAACGCGCGGGCCGTGGACGACGCGGTCGAAGTGATGGCAGCGCCGGTGGCCGGCCGCTACATCCGGCCCGCCGGTCTCGACTTCAAGGCAGGGACGGAGCTGTTGCCGGCGGGCCGGCGACTCGGGGCGCGGGAGATTGCGCTCGCGGCGGCCTCGGGCGTGGCGAGCGTCACGGTCAGGCGCGTGCCGCGGGTTGCGTTCCTCGCGGTGGGGGACGAGCTGGTGCCGCCCGGGGCAACGCCGGGGCCCGACCAGATCGTCGCCTCGAGCGGGCTCGGGCTCGTTCAGCTCGCGGCGGAGGCGGGAGCGGAAGCCCTCGACCTCGGCATCGTTCCCGACCGCATCGAGGCGATCGCCGCGATGGCCGGCCGCGCCGCGGCTGACGGGGTGGACGTGTTCGTGACGATGGGCGGGGCCTCGGTCGGCGCGCACGATCTCATCCGGCCGGCGCTTGCCGAGGCCGGCATGGTGCTCGACTTCTGGCGCATCGCGATGCGCCCGGGCCGGCCGTTGATCCACGGGCGCCTCGGGGCGATGGCCTTCCTCGGCCTCCCCGGCAATCCCGTGTCGAGCCTGGTCTGCGCGATCCTCTTCCTGCGGCCGCTGATCGGGGCGCTTCTTGGCCGGCCGTACACCGACCAGCGCGAACCTGCCACTCTCGCGGTCGCGGCGCCCGCCAACGACGACCGCGAGGACTACGTGCGGGCGAGGTTGGACCCGAACCCGGAGGGCCTGCCGCGCGTAACCCCGCTGTCGCGCCAGGACTCCTCGATGCTATCGGCGCTGGCCGAGGCCGGCTGCCTCCTGATCCGCCCCGCGGGTGCGATCGCGGCTCCGGCAGGAACAGCGTGTCAGATCATCCGGCTCTAACGAGGCCGATCGCGCTAGGGCGCCAGTTCGGAGATCTCGGTCGGCGAATCGTCGGTCGCCTTCTTGCGCTTGGCTCCCACCTTGCGCTGGCGACCTGCCACCTCTCCTTCGGGGACGGTGACGCGACCGCTCTCGCGCCACTCGCGGAGGATGAAGTCGATGAACGCCTTCACCTTGGCCGGCGCGCCGCGCGAATAGGGGTGGAGGAGGCAAAGCTCGGTGCGCGGCCATTCCGCTGAGGGGAGGACGACCTGGAGGCGGCCGCTCGCGAGGTCGTCCGCGATCATGAAGCGCGGCAGGAAGCCGATGCCGCTGCCGGCGATCGCCGCCTCGCGCACGAGAACCTTGTTGCCGAGCCGGACGGAGCCCTGGAGATCGAGTTGGGCCGCCACCGCTCCGCGCGAAAACGGGCGCGGGCCGCCGGTATTGCCGGGGCGCATGAGGAAATTGTGGCGCCGGAGATCCTCCTTGCTCGTCGGCTCGCCGAATTGCTCGATATAGGCCGGCGAGGCGACCATCAGCGAGGCCGAGGAACCGGCCCAGCGCACCACCATGGACGAGTCCTCGAGGGCGCCCACGCGCACCGCCACGTCCACGCCGGACTCGATGAGGTCGATACGCCGGTCGTTGACCGTTAGGTGGACCTCGAGCGCCGGATATTTGTCCTGGAAGGCGAAGATCGAGGGCAGGATGAGGAACTGCGCGGCCATCGCCGACGCGTCGACGCGGAGAGTGCCGCCGGGAGAATTTTGCGCGTCCTTGGCACTCGCATCGGCGTCGTCGATATCGAGGATGATCTTCTTGGCCCGGCGATAGTATTCCTCGCCGACCTCGGTTGGGGTGATCTTGCGCGTCGTCCTATTGAGGAGCCGGACGCCCAGCCTTTCCTCGAGGCCGGCGATCGCCTTGCTGACCTGAGACTGGGACATCGACAAGAACTGCGCCGCGGCGGTGAAGCTTCCCGCCTCAACCACCCGAGCAAAAGCACGAAGTCCTGTGAGATGGTCCATCGAGGCCCCCTCTCTTCCTCTAGGAATG
>CAYOET010000101.1:0-3995 GCA_964402985.1 uncultured Bauldia sp. | reverse complement strand
GATCGCCCGCGCCGCCATCGACGGCATCTCGCGCGCCCATGGCGACGCAGGCGTCGATGTCGGTGCGTCCGAAGATGTCAGCGAGGCGGTGCTCGCCGACGCCGCCGATATCGGCGCCGAGAACCGCGTCGGCGCATAGTCCGGCTCCTCACGGGGCCGACAATACCAGTTCGAGCTCGCGGGCCGGCCTTGCCGGCCCGCCGCCGTACCCAAGACACGCCAAGAGGCACCCAATGAACATTACCGCCGCGATGGTGAAGGAGCTCCGCGAGAAGACCGGCGCGGGGATGATGGACTGCAAGAACGCCCTCAACGAGACGGGCGGCAACATGGAAGCCGCGATCGACTGGCTGCGCACCAAGGGTCTTGCCAAGGCCGCCAAGAAGGCCGGCCGCGTGGCGGCCGAGGGCCTCATCGGCGTGTCCGGCGAAGGCCGGTCGGCGGCGATCGTCGAGGTCAATTCCGAAACCGATTTCGTGGCCCGCAACCAGCAGTTCCAGGACCTCGTGGGCGGCGTCGCCAAGGCCGCCGTCGGCACCAAGGGTGACCGCGATGCCGTGGGCGCCGCCAAGTTCCCGGGCGCCGCCAAGAGCGTCGACGAGGAGATCAAGGAGGCCGTCGCCACGATCGGCGAGCACATCACGCTCCGCCGCTCGGAGAAGCTCGAGGTCAGCGACGGCGTCGTCGCCAGCTACATCCACGGCGCGGTCGGTCCGGGTCTCGGGCGCATCGGCGTCCTCGTCGGCCTGCAGTCCTCGGGCGACAAGGCCAAGGTGATGGCGGTGGGCAAGCAGGTGGCGATGCATATCGCCGCCGCGAACCCGCTCGCCGTCCGTCCGGAAGAGATCGATCCGGCGCTCCTCGAGCGCGAGCGCGGGGTGTATCGCGAGCAGGCCAAGGAGTCGGGGAAGCCGGAGCCGATCATCGAGAAGATGGTCGAGGGCCGGGTGCGCAAATACTACGAGGAGGTGGTCCTCCTCTCGCAGGGCTTCGTGGTCAACCCGGAGCTCAAGGTCGCCGACGCCCTCAAGGCGGCCGGCAAGGACGCCGGCGGGGACATCACGGTGACCAAGTTCATCGTCTATCGCCTCGGCGAGGGCGTGGAGAAGGTCGAGACCGATTTCGCCGCCGAGGTCGCGGCCTACGCGAAGAAGTAGATCGCTTCCCCCTTTTGCGGGAGCCAAAGGGCGCCGGTGACAAGCCGGCGCCCTTCGTGTATCCGGGCCGGCGCCCTCGAAATTTTGCAGGAGATTGGATGACCGACGCTCCAGTGTACCGGAAGGTCCTCCTCAAGCTCTCCGGCGAGGCCCTCCTCGGCGACAAGCCGTACGGCATCGACGACAAGATGATTTCGCGCCTCGCCGGCGAGATCCGCGAGGCGGTGCGGCTCGGGGTCAAGGTCGCGGTGGTGATGGGCGGGGGAAACATCTTCCGCGGCATGGAGATCGCCAAGCAGGGCGGCAACCGCGTCGCCGGCGACCAGATGGGGATGCTGGCGACCGTGATGAACGCCATCGCCCTCCACGAAGGGCTCGAGCGCATCGCGGTGCCGGCGCGCATCTTTTCGGCGTTCCCGATGCCGACGATCTGCGAAATGTTCAGCCAGCAGCGCGCCGAGAAGGCGTTCACCAAGGGGAGGGTGCTGCTCCTCGCCGGAGGCACCGGTAACCCATTCTTCACCACGGATTCGGGGGCCGCTCTCCGTGCCGCCGAGATGGGCTGCGAGGCGATCTTCAAGGCCACCCAGGTCGACGGCGTCTACTCGGCCGACCCCAAGAAGGACCCGAAGGCGACTCGCTATGACCGCCTCACCCATGACGAAATGCTGTCCAAGGGTTTGCAGGTCATGGACGCGGCGGCCGTTGCGCTTGCACGCGATAACCGTATTCCGGTAATCGTTTTCTCGATTCACCAGCCAGGCGCCTTTGTCGATATCCTAAAGGGAATCGGGCGGGGGACGGTCGTATCCGACCGCTGAGACAGGTGTCGCCCGAGAGCGGCATCGGACGGGCTGATTTTCGCATAGGGACGACGATGAACCTGGAAGACCTCAAGCGCCGGATGCATGGCGCGGTGACCGCGCTCAAGAACGAGCTCAATGGCCTGCGCACCGGCCGGGCTTCGGCGAGCCTCCTCGAGCCGATCGTGGTCCAGGCCTATGGCAGCGCCGTTCCGCTCAACCAGGTCGCCACGATCAGCGTTCCCGAGTCGCGCATGCTCTCGGTCCAGGTGTGGGACCGCTCGATGACCGGGGCCGTCGACCGCGCGATCCGCGAGTCCAATCTCGGCCTCAACCCGATCGTCGAGGGACAGCTCCTGCGCATCCCGATCCCGGACCTCAACGCCGAGCGTCGCAACGAGCTCGCCAAGGTCGCGCACAAATACGCCGAGGCCGCGCGCATCGCGGCGCGTCACGTGCGGCGCGACGGCATGGACCTCCTCAAGAAGGAGGAGAAGGATGGCGGGATGAGCCAGGATCAGACCCGCCAAATGTCCGACAAGATTCAGAAGCTGACCGACGATACGATCAGCGAAATCGATGCTCTCCTCATCCAGAAGGAGAGCGAGATCAGGCAGGTCTAGCGCGACCCGGGATCCCAACATGGTCGTCGAGGCCGATTCTCAAGAGCTCGCCCGACGCGCCACCGGCCTCGGTGACCGGACGCCGCGCCATGTCGGCATCATCATGGACGGCAATGGCCGCTGGGCGGCCGCGCGCGGCTTGCCGCGCAGCGAGGGGCATCGCCGTGGGGTTGAGGCGGTGCGCGCCACGGTGCGCGCGGCCAGCGACCTCGGCGTCGAGGTGCTGACGCTGTTCTGCTTCTCCTCGGAGAACTGGTCGCGGCCGGCGCCGGAGGTCGAGTTCCTGCTCGGGCTGCTGCGCTTCTTCATCCGCAAGGACCTCGCGGACCTCCACAAATCGCGCGTCCGCGTGCTGGTGATCGGCGAGCGGAATGGGCTGCCCGGGGACCTCGAGAAGCTTCTCGGCGAGGCGGAGACGCTGACCAGGAACAACGACGCGCTTCGCCTCGTCATCGCGTTCAACTATGGCGGCCGGGACGAGATCGTGCGCGCGGTTCGCCATCTCGCCGCCGAAGCCGCCGCCGGTACGATCGACCCGGCTACGATTACCGCAGAGGATATCGGCGAGCGGCTCGACACGGCCGGGCTGCCCGACCCCGACCTCATCATTCGCACCAGCGGGGAGCTGCGGCTCAGCAATTTCCTCCTCTGGCAGTCGGCCTATGCCGAGCTGATCTTTCTGCCGATCTTCTGGCCGGACTTCGACCGCGCCGCTTTCGAGGGCGCCATACGGGAGTTCAGCGCCCGCGACCGGCGCTTTGGCGGGGTCGCGCGCAGCGCCTGATGTCGACCCTTCCGACCACTCCGACCACCCAAGGCGCCGCGCCGGCGGCTCCCCCCGCGGTGCCCGACGAGCGCTCGCGGCAGGATCTCCGATTTCGGGTGATCTCCGCGCTGGTGCTCGCTCCTGCGGCGCTGATCGCGGCGTTCTTCGGCGGGTGGCCGAGCGGGTTGATTGCGGCCGCGGTCTCGGTCGTCGTCCTCTTCGAGTGGCGCTGGGTCACGGGCGGGAAGGGCGGTCTCCTCCCGACGCTGATCGGTAGCGCGGCGATCGTGCTCGCGGTGATGGCCACCGCCTTCGGCTACATCCTCGTCGCCTTTCCGCTCTTGGTGGTCGGGGCGATCCTCGCCTACGCCCTCGCCAGGGACGGCTGGGCGGCGGCGGGCGTGGTTTACGCGTCCGCCTTCGGGGTCAGCCTCCTCGCCATTCGCTTCGACCCGGGTCAGAACTATTGCGGCCTGAAGGCGATCGCCTTCGTCTTCGCGGTGGCGTGGATCACCGACACCGGCGCCTTCTTCGTCGGCCGCTCGGTGGGAGGGCCGCGTCTGTGGCCGCTGATTTCGCCGCGCAAGACGTGGTCGGGCCTCCTCGGCGGCATACTTCTCGGCACCGCGGGCGGGTTCCTCATCGG
>CAYOET010000100.1:0-5529 GCA_964402985.1 uncultured Bauldia sp. | reverse complement strand
AAAAGTACGCCGGCCCCAGGGGGCCCGCCCCCCGCCCGGCCCCCTCCCCCGGGGGGGGTTTGGTTTGGGGGGGGGGGGCTCCACCTCTCCGACGGGGCTCCGTTCTTGGAGTCCCATCCGGATGGACCTGTACCCCCTCACCCTAGCCCTCTCCCCTCCGGGGCGAGGGGACGCGTCGAGGTTCGGGCAGCAGACCGCGATCACGTCAGAACTCGTCACGCTTTAGCGGAGCAGCTCGACGAACCGCGCGACGTCCCCGGCGGCCGTGCCGAAGTTGGTGACCAGGCGCACCATCACCTCGTCAGCACTGATCGTCACAGACGCGCCGACGGTCGCGGGGTTCCAATCGTGGAAGACCGCCCCGGCGGCCCGCAGCACCCGCGCCCGTTCCCGCGGGATGATCGCGAAGACCTCGCAGCCATCGACCGGGACAGGCACCCTCCCCTGCCCGCTCGCCGTGATCCCTGCCGCGAGATCGCGCGCCCGTTGGTTTGCCGTCCGCGCCAGATCGAGCCAGTGCCCGTCCGCGAGATAGGCCGAGAACTGCGCGGCCACGAACCGGCTCTTCGAGAACAGCTGACCCGCCCGCTTGCGGAGATAGGGGAAGGACGCCGCGGCGTCCTTGTCGAAGAAGATCACCGCCTCGGCCGCCCAGCAGCCCCCCTTCGTCCCGCCGAACGACATGACGTCGACGCCCACGCGCCACGTCAGGTCGGCGGGCGAAACCCCGAGCCCCGCCACCGCACTCGCGAACCGCGCCCCGTCGAGGTGGAGCGGAAGGCCCGCGCCATGCGCGACCTCGGCGATGGCCCCGATCTCGCGGGCGGAGTACGCGGTGCCCAGCTCGGTAAGCAGGCTGATCGACACCGCCATCGCCAGCCCGTGATAGACCGCCGCCGGCGAGAACACCCTTAGCGCCTCGCTAACGGTCTCCGGCGCCAGCTTGCCGTTGGCGCCCGGAAGACCGCGCACCCGGCAACCGGCCAAAGACTCCGGCGCGCCCGCCTCGTCGTCGACGATATGTGCGCCCGCATGGCAGAGCACCACGCCGCCCGGTCGGGAGTAGGCCGCGAGCGACAAGGCGTTGGCAGCCGTCCCGGTGGCGACGAAGAACACCGCCACCTCGCGCTCGAAGATCTCGGCGAACTGCCGCTCGACCGCCTTGGTCTGGTCGTCGCCGCCATACGCCGGGACGATCCCGCTGCTTGCCGCGGCAAGCACATCCCGCACCCGATCGGACACCCCGGCCCAATTGTCGCTGGCAAAGATCATCGTCGTCTCGCTCCGCTCGTCTCCGACGGCAGTAGGCAGTCGGCAATCGGCAGTCGGGAAGCAAGCATCGAACCGACTGCCGACTGCCGAACGCCGACTGCCGCTCACGGCCCTTGTCGCGATCCCCGAAATCTGGCATCGTCCGCGTTTTGATAGGACAGTATTGCTGTCCTTTAAAGCCGGCACCGATCAGAGGCAGATCGACGGGGCGAGGGAGAGCCCCGAAGGGACTACGCCGCGCCAAAGCGGGACAGGGACAAAGCCTGCCGCGGACGCTAATCTGAGAGTTCTGGCTCGACGCTACGAGACATTCCGGACGGAACGAGGACAACCATGTCGATCGAGTGGATTGAGGGAGAGCTTCGGCAGGCTGCGAGCGACACGGCTCCGGCCACCAAAAACTCGCCCGCAGTCCCGACCGATTCCGTTCCCTCCGAACTGGTAGCCACCGAGATGACCTACGCCGATCCCGTCGCCGCCGGCCTCTTCGACCCCGCGCGCATCCATGACGCTTGCGGCGTCGGCTTCATCGTCGACCTCTCCGACCGAAAGTCGCACCAGACGGTGCAGGACGGCCTGCAGATCCTCGTCAACCTCGAGCATCGCGGCGCTGTGGGCGCCGACCCGCGCGTCGGCGACGGCGCCGGCATCCTGATCCAGACCCCGCACCGCTTCTTCTCCGAGGAAGCCAAGCGCCTCGGTTTCAAGCTGCCCAAGCCCGGCGAATACGCCGTCGGCATGATCTTCTTCCCGCGCGACCAGAAGCTCTGCCGCCGCATGGAAGCGGTGGTGGCGCAGGTCATCGCCGAGGAAGGCGAGGAGCTGCTCGGGTGGCGCGAGGTGCCCTCCGACAACGCGACCCTCTCCACGGCGCCGGCCATCCGCGCCAAGGAGCCAACCCACCGCCAGGTCTTCATCGGCAAGGGCCGCTTCAAGGGCGACGAGGAGGCCTTCGAGCGCCGCCTCTACATTCTCCGCAAGGTCATCTCGGCCCGCATCTTCGAAGCCTATGGCGGCCTCAACAACGACTTCTACATCGTCTCGCTGTCCTGCCGGACGGTGATCTACAAGGGCATGTTCCTGGCCGACCAGCTGGCGGCCTACTACCCCGACCTCAGCGACAAGCGCGTCGAGTCGGCGCTCGCCCTCGTCCACCAGCGGTTCTCGACCAACACCTTCCCGTCCTGGCGCCTCGCCCACCCCTACCGGTTCGTCGCGCACAACGGCGAGATCAACACCGTCCGCGGCAACGTCAATTGGATGGCCGCCCGCCAGGCGAGCGTCACCTCCGACCTCTACGGCCCGGACATCAACAAGCTCTGGCCGATCTCCTACGAGGGCCAGTCCGACACCGCCTGCTTCGACAACGCCCTCGAGTTTTTGGTGCGCGGCGGATATTCGCTGCCGCACGCGGCGATGATGCTCATCCCCGAGGCCTGGGCCGGCAACCCGCTCATGGATGAGGAGCGGCGCGCGTTCTACGAGTACCACGCCGCCCTCATGGAGCCTTGGGACGGCCCCGCCGCCATGGCCTTCACCGACGGCCGCATGATCGGCGCGACGCTCGACCGGAACGGCCTCCGCCCCGCCCGCTATTTCGTCACCGACGACGACCGCGTGATCATGGCCTCGGAGGCCGGCGTGCTGCCGGTCGAGGAGAGCCGCATCGTCAAGAAGTGGCGTCTCCAGCCCGGCAAGATGCTGCTCATCGACCTCGACAAGAAGCGCATCGTCTCCGACGAGGAGATCAAGGCGAGCCTCTCCAAGGCCCACCCCTACAAGTCGTGGCTGGGCAAGACCCAAATCGTCCTCGAGGAGCTTCCCGAGGTCGAGCCGACGGCCAAGAAGAGCGCGATCAGCCTTCTCGACCGCCAGCAGACCTTTGGCTACAGCCAGGAGGACCTCAAGCTCCTCCTGATGCCGATGGCGTCCAAGGGCGAGGAAGCGGTCGGCTCGATGGGCAACGACGCGCCGATCTCGGCGCTGTCGAGCCGCTCAAAACTCCTCTACACGTACTTCAAGCAGAACTTCGCCCAGGTCACCAACCCGCCGATCGACTCGATCCGCGAGGAGCTGGTGATGAGCCTCGTCTCCTTCATCGGCCCGCGCCCGAACCTCTTCGACCTCGAAGGCCAGGGCGTGCGGAAGCGGCTAGAAGTTCGCCAGCCGATCCTCACCAACGAGGACCTCGAGAAGATCCGCGCCATCGGCGCGCGTACGGACAACCCCTTCCAATCGCGCACCCTCGACATGACCTACCCGGCGTCCGAGGGCGCCGACGGCATGGGCGCGGCGCTCGAGCGTCTCTGCTACGAGGCCGAGCGCGCGGTTAAGGGCGGCGACAACATCATCATCCTCTCCGACCGCGCCGCCGGCCCCGATCGCATCCCGATCCCGTCCCTCCTCGCCACCTCGGCTGTGCACCACGACCTCATCCGTCGCGGCCTTCGCACCTCCGTCGGCATCGTCGTCGAGACCGGCGACGCGCGCGAGATCCATCATTTCTGCTGCCTCGCCGGCTACGGCGCCGAGGCGATCAACCCCTACCTCGACTTCGAGTCGCTGGTCGCGCTCTCGGAGGATCTCGACGAGGAAGTGTCCAAGAAGGAAGTCGTCAAGCGCTACATCAAGGCGGTCGGCAAGGGCATCCTCAAGGTGATGGCCAAGATGGGCATCTCCACCTACCAGTCCTATTGCGGCGCCCAGATCTTCGACGCGGTCGGCCTCTCGACCCCGTTCGTGAAGAAGTACTTCACCGGGACTGCGACCACGATCGAGGGCGTCGGCCTCGGCGAGATCGCCGAGGAGAGCGCGCTCCGTCACGAGGCCGCCTTCAGCCAGAACCCGGTCCTCCGCGAAGACCTCGACGTCGGCGGCGACTACGCCTTCCGCATCCGCGGCGAGGACCACGCCTGGAACGCCGCCACCGTCCGCGACCTCCAGCACGCCGTCCGCGGCAACATCCGCGACGACTATCGCGCCTTCTCCAAGAAGGTCGACGAGCAGGCCGAGAAGCTCATCACCATTCGCGGCCTCTTCGAGATCCGGAAGGCCGAGGACGACGGCAGGTCACCCGTACCCCTCGAGGAAGTCGAGTCGGCCGCCGACATCGTCAAGCGCTTCTCGACCGGCGCGATGTCCTTCGGCTCGATCAGCCGCGAGGCGCATACGACGCTCGCCATCGCCATGAACCGGATCGGCGGCAAGTCCAACACCGGCGAGGGCGGCGAGGAGGCGGAGCGCTTCAAGCCGCTCCCCAACGGCGACTCGATGCGCTCGGCGATCAAGCAGGTCGCCTCGGGCCGCTTCGGCGTGACGACGGAATATCTCGTCAACTCCGACATGATGCAGATCAAGATGGCGCAGGGCGCCAAGCCCGGCGAAGGCGGCCAGCTGCCCGGCAAGAAGGTCGACGCGCTCATCGCCAAGGTGCGCCACTCGACCCCGGGCGTGGGCCTCGTCTCCCCGCCCCCGCACCATGACATCTACTCGATCGAAGACCTCGCCCAGCTGATCTTCGACCTCAAGAACGTCAACCCGGCCGGCGCCGTGTCGGTCAAGCTCGTCTCCGAGGTCGGCGTGGGCACCGTCGCCGCCGGCGTCGCCAAGGCGCGCGCCGACCATGTCACGATCGCGGGCTACGAGGGCGGCACGGGCGCCTCGCCGCTGACCTCGATCAAGCATGCCGGCAGCCCGTGGGAGATCGGCCTCGCCGAGACCCACCAGACCCTGGTCGCCAACCAGCTCCGCGGCCGCATCGCCGTTCAGGTCGACGGCGGGCTCCGCACCGGCCGCGACGTCGTCATCGGTGCCCTCCTCGGCGCCGAGGAGTTCGGCTTCGCGACGGCGCCCCTCGTGGTGATGGGCTGCGTCATGATGCGCGTCTGCCACCTCGACACCTGCCCGGTCGGCATCGCGACGCAGAACCCGCTGCTCCGCGACCGGTTCGCGGGCAAGGCCGAGCACGTCGTGAACTTCTTCCGCTTCATCGCCGAGGAAGTCCGCGAGTACATGGCGCAGCTCGGGTTCCGGAAGCTCGAGGACATGGTCGGCCGCAGCGACCTGATCGACATGCGCCGCGCCGTCGACCACTGGAAGGCGCAGGGCCTCGACCTCTCCGCCATCCTCTACCGCCCCGACGTGGACGAGTCGGTCGCGACCCACTGCGTCACGACGCAGGACCACGGCCTCGCGCCCCTCGAGGAGCCCGAGGACGTGGACCTCGTCCGAGGGCTGCTCGAGCGGCACTTCGAGTAC
>CAYOET010000099.1:0-4573 GCA_964402985.1 uncultured Bauldia sp. | reverse complement strand
GGACCGCCGGGGGCGGACGAACCGCCTCACCGCGACCATCTGAATGGGAATGATAAATTGGTACAGCTGGCTGGGCTTGAACCAGCGACCTACGGATCCACAATCCGACGCTCTACCAACTGAGCTACAGCTGCAACGCGGGGAGACTTAGAAGCATCGCGGCCGCGATTCAAGCGCCAGGCTGACCCAGGCGCGATGCGAGTTGCCGCCGCACACGAAAACGGCGCCACGCAGGGCGGGCGCCGTCGCAATCGGGCAGTGTGATCCGGCGGAAGGCCGATCAGGCGATGCCGGCTTCCTTGAACATCTTCTCGAAGGCTTCGCGGCCCGGCTTGCTCGACTCGGTCATCACCTTCTGGGTGAGGTCCTGGAACTCCTTGGCCTGGGTCGAGAAGGCGTCGAACTGGCGGCGCGCGAAGGTCGCCTGGAGTTCGACCGCTTCGGCGACCGACTTGGCGCTGAAGAGGTCCTTGAGGAAGGTGAAGGTCGCGTCGGCGTTGGTCTTGGTGGTCTCGAGGGCCTTCAGGCCGACGACGGCGGCGTTGTCCCGGGCGGTGCTCATCGCCGCTTCGGTGATCTCGGTGCCGGCTTCGGCCGCGGCCTTAAAGCGGGCGTAGGCGTCGCGCGCCTGGGTGGAGCCCTTCTCGGCGGCCTCGCGCCAGGCGGCGGGCATCTCGAAGGTCGGCAGCGACTTCGCGAAATTGTCCATCGTGGTCTCGAACTCGGCGGTGGCCTTCCGCGTCTTCGCCTTGCCAGTGGTCTCGGTCATCTCACCCTCGGGTCTAGCGGATCGAGGCCCCGCGCGAGCGGATCGCCTCTCTAAACCTCATATAGGGGACGGCGTTGTGCGTTGCAACATCTTTTGTGCGTTGCACCAATCCGCATTCACCAACCCGCCAGAAAAGTCGGTTGGCACTGCTCCGCGAGGCCCGCAGCAACGCCAGGTCGTTGGACGTATTTCGCTTTCGAGTCTAACTAGACTCACCTTATCTTCCCGCGCGCGATCACTCACGTCGCTGCCACCGACCGCCCGGCCGCAAACGATGACAGAGACGCCGTCGCCAAACCTCAGCCTCGCCGCCACGCCGGAAATCGGCGCTGCCCTGCTCGGCGGCCGCGAGGCATGGCTGTGGCGCGACGACGGGCGGGCCATCCGCCTCGCCAACCCGACCGGCGCACGGCGCATCGGCGCGCGGCGCTTCGCCGAGGTCGCGGAGCGTGCGGTCGCCGCCGACCACCCGACCGGGAGACAGATCGCGCAGCTGGCGCGGCTCATGCCGGTGGGCGCCGAGCGGCTCGCGATCCTCCGCGTCGGCCGCGGCGCTCAGTTCGAGGCGCTGACCTGCGTGTGCAAGCGGCTCGACCTCGGCGGCGGGGAGAGCGCGCTCCTCGTCGTCGCGACGGCGGAGGCCACCGCCACGCCCTTCCGCGAGCGCGCGGCCGGACTGCTGCGGTTCCTCGGCGACGGCGAGGCGGGGCTCTACGACGAGAGCGGGCAGCTCATCGCCGGAGCGGACAGCGGCGGCGCGGGCGACGGCAATGTCGTCCGCCTGGTCACGGCGGAGGGCACTTACTCGCTCGTCCAGAGGGCGGCGGTGAACGGGAAGGCCGTCGCGATCGACGCCGGCGCGCCTCGCCCGGCTCCGATCCGCACCGGGCCGGTGCCGCCGGCGCGGTCGATCGACGCTCAACGCGAGACGGCGCCGGCGACGAGCGGGGCAGCGGACCTCCAGGCGGTCCCCTCCGAGGGTCCGCGCGCTGCGGACGACCTCGCAGACGCAGAGCCCTTCGGCGGCTCCGGCGGCGACCACTCTTTGCAGCCCGACGAAGAGGTGGTGGTCGCCACCGGGCCGGTCGACCTTCCGTCGAACCAAGCGGACGTGGGGCCTCTCTCCCTGGTGCCGCCCGATGAGGATTCGACCGCGCGGAGAGCGGACGAGTTTCTCGCCCCGCCGGCTGTGGAACCGAGTGCCGACGAGGATCCGGTGCTCCCCTTCATCGGCAGTGCCGGAGCAGAGACTGCGGCCGCCAAGGGGGCGGGCGGGTCTGCTGCGGCCGAGGAGTCGTCGAGCGCGCCGGCGGACGGCACGTTCCGGTTCGTCGCTTCGGCGGTCCCGGTGCGGTTCGTGTTCACCATCGACGCGGCCGAGCAGGTGACGCTGGTTTCGCCCGAACTCGCCGCGACGGTCGGGCCGCGCTCCGCGAACATCGTCGGCGAGCGCTGGCCGGACGTCGCCGCCAGGCTCGGGGTCGATGACGACGGCGCGATGGCGCGTGCGCTCAGCCGGCGCGACACCTGGAGCGGGGTGACGATCTACTGGCCGGTCGACGACAATAGCATCCGTGTGGCGGTCGACCTCGCCGCCCTCCCCGCCTTCCGCCGCGACCGCAGTTTCGAAGGATTCCGCGGGTTCGGGGTGGTGCGCAGCAACGATCAACGCCGCGAGCCGAACGAGGCGGCGACGGTGCCGATCGACTCGGGCGGCATCGCCCATGAGATCCCGGCGCTGTCGCTGAGCGCCGAAGCCGCCGCCCCGCCGGCGCCCGTCGCGCCCGCTGCTGCGCAGGAGCGGGCGGGGTCGTCGAACGTGGTGCGCCTCCCGGGCACGCCGACCCGGGTCAACCCGCCGCGCCCGCCTCTGTCGGGCACCGAGCAGGATGCCTTCCAGCGCATCGCCGAGGCGCTCGGCGCGCGCGCGCCCGAGACAACCGTGACTGCCGACATACCGGCCGCGGCGCCCGCCGACGCCAAGGCGGGCGACCGCGCCGGGGCCGCCCGCGCCGCACCCGACCGAAGGCTCCTCGACCGGCTGCCGACCGCGATCCTGGTCGTGCAGGACGATGTGCCGGTCTACGCCAACCAGGCCTTCCTCGATCTCACCCTCCATGCCGGCCTTGCCGAGTTCCGCGCCGCCGGGGGGCTCGCGGCGCTGTTCGCCGACACCGCGGGCGAGTCGGCGGGCGCGTCGCCCGGCCGGCACCTTCTCCGTCGCGCCGACGGCAGCGCGATCGCCGCCGACACTCTCCTCCGCACCACGCCGTGGGGCGATGGCGGGGCGCTGATGCTGCTCTTCACCGAGGCGCGCGAGGCCGTGCCGGCGCCGGTCGCGGTCAACGCCGACGCGGCGATCACCAGCCGGCTCATCGAGCTCGAGGCGATCCTCGACACCGCGACCGACGGCGTCGTCGTGCTCGAGGCCGACGGGCGGATCGTCAGCCTCAACCGCAGCGCCGAGGCGCTGTTCGGGGTGAACAGCAGCGACTTCGCGGGCCGCGCGTTCGTGAGCCTCCTTGCCGAGGAGAGCCATCGCGCCGCGCTCGACTATCTCGACGGCCTCGCCACCAATGGCGTCGCGAGCGTCCTCAACGATGGACGCGAGGTCATCGGGCGGGTGCCGCGCGGCGGGCTGATCCCGCTCTTCATGACGATGGGGCCGGTGGGCGCGACCGGCAAATTCTGCGCCGTCCTCCGCGACATCACGCATTGGAAGAACGCCGAGGAGGAGCTCGTCGCCGCGCGCCGCGCAGCCGAGGAAGCCAACGCGCAGAAGTCGGAGTTCCTGGCCAAGATCAGCCACGAAATACGGACTCCGCTCAACGCGGTGATCGGGTTCTCGGAAGTGATGATCGAGGAGCGCTTTGGGCCGGTGGGATCCGACCGCTACCGCGAATATCTGCGCGACATCCACCTCTCCGGCTCGCATCTGATGAGCCTCATCAACGACCTCCTCGACCTCTCCAAGATCGAGGCCGGGAAGCTTGAGCTCGCCTTCGAGGCGGTGGCGGTCAACGACGTCATCCAGGAGTGCGTGGCGTTGATGCAGCCGCAGGCCAACCGCGAGCGGATCATCATCCGCACCTCGCTGTCGGCGGGCGTGCCCAACATCGTCGCGGACTCGCGCTCGATCCGGCAGATCGTCCTCAACCTCCTCTCCAACGCGATCAAGTTCACGCCGGCGGGCGGCCAGGTGATCGTCTCGACCGCCCTGGAAGTGAACGGCGAAGTGGTGATCCGCATCCGCGACACCGGCATCGGCATGTCGGAGAAGGATATCGAGACGGCGCTGAAGCCGTTCCGCCAGCTTGCCGTCGCGGGCCATACGCGCTTCGACGGGACCGGACTCGGCCTGCCGCTGACCAAGGCGCTGGTCGAGGCCAACCGCGCCAGCTTCGCGATCGACAGCGTCGTCAACCAGGGCACGCTGGTGCGGGTGACCTTCCCCAACAGCCGCGTCCTCGCGGGCTAGCCAGATTGGAACCACTCCATCTTAAATCCGTTCTAACCTACTGAAAACATGCACTTTTCTTGTTGACTGGAGCGCTCCGGTTTCGGACATGATCGCCGGCACACGCGCAGCCCGCGCGACCGATCACAACGCAGGGGCCAACGAGCCCGACCGGAGGAAATGATGCGATTGAGCCATCTGGCGCTCGGCCTCGGCCTTGCTCTCGCGAGCGCCGCGCCGACCCTCGCGCAGACCCAGGAAGTCAATCTCTACACCACCCGCGAGCCGGGGCTGATCCAGCCGCTGATCGATCAGTTCACCGCCGAAACCGGCATCCGCGTGAACTC
>CAYOET010000098.1:0-3880 GCA_964402985.1 uncultured Bauldia sp. | reverse complement strand
TCTGCTCCGAGACATAGGCGATGTACTCGTTGTCGTCGTTCTCGGCGAAGAGGTGGTAGTAGGGCTGATCCTTGGCCGGGCGAATCTCCTCGGGGATCGACTGCCACCATTCTTCGGTGTTGCTGAACACCGCGTCGACATCGAACACGACCCCGCGGAAGGGAAAGAACCGATGCCTGACCACTTGCCCGATCCGGAACTTGGCGTCGCGGCTCCTCTTCATTGTTGTTGACCCTCCGACTGCCACCCTCGACCGTGAAATTTCGGGCTGTTAGCCGGCCAAGTCAATGATTCCACTCGCAAGCTCGCGGCGACAAGGTGTTGCAGCTTCACCCGATCCCCAGCCTCGTCCCGCTCCGGTTAAGGACTGTTGAGCGGGCTTTCCGATTTGCAGCGGTAGTTACCTAAATGACCGACGTCGTCCTGCTCGCGATGCCATTTTTCGGGCTGATCTTCTTGGGCTTTGCCGTGGGCAAGCTGGTCGCGATCCCCGACGACGGCATGGCCGGCCTCAATTTCTTCATCCTCTACCTCGCGCTTCCCTCGCTCTTCTTCCAGCTCATCTCGCAGACCCCGATCGAGCAGCTCGCCAACTGGAATTTCGTCGCTGCCACCACCCTCGGTAGCGTCATCGCCTTCGCGCTCGCCTTCGGCATCGGCTCGCTGATCAATCGCGGCAACATCGCTGAGTCCACGATCCAGGGCCTCGCCGGCGCGTACGGCAATATCGGCTACATGGCGCCTGGCCTGACCGCTGCCGTATTCGGTGCGGCCGCCACGGTGCCGACGGCGCTCGTCTTCTGCTTCGACAACACGCTCTTCTTCACGCTGGCGCCGCTGCTGATGGCCCTCGCCGGCGGACAGCCCGGGAGCCCGACGCAGCTCGTGCTCGGCATCCTTCGCCGCGTTTTCTTGCACCCCTTCATCCTGGCGACGATCGCCGGCGTGGTGGCGGCGGCGATCCAGTTCGTGCCGCCTGGCCCGGTCGATCAGATGCTGACGCTCCTGCGGGGCGCCGCTGCCCCGTGCGCGCTGTTCGCGATGGGGGTGACGATCGCCAAGCGACCGGTGCGGCGCTTCACCCTCGAGCTGCCGATCATCGCCGTGATCAAGCTGATCGTGCACCCGATCGTCGCTTATTTGCTCCTCAGCTCGTTCGGCAATTTCGACCCGGTGTGGATGTACTCGGCAGTGATCATGGCCTCGCTGCCGACGGCCACGAACGTGTTCGTGCTCGCCTCGCAGTACCAGACCTGGGTGCAGCGGGCCTCGGCGATCGTGCTCATCACCACCGTCGTGTCGGTGGCGACCGTGACCGGGCTCCTCTACCTCATCTCCTCGGGCATCCTGCCGGTCGATCTCTTCCCCTGAGCTAGACCGCGGCGAGGCCCTCGCGCATCAGCGCCTGTCGAAGGAAGCCGACCCGCTCGAGGAGAGCGAGTCCGCCCGCCCGCGCGATCTGGCCGACGAACGAACCGCCGAGCAGCGAGCCGTTGAGCGCATCGACGAAGGTCGTGCGGTTGCGGACGTCGGCGCGGCGGAGGAGATCGTAGCGCTCCATCATCGCCTCGCTCCCGGGGTCATCGCCGTCGAACAGCGCGGGGAGGGCGGCGGCGTCGCGGAGCCCGAGATTGAGCCCCTGAGCGCCGATCGGCGGCAGCACGTGGCCGCTCTCGCCGACCAGCACGGTGCGCCCCGCGGCGAGCGGCGTCGCGATCATGCCGCTCAGCGGAAACACCTGCCGCGCGCCGTCGATCTCGACCGCGCCCAGCACGCCCTCCGATAGCCGCTCGATCTCCTCGGCCAGTTCGGCGTTGCCGAGCTTCTTCAGCCGCTCGGCGTCCCTCGGCCGCGTCACCCAGACGAGGCTCGAGCGCTTGTCGCCGAGCGGAACCGTGGTGAACGGGCCGCGCGCGGTGTGGAACTCGTTGGAGGTGTCCTCGTGGTCGCGCGCGTGGCGGAAATTCGCCACCAGCGCCGACTGATCGTAGCGCCACTCGCGCGTCTCGATGCCCGCCGCCTGCCGGGCCGGCGAGGCTCGGCCATCCGCGGCGATAATGAGCGGGGCAGAGATGTCTCCGCTTTCGCCGGTGGCAACCACCGCTTCCCGGGCGCCGGCGGCGAAGCCCGTGGCCTTGTCGGAGAAGCGGCGAATCTCGGTCGCGCCCACCGCTTGGTCGAGGATTGCCCTGAGCTGGCGGTTGGGGATGTTGTAGCCGAACGCCTCGAGGCCGATCTCCTCGGCCCGGAACAGCGCTTCGGGCGCGCGGATCAAACCTCCCGACGCGTCGACGATGCGGATCTGGCGAAGCGGCGCAGCCGCCGCACGGATCGCCGGCCACACGCCGAGCCGCTCGAAGAGGGCCGCCGAGCCGGCCAGGAGTGCAGTGGTACGTTCGTCCGCCGGCCGATCCGGGGCGAGCAGCACGACCGAGCGGCCGAGCCCCGCGACGGCGAGCGCGGCGGCCAGGCCCGCCGGTCCGCCGCCGACCACGATCGCTTCGCAGCGCGACGACACGATCTTACTCCGCCGGCACAGGCTCAGCCTCTGCGGCCGAGCGTTGGCGCCGCGCGAGCGCGGCGGTGCCGAGGCCAACCGCCCACGACCCCACCGCCATCGCGGCGACGAAGACGACCGCCTCGCCCGGGATGAGGCCGAGGTCGGCGATAGCCGGGCCCGGGCAGAGCCCGACCAGACCCCAGCCGAGACCGAACACCACCGATCCGCCGACCAGCCGCCCGTCGATCTCATGGCGCCAGCCGTGGGCGAAGCTGCCCTCGATCAACGGCCGGCGCGGCGGGCGACCGAAACGGTACGCGACCATCGCGACGAGGAGCGCCCCGCCCATCACGAAGATGAGGCTCGGGTCCCACCCACCGCTCGGAATAGCGGCGACGTCGAGGAAGTCCTTGATCTTCACCGGATGGGTCATCTGCGCGATGCCGAGCCCGAGCCCGAACACCACGCCGGCGGCGAGCGCCACGAGCGGCGCCAGAGCCTTGCGGTTCGCGCTCACAGCAAATGCCTCGTGACGAACACCACCACGGCGGCCGACGCCATGAACGTCCCCACCGCGACCGCCGACCGCGCCGACAGCCGCGCGAGGCCGCAGATGCCGTGCCCGGAGGTGCACCCGCCCGAGAGCCGCGTGCCGATCCCGACCAGCACCCCGCCGACCAGCGCAACGGCGAGCCCGCCGTCGATCGATGGCAGGCCCAACGCCGCTCCGCCGGTCAGGCGCGCTGCGATCCAATACCCCGCCGCGCCGCCGATCGGCAGCCCGACCAGAAACGCGAGCCGCCATGGCCATTCGCCCGCCGGCGCGGGGACGAGGCCGCCGAGAATGCCCGAGATTCCGGCCACCCGGCCGTTGAACAGCCACAGCGCGGCAACCGACAGCCCGATGAGGATGCCGCCAAGTGTCGCGGTGAGCGGAGTGAAGTGTTCCATGCGGAAATCCCTAACGGCTGGGAGATACGGCTGGGAGATATGGTGCAAAGTTTGCAACGGAACAACCACCGCCACGAGGCAAGACTTTCCGTTCGCTGTCCGGTTTTTGTTCGGCCATGTCCGATTTCGCTTGCGGATTGACCGGCCCTTGCCCAATTCGTCACTCGCCAAACGAAGGAGCTCAGAGCGTCGACGATGAATTTCGACTGGATTGCCGACCCCGCCATATGGGCGAGCCTCGTCTCCCTGACTGCCATGGAGATCGTCCTTGGCATCGACAACATCGTCTTCATCTCGGTCATCATCAGCCGCCTGCCGGAGAGTATGGCCAAGCGCGCGCGACAGATCGGCCTCGGCCTCGCGCTCCTTTTCCGCATTCTTCTCCTGTCGCTCCTGTGGGTGATCATCCACCTCGAGGAACCGCTCTTC
>CAYOET010000097.1:0-2771 GCA_964402985.1 uncultured Bauldia sp. | reverse complement strand
ATCGAGAACCACCAAGTGCGCCTGTGGGGAAACGACCTCATCGGCATAAAGGCGTTGGCGGCCGATGGCGAACACGTGATTCTGGCCGGCGGCTACAACGAGGACAGCAATCGAATAGCGCTTCTCAGGCTAGGGGACTCCGACGCGGTCCTCGTCAGCGAGTGGCGCTTTCAGCAACCCGGGAAGTACGCCGCGCAGCTCATGCAGGGGACAGGAGCTACGCTTCATCTGGTCGGCGATGGCCGATGGCAGCGGGTGACCATTCGCGACTTGCTGGAGGCGGCGCGCAAGAAGTCCACGCCTCGGGCCTTCGGAGTGCTTTAGAAGCGTTCCATACCGTTGGACGGCGGCGGTCCCGTCCGGCACTCTGCGAGCCGGATGCCGCACTGATCGCCGCCTCGACTTGCGCTATTCGCTACGCCGATCCCCGGTCTTCCACCCTCCCGAAGAGAGTCCCGAATGCGCCTCGATGCCATACCGATCGGCAAGAACCCGCCTCACGACGTCAACATCGTCATCGAGATCCCGCTAGGCGGCGAGCCGATCAAATACGAGATGGACAAGCCCGCCGGCGCCCTCTTCGTCGACCGTTTCCTCTACACCCCGCTCCGCTACCCCGGGAACTACGGCTTCATCCCCCACACCCTCTCGGGCGACAGCGACCCCTGCGACGTGCTGCTCGCCAACACCCGCGCCATCCTCCCCGGCGCGTTCATCAGCGTGCGCCCGGTAGGCGTCCTCAAGATGGAGGACAATTCCGGCGAGGACGAAAAAATCCTCGCCGTCCCCTCGCGCCACCTCACCCAGCGCTACGACAAGATCGTGAGCTATACCGACCTCCCTGAGATCACGATCAAGCAGATCCAGCACTTCTTCGAGCACTACAAGGACCTCGAGCCGGGCAAGTGGGTGAAGGTTCTGGGCTGGGGCGGCCGCGAGGAAGCCGAGCGGCTCATCCTCGAAGGCATCGAAAGGGCCAAGGGAAAGGGCTAGACTCGCGCGCCTGATGGCCAACGCCCCGCACACCACCGTCGACCCCGCCGAGATCGCCCATTTCAACGCGCTCGCCGGCAAGTGGTGGGACAGCGGCGGCGAGTTCGCCCAGCTCCACAGGATGAACCCGGTCCGCCTCGGATTCATCCGCGAAATGGTGATCCGGCACTTCCATCATCCGGTCGCGGTCGACCGCCCCTTCGCCGGCCTCCGCGTCCTCGACATCGGCTGTGGCGGCGGCATCCTCAGCGAGCCGCTGGCGCGCTTGGGCGCCACCGTGGTCGGCGCCGACGCCGGCGCGGAAAACATCGCCGCCGCCCGCCTCCACGCCCGCGAGACCGGCCTCTCGATCGACTACCGCGCCACGACCGCCGAGGCCCTCGCCGCTTCCGGCGAACGCTTCGACGCGGTCTTCGCGATGGAGATCGTCGAGCACGTCGCCGATTTGCGCCTCTTCATGGACGCCTGCGCCAGCCTGGTGAAACCCGGCGGCCTCCTCTTCGTCGCCACGATCAACCGGACCATGCGTTCCTTCGCGCTCGCCATCGTCGCGGCGGAGTACATCCTCGGCTGGCTCCCCCGCGGCAGCCACGATTGGAACAAGCTGGTCCGCCCCGACGAGCTCGCGAGCCATTTCGCCCGAGCCCATCTCCGCAAGATCGCCGAGACGGGAGTCGTCTTCGACCCCTTCTCGGGCACCTGGCGCCGCGCCGACGACATGGCCATCAACTACATCCTCGCCGCCGCCAAGCCGGCCTGACCCGCCCTCCCCGTGAGGGGGAGGGTCGGCGGCCGAAGGCCGACGGGGTGGGGTGGACGGCGATGACCTTGGCCGAACGCGGGTTGCGACCGGGCCGATCGCTTGCGTGCACTTTCTGCGCGACCACCGCCGTCCACCCCACCCCCGGAGGCCTGCATAGCCGTCCCCGACCCTCCCCCTCCAAGGGGAGGGTGGAAGGCGCGCCATCCTTCGGCAGAGCGCGAAAATTCTAGTTCTGGTCTTCCGGCAGGATCGGCATCGGGTGGACCTCGACGCCCTCTTCGAGGAGCGCGCTGACCTCTTCGGCCGAGGCCTCCCCATAGATCGAGCGCTTCTCGGTCTCCTGGTAGTGGATCTTGCGCGCCTCTTCCGGGAAGCGGTCGCCGACATTCTCGGCGTTGTCGACGACGTGCTGCTTGATCTTGCGGATCTGCTCGAGCGCCGCCTTCACCTGCGGGTTGCCCGACAGCACCTTCATCCGCTCATCGAGCGCCGCGTTGCTGGCCGGGTCGACCGTGGCCGGCATCTGCGCCGCGCCCTGATCGCGCATCCGCTGCTGCGGCGCCCCCGAACGCCCACGCCCGATCGAAGGCGCCATCAGCGCCTTCCGAACGTCCGGCGAGCCGCAGATCGGGCACACCAGGTCGCCCTCGGCGAGCTGCCGGTCGTAGTCGCCCGAGTTGCGGAACCAGGCCTCGAAGCCGTGGTCGCGGTCGCAACTGAGATCGTAGCGGATCATGGAGACATAAGCTGTTGGAGGAGCGAGGGTTTGTCGGGTTCTGGCCGCGCATATAGCGGATCATGGGCCAGGGAGGGAATACGCCCTCTCGCCCGCCCGCTTTCCTCCGGGTCGAGCGTGGCGAGGATCACCCCCGGCTCGACTCCGCCTTCCGCCCTGACCTGCTCCGGCGACCTAGCCAAGTACGGTTGCCCGCGCGACGCGACGGTGCTGCTCGACACCACCGCGCCGACTATCAGCACCGTCAGCGTCACCCCGCAAACGAGCAATCAGCGCGCC
>CAYOET010000096.1:0-13818 GCA_964402985.1 uncultured Bauldia sp. | reverse complement strand
TCGAGCTCCTCGAGGAGCGCCCGCGCCTCGGCCCACGCCGCCTGGGGCGGCGGGTCGAGGAACGCCATCGTCGCGGGGTCGCTGACGCCCCAGCTCGCGAGGTCGAGGACGAGGCCCGAGAGCTCGGCGTCGAGCATCTCGGGCGGGTCGAACGCCGCGAGCGCCCCGGTCTGCGCCTCGCTCCATAGGCGGTACGCAACACCCGGCTCGGTACGCCCGGCGCGTCCCCGCCGCTGGTCGGCCGCCGCCCGCGACACCCGCCTCGTGACGAGGGTGGTAAGCCCGCTAGCCGGGTCGTACGCGGGAGCACGCCGGTAGCCTGAATCGACGACGATGCGCACGCCCTCGATGGTCAGCGACGTCTCCGCGATCGAGGTCGCCAGCACCAATTTCCGCCGGCCCGGCGTCGAGGGCGCGATCGCCCGGTCCTGCTCCTCCGTCGCGAGCTGTCCGTGCAGCGGGACGATGTCGACATTGGCCGGCAGACGGCCGGCGAGACGCTCCGCGGTTCGCGCGATCTCCGCCTGCCCGGGCAGGAAGGCGAGCACGGAGCCAGCCTCGCCGCGCATCGCCTCGACGATCACGCTCGCCATCTGCGCCTCGATCGGCGCGAGCGGATCGCGCTCGACGTAGCGCGTCCCGACCGGGAAGGCGCGCCCCTCGCTGGCGACGATGGGCGCGTCGCCGAGCAGCCGCGCGACGCGGCCTGCCTCCAGCGTTGCCGACATCACCAGGAGGCGAAGCTCGGGCCGCAGCGCGCGTGCGTCGGCGGCGAGCGCGAGCCCGAGATCGACGTCGAGGCTGCGCTCGTGGAACTCGTCGAAGATCACCGCGGCGACCCCGCTGAGCGACGGGTCGTCGAGGATCATCCGCCCGAACACGCCCTCGGTCACCACCTCGATCCGCGTCTTCGCGGACACCTTCGCGTCGAGCCGCACGCGATAGCCCACCGTGACGCCGACCGGCTCGCCAAGCGAGTTCGCCATCCGCGCCGCCGCCGCCCGCGCCGCGAGCCGCCGCGGTTCGAGCATCACGATCCGCCCGTCGCCACGCCACGCCGCGCCGAGGAGAGCGAGCGGCACGCGCGTCGTCTTGCCCGCGCCGGGCGGCGCGACCAGCACGGCCGCCGGTGCATTCGCCAGTGCGGCGAGAAGTTCGGGCAGCACTTCATCGATGGGGAGGGCGGCTTGCGGCATCGTCGTCGCGCACTCCTGCCGCGAATTGCCGCCGGAGCCAAGGCCCAGGGCAGGGACCCTTCGCTCGTCGTCGACCTCACCCGACTGTGCCATACTGCGGCCATGCCGCCGGCGCCTTCATCCGAGGCGCGCCACAAGGGGCACGATCATGCCGGCGCGAAGCGTGGAATCCATGAAGAGACTGGCCCTCCTCGTCATCCTCTTCTTCCCCACCTTGGCCTTCGCCCAGGACGGCGAGTTCACGCGCTCCGGCGGCTGGCACTGGACCAAGATCACCGACTTGATGGCCGAGTCGGCGATCGCCGACCCCGACCGTTACAGCATCGTCTTCGCCGCCGACGGAACGGTCAGCGTGACCGCGGACTGTAATTCCGCGAGCGGCACCTACACGGTGACCGGCCAGCAGATCGCCGTCACCCTCGGCCCCGTCGCCCTTGCCGAATGCAGCCCGGAGTCCGACAGCGCCGAGCTTCTCGAGGCGCTGCCCTATACGGCCACCTGGTCGATCGATCAGCGCCGGACGCTGACCCTGGAGATGCTCGGCGGCGGCGGTTTCCTGACCTTCCGGCCCGCGGAGTAATCCTCACCCGCGCCGCCCCCACGCCGACCGCGGCGGTCCATCGCCTTCGTCCTCGTCCGCCGAGTACTCTTCGCGACCGTCGGCCGGCGCGAGAACGATCGTCGCGTGCCCGGGCAGGAACCACCCGAAGCGGGTCAGCGGCGCGGGCGTCCCGTGGCCGCCATAGGCGGGTGCCTCGCTCGACCAGAGGAGCGTCCAGCGCTTGCCCTCGGGCGGGGCGGCGAGCGGATCGGCGATGCTGGGGAGCGCGAGGTCGATGCCGAAATTGACCGCCATCAGCCGGTCTTCGCCGCCCTCGCCGAAGAAGCGGAGGATGAACGCCTCCACCCCGACCGGCGCGCCATCGACGCCGCCCGCGCGCGGCCGTGCGAACACCCGGTCGGTGCGCCGTAGCCGCAGGAGGTCGCGGTGCAGCGCCACTGCCTCGTGGTGCGTGTCCCGCTCCGACCAGTCGAGGCGGCTCCGTTCGAACGTGTCGCGGTCGGCCGGATCGGTGAGGAGGGCCTGCACCGCGTCATCGTCGAGATTGGGGAACTGGCGCAGGAACTCGCTTCGTCCCTTCTTCACCATCGCCGCCAGATCCTTCTGGTGGTCGGCGAAATAGAGGAACGGCGCGGACGCCCAGAACTCCTGCCCCTGGAACAGCATCGGCGTCCCCGGCCCGAGCAGCATCAGCGCGGTCATCGCCCGCGCCCGGCCGGGGCTGGCGAGTTGATGGAAGCGCCGCCCGCGATCGGTGTTGGCGATCTGGTCGTGGTTCTGCACGAAGATGATGAACTTCGCCGGATCGAGGTCGAGCGAGGCGGTGCCGCGCGGCTGCAGCTGCCAGTCGTAGCGCTGCCCCTGGAACAGGAACCCGCGCTTCGCCGCCGCGATGAACTCGCCCGGCGCCCCCAGATGGTCGCTGTAATAGGCGCGCCGGTGGCCGGTCATCGCCACCATCGCCGAGTGATGGAAGTCGTCGTTCCAGATCGTGTCGATGCCGTAGCCGCCATCCTCGCGCGGACGGATCAGCCGAGTATTCTGCGGCTCGTTCTCGGCGACGGTGATGATGCCGCGTCCCCGCGCCGCCTTTCGCGCTGCCTCCACGATCTCCGCCATCACATGGAGCGGCGAGTCGTCGTGGATGGACTGCGTCGCGTCGAGCCTGAGCCCGTCGAGGTGGAACTCCTCGATCCAGTAGGCGGCATTGGCGAGGACGAAATCGCGGACGCCGTGGGCGTTACGACCGTCGAAGTTGATCGCCTCGCCCCAGTCGTTGACGTATTTGTCGGTGAAGTAGTCGCGCGCGAACTTTGTGAGGTAATTCCCGTCCGGCCCGAAATGATTGTAGACGACGTCGAGGATCACCCCGATCCCGAGCTGATGGGCCTTCTCCACGAAGCGGCGGAAATCGTCTGGCGTCCCGTAGAGGTGGCTCGGCGCGAAGAGGTCGACCCCGTCATAGCCCCAGCCGAACGAGCCCGGGAACTCCCCGACCGGCAGGACCTCCAGCGCGTTGATGCCGATATCGGCGAGCAGCGGCAGCTTTTCCGCCGCCGCTTCCCATGTGCCTTCCTTGGTGAAGGTGCCGATATGCACTTCGTGGATCACCAGCCCGTCGAGCGTGATCCCCCTCCAGCCGGAATCGGTCCACGGGAACGCGACGCTGTCGGCGAGCTCCGACGGACCGTGCGGTCCCTCGGGCTGATAGCGCGAGGCTGGGTCTGGGAACGAGTCCCCACCGTCGAGACGGAAGCGGTAGCGCGCTCCGGACTCGAGGCCCGGCACCTCCACCGCGAAGTAGCCGCCGTCTTCCTTTCGCATCGCGAGGGGCTGGCGCCCCTCCAGCACGAGATCGACGGCGCTACGATCCGGCGCCCAGACGCGGAACGATGCGCCGTCGCCGACGATCTCAGCCCCCATCTTGTAGCGGCGGAGCTGGCTCGGATTGACACTCTTGTTCACGGAAGCTCTTTGCGGAGAGGGCACTTGTCATAAAACCCCTACGGTCCCGCTCAAGTTCCGCCCAGCGGCATGTTTCTTGAGGGCAGAGGCATGTTTCTTGAAATGAGTGGCACCGTTCCGCTCCAGCTGCGTTAGCCCGGACGTGTGAACGCAAGGAAACCGGATGCCGCATCGGACGTGGTGGAAGCGCGGGATCGTTTACCAGATCTATCCGCGCTCGTTTCAGGACACCAACGGCGACGGGGTCGGGGACCTTCGCGGCATCCGCGACCGCCTCGACTATTTGAGCTGGCTCGGCGTCGACGCGATCTGGATCTCGCCGATCTTCGTTTCGCCGATGAAGGACTACGGCTACGACGTTGCCGACTACTGCGACATCGACCCGCTTTTCGGCACGCTCGAGGACTTCGACGCCCTCGTCACCGCCGCCCACGAGCGCGGCCTCAAGGTCATCCTCGACTTCGTCCCCAACCACACCTCGGACCAGCACGCCTGGTTCACGGAGAGCCGCGCCTCGCGCGCGAACCCCAAGCGCGACTGGTACATCTGGCGCGACCCCGCTCCGGGCGGCGGGCCACCTAGCGGCGGGCCGCCCCGCGGCGGGCCGCCCAATAACTGGATCAGCAATTTCGGCGGGGCGGCGTGGACCTTCGACGAGGCGACCGGCCAGTACTACTACCACGCCTTCCTGCGCGAGCAGCCCGACCTCAACTGGCGCAACCCCGAGGTTCGCGCGGCGATGCATGAGGTGCTCCGTTTCTGGCTGCGGCGCGGCGTCGACGGCTTTCGCGTCGACGTCATCTGGCACCTGATGAAGGACCCCGACCTCACCGACAATCCGCCCAACCCGAATTTCCGCGAGGGCCAGTCGGACATCAATCGCCTGCTCCAGACCCACTCCGCCGACCACCCCGACATCCTCGCCATCGTCGCCGGCCTCCGCGCGGTGCTCGACGAGTTCGACCAGCGCGTCCTCATCGGCGAGATCTATCTGCCGCTGAAGCGCCTCGTCGACTACTACGGCGAGGACCTTTCCGGCGCGCACCTCCCCTTCAACTTCAAGCTCATCTACTCCGCGTGGAGCGCGCGAGAGATCGGCCGCTTCATCGACGAATACGAAGCCTCGATCCCGCCCGGCGGCTGGCCGAACTGGGTGATTGGCAACCACGACCAGCGCCGCATCGTGGAGCGGGTAGGGGAGGCGCAGGCGCGTATCGCGGCGATGCTTCTCCTCACCCTTCGCGGCACGCCGACGATGTACTACGGCGACGAGCTCGGCATCCCGCACGTCCCGATCCCGCCCGACCGCGTGCGCGACCCCTGGGAGCTCAACGAGCCGGGCCGCAATTTCGGCCGCGACCCCGAGCGCACGCCCATGCAGTGGGACGCCACCTCGACCGCCGGCTTCACCACCGGCCAGCCCTGGCTCCCTCTCGATCCCGGCTTCCCGACGCGCAACGTGGCCGTTGAAGCCCGCGACCCCGCCTCGATGCTGAGCTTCTACCGCCGCCTCATCGACCTCCGCCGCGAGCACCTGGCGCTCGCCATCGGCAGCTATCACGCGATCGAGGCGGGCGGCGATGTGCTCGCCTTCGAGCGTCGCCACACCAACGGCCACTGCCTCGTCGCCCTCAATCTCGGCCAGACCCCGGTCGACATCGCGGTCCCCAAGGCGGTCGGCGGCGGGCGCCTCCTCCTCAGCACCCACCTTGACCGCGCACAGGAGGTGACGGGCGAGCGCCTCTCGCTTCGCCCCGACGAGGGCGTGGTGATCGGCTACGGCGTAGAATCGAGGAGCTATTGAACGGATTCGGTCCCGGTGCTTCGCTTAAGCGTTGGCCCTCGCTTTGTCATTGCCGGGCTTTGTCCCGGCAACCCATGAACTCTGCCCGCTGAGGCCAAGCGCCAACGGGGTGTTCATGGATCGGCGGAACGGGTTCGGCGATGACAGGACTTGGGTTCGGGTTGCTCGCCCGCCCGACCTCAACGGCAGTGGGGAACCAGACCGGCCGCTCGCGCATTCTGGTGGGTTGATCCCCCCAGCTTCAGCTTCACTTCAACACTGGACCCCCGCGTGCGCCAGCTTCCCGATCGCCTCGACCGCGGCAGCCCATTCCCCCTCGGCGCGGACTGGGACGGCCTCGGCGTCAACTTCGCCGTCTTCTCCACCCACGCGACGGCGATGGAGCTGTGCGTCTTCGACCCGACCGGCCGCCGTGAGGTTGCCCGCTATCAGCTGACCGAACGCACCGACGAGGTCTGGCACGGCTACCTGCCCGACGCCGATGTCGGCCTCCTCTACGGCTACCGCGCGCACGGCCCCTACGACCCGCACAACGGCCACCGCTTCAACCCGCACAAGCTCCTCCTCGACCCCTACGCCAAGGGCATCCACGGCCAGCTGCGCTGGACCGACGCGCTCTTCGGCTACCGCATCGGCTCCCCGCGCGGCGACCTTTCCTTCGACCGGAGAGACAGCGCCCAGGCGATGCCGAGGGCGGTCGTGGTCGAGGACAATTTCAATTGGCAGGGCGACAAGCGCCCCAATGTGCCGTGGTCCGAGACGGTGATCTACGAGGCCCATGTCCGTGGGCTCACCAAGCTCCTCGACGAGGTCCGCCCGCCCGAGCGCGGCACCTTCGCCGGCCTCGCCCACCCCAGTGTCGTCAACCATTTGCGACGGCTCGGTGTGACGGCGGTCGAGCTCCTGCCGGTCCACGCCTATCTGCAGGACCGCCACCTCCTCGAGCGCGGCCTCTCCAACTACTGGGGCTACAACACGCTCGGCTTTTTCGCCGCCGAGCCGCGCTACCTCGCGACCGGCGCGGCCAACGAGTTCCGCGTTGCCGTCCGCCGCCTCCACGCCGCCGGCATCGAGGTCATTCTCGACGTCGTCTACAACCACACCTGCGAGGGCAGCGAACTCGGCCCCACGCTGTCCTGGCGCGGCCTCAACAACGCCAGCTACTACCGCCTCCAGGCCGCCGACAAGCGCCACTCGGTCAACGACACCGGCACCGGCAATACCGTCAACACCGCCCACCCGCGCGTCCTCCAGATGGTCATGGACTCGCTCCGCTACTGGGCCGAATCCTTCCACGTCGACGGCTTCCGTTTCGACCTCGGCGTGACCCTCGCCCGCGAGGGCGACAACGGCTACGACCAGGGCTCCGGCTTCTTCGACGCGCTCCGCCAGGATCCGGTCCTCTCGCGCCTCAAGCTGATCAGCGAGCCGTGGGACCTCGGCCCCGGCGGCTATCAGCTCGGCAATCTCCCGCCCGGCCTCTCCGAGTGGAACGACCGCTTCCGCGACGGCGTCCGCAAATACTGGCGCGGCGACCTCGGCCTCCGCTCCGAGCTCGCCATCCGCCTTGCCGGCTCGAGCGACTTCTTCGATCGCCTGTCGCGCCGGCCATGGGCAGGCCTCAACCACGTCACCAGCCATGACGGCTTCACCCTCCACGACCTCGTCAGCTTCTCGGACAAGCACAACGAGGCGAACGGGGAGGGCAACGCCGACGGCCACGGCGACAGCGCCTCCTTCAACTGGGGCGTCGAAGGCGCCACCGCCGACCCCGAGATCCTGTCGCTGCGCGAGCGCGTGAAGCGCTCGATGCTGACCTCGCTCCTGCTCTCCCAGGGAACGCCGATGCTGACCGCTGGCGACGAGTTCGGCCGCACCCAGCTCGGCAACAACAACGGCTACGCCCAGGATAACGAGCTCTCCTGGATCGACTGGTCGCTGCTTCGCGAGAAGCCGGGCGCTTCGCTCGCCGCTTTCGTCGCCAAGCTGATCGCGGCCCGCCGGGAGTTTCCGATCCTCGCTGCGTCGCGCTTCCTGCACGGCCAGGAGGAATTCGCCCCCGGACTCCACGACCTCGACTGGTTCGACGAGCGCGGGCTCACCCTGTCGCCCGAGGACTGGGCCAACCCGGACGGTCAGGCGCTGGTGATGCGCGTCGCCGGCCGCACCACCGGGGGCCGCATCCAGATCGTCGCGATCCTCATGAATGCGTCGGCCGACCGGTTGCCGTTCGCCGTGCCCGGCCCGTATCCGTGGCGGCTCATCGCCGACAGCGGCAGCGCTGCCGACTCGGCGGCGGAATACGGCCTCAGCGAGATTCCGTTGGAGGCGCGGGCCGCCGTCGTCCTTGCCGCGGAGATCGATCCGCTGGCAAATTCCGCCGCTTAGGAGAGGGTCTTGCGAGGCAGCGTGACCATGGAGCCGCCCCTAGCTGCCGCCCACTTTCTCCGCGTCGCGGACTTCCTTCCGCATCTTCGGTCGCGGCGTCACGCGATATTCGTCAAAGATGATGCGCGGCGCGTCCTCGATCGAAATGTCGGCAAGATACCAGTTGTCGCCTTCGCGCTCGCTCGGTGCCCCCTCGCCGGTGGTTCCGGCCTTCTCGTTCGAGTTGACCTTCATCGTTGGCCTCTCCTTTGATCCGCTCCGCACGAACGAAGGAGTCCCGCCTCGGGTTCCCGGTGCATAAGGGTGCATGGACGGCAGCCGACACGAGGCGGCGCCGCAAACGATACGCCCACTTGCATCCGCCGCCGATCGCCACCAATTGCGGGCCGACCCGGCTTGGATTGCCGGCCGAGTGTCTTAGACAGTTTGACGAGAGGTGATCGTAGATTGGCGCAAGAGCGGCCGTTTGCATTGGTGGTCGAGGACGATGAGTTCACCTCGGTGGGCACCGAGGTGCTGCTCGAGGATCTCGGCTTCCGCACCGTCGCCGAAGCCACGCCGCAGGCTGCGCTCGAGCATCTGCGCGCCGACCGCACCATCGACGTGCTCGTCGCCGACCTCGGCTTGGGCAAGGACGCGCAGGCCGGACTGGTGCTCGCCATGGAGGCGGTCACGATCCGCCCCGACCTCGCGGTGGTTTACGTAAGCGGCCGCGGCGTCACGCCCGAGATCCGCGCCAGCCTCGTGAAGCGGAGCGAGTTCGTGTCCAAGCCCTACACGCCGGCCCAGCTCAAGGCGGCCGTCGAAGCCGCGCTCGCCAAACCGCGCTGAAGCCGCCTTCAGCCGATCGCGGCGAGGCGGTTGAGCGCCTGTTGCGCCTGGGCGTCGCCGCGGTCGGCGGCCTTGCGGTACCAGCGCACCGCCTCGAGCGCGTTGGGCGGCACGCCCTCGCCCCTCTCGTACATCGAGGCGAGCGCGCGCTGTGCGGCCGCGTAGCCCTGCTCGGCCGCGAGCATGTAGAGGCGGAACGCCTCGGCGTAGTCCCGGGTGACGCCGCGGCCCTCGCGATACGACCCGGCAAGATTGGTCTGCGCGATCGGATGACCCTGCGCGGCTGACAGCCCATACCATTCCGTCGCCGCGACGAGGTCGATCGGCACGCCGTGCCCGAATTGGTACATCACGCCGAGATTGTTCTGCGCGCTCGCGTCGTTCTGCGCCGCGGCCAGCCGATACCAGTGCATCGCCTCCGCGTAGTTCAGCGTGACGCCGCGCCCGCTGTCGTACATCCGCCCGAGCACCGTCTGCGCCGCCGCCACGCCCTTCTCGGCGCAGGGCAGGGCCCGTTCGAACTCGGCGACGGCCCGCAGCGGCGACAGGAGCCTGATCTCCGCGGCCGACTTCCATGGGCCGGCGCACTCGCCCTCGGCCACCGCCGGAATGACGGCGAGGAGGATGAGACCCGACGCGACTGCCAGCCGTTTCAGCAAGGGCTTCCCCGGACTCGAACCCACGGTCGCATGCACAAGGCCCACGCGAGGCTCCTAGTCTAGCACGCCCGTGGCCGGCGCAAACGGGCTCCGCGTCCCTGGCCCGGGAAAGGAAGCACTCCTTTGGGCTAGTCCGTTGCGCGTCCGTCGGCTTCCTCGACGCCGGCCGGTGCGGCGGCGTGGGCGGGGAGCTGCGCGACGGCCCGTAGGCCGCCTTCCGGCCGGTTGCTGAGCGTCAGCCCGCCGCCATGGGCAAGGAGGATCGAGCGCGCGATGGCAAGGCCGAGGCCTACCCCGCCGGTCTCCCGGCTGCGCGAGGTCTCGAGGCGCACGAACGGCTTGAACACCTCCTCGAGCTGCTCGGCCGGGATGCCCGGCCCGTCGTCGTCGATCGTGATGCGCGGCCCCGCTTCGCTCGTCGCCAGCGCGATCCGCGCCCGCCCGCCATGCACCACCGCGTTGGAAACGAGATTGTCGATCGCCCGGCGCAGCGCGCTCGGCCGGCACAGATAGGGCAGGCGCTCGGCCTCCGCGAAGGTCACGTCGCGCCCCATGTCGGCCTGGTCGTCGGCGAGGCTCTGCAGGAGCGAGGCGAGGTCGACCATTCGGCTCGGCTCGCTCCGCGCGTCGTCGCGCGCGAAGGCCAGCGTGGACTCGACCATGTTCTGCATCTCGGCGAGCGTGTCGAGCATCCGCGCCCGAATCTCCTCGTCCTCGATCATCTCGGCCCGCAGCCGCAGCGAGGTGATCGGCGTGCGAAGGTCATGCCCGATCGCCGCCAGCATCAGCGTGCGGTCGCCGACGAAGCGCCCGAGCCGCTTTTGCATGTCGTTGAACGCATGGGTGAGCCGGCGCACTTCCTCGGTGCCCCGCTCGGGCAGCACGTCGACCGCCGCACCCCGCCCGAACGCCTCCGCGCTCTGCGCCAGTCGGTTGAGCGGCCGCATCGCGTTCCGCGTGGTGAGGCCGATCACGACGAAGAGGACGAGCGCCATCAGCGCCGTCGAGGTCAGCGCCTGGATCGGCGGGTCGGGCTGTTCCGAACGGATGGCGGTCTGCGCGTTGAGCCAGCCGCCGCCGGGGAAGGGGATCGAGGCGATGAGGTCGGAGCGCCCCCCGTCCGGCGGCCCGGTCGGGAAGCCGCCTTCCGACATACCCGGCCCCGACGCGCCCGCGCCAGGCGGGAGGCCGGCTCGGGGTGGGCCGACGTCTGGCCGCTCCGCTCCGGGCGGCAGGGGCCGGACGGGTCCCTCCCCGGGAGGCCCGCGCGGATCGCCGCGATGCGACACCAGCTGCAGCCGCACCTCTCCGCCGGCGAGGCGCCGCAGCTCGACGAGGAGCGGCCCCGGCACCGTCTCGCCGTCGCCGCTGACCGCGCTCTCCGCGCTGATCCACAGCCGCAGGCGTTGCGAACCGGCCCGCTCGGCGAGCCCCTCGCGCAGCGGCTCGGGCGAGTTCTCGAGCATCCGCATCACCGCGGTGGTGCGCTCGAGGAGGGCGGCGAGGTCGGCGTGCCAGATCGCGTTGCTGCGCTCCTGGGTGAAGATGACCAACGTCACCGCCTGGGTGAAGACCAGCGCGCCGATGAGGAGGAGAAGGAGCCGTCCGTGGAGCGTGCGGGGCAGGAGGCGCATCACTCCTCCCCGACATCGGCGGCGAGCACATAGCCGCCGCCCCATACTGTTTTGATGATCGTCGGGTTCTTGGGATCGACCTCGATCTTTTTGCGCAGCCGGCTGACCTGGTTGTCGATCGACCGCTCGAAGGGCTCCGAGGCCCGGCCGCTGGTCAGGTCGAGGAGCTGGTCGCGGGTGAGCACTAGATGCGGGCGCTGGATGAACACCGCCAGCAGCCGGAACTCGCCGGTACTGAGCGCGGTCGCCACCCCGTCGGGACCGGCGAGCTCGCGCCGCCCCATGTCGAGGAGCCAGCGGTCGAAGCGGTAGCGCTTGCCGGCCCGCGGCTCGCGCACCGCCGGCACCGATTGCGAACGGCGCAGGACCGCGCGGATGCGCGCCAGCAGCTCGCGCGGGCTGAACGGCTTGGTCACGTAGTCGTCGGCGCCGATCTCGAGCCCCACCACCCGGTCGGTCTCCTCGACCAGCGCGGTGAGGAGGATGATCGGCGTCTCCCCGTTCTCGCGCACCATCCGCGCCAGGCTGAGCCCGTCCTCGCCGGGCATCATGATGTCGAGGACGATGAGGTCGGCGGCGCTGGTCTTGAGGAGGCGCCGCATCTCCAGCCCGCCATTGGCGGTAGTGACGCGATAGCCCTTCTTCCCGAGATACTTCGCCAGCGGCTCGCGGATGTCGGCCGAGTCGTCGACGACGAGGATGTGTGGCGTCTGTTCCATGCGCTCGACCTTTCAGGCCGACGAGGGATACAGAGCCTCGCGCCGGCGCTCACGCCGAAAAGTGTATCCAATTGTGGCGAACCGGGTGCCTACATCACGCGGCGACAAGAGAATCGCACGGGCGCCGCCCCGCTCCGGCGGCAAGGATCAAAGAGCCAACAAAATCGGGGACTTCCGGGGTTCAAAAGGCTCACCAGACTGCTGCATCACCCGCCGAGGGGACGACAGCCCAAAACGCCGGAGTAGAGGTGGTCGCGCTCGAAGGTACACGAAACTTCGCTGAGTGAACCTGCGAGGCTACTGCAGATCACTTCCTGATGGCCTTCTCCCGACGTGGCAGCCGCGCAGCCGTCACGTCGGGATTTTTTTGAAGTAGGGCCAAGAATAACTCTTATTCTTCGATCATAGATGGTTCCACGGCGAGCGCTAGTCGGCGGGAAGAATGCGCCCTCGGTAGCCGCAGTCGATTTAATGCCCTTTACACAAATCTTATGGGCCCTTCTTGGGGTCAACAGGATGACCCGGAGCGGGGGGCCAAAACGCAAAATGGCCGGGGCGATGCCCCGGCCATTCTGAGTTTGCTCTTACGGTCGGCGACTAGCGAACCGTGAAGACGAACATCGCGTCCATCGGGACGAGGAAGGCCACGGCGGCATCGCGGCGACGGTCGGCGCCGCCCGGCGAGGCGCCGGCCATCACCGCCACGTACTGCTGCCCACCTGCCTCGTAGCTCATCGGCGGGCCACCCAGCGGGGTGCCGACGTTGATGTCGAAGAGGGTCTCGAGCGTCTCGTCGTCATAGGCGGTGAACCAGCCACCGCGGAACGAGGTGAACACCACCCCGCCCGCCGTCGCCAGGATGCCGTTGCCGCGCGCCGTCATCAGCTGCTTGGCGGCGGGCTCGCCGGTCTCGAGGTTGACCGCGACCACCGAGGCGCCCTGGAACACTTGCGGCATCACGGTGCCCTGCGGCGCCGGGAGACGGCCGTTCCACTCGCGCTGTGCGGTGACGACGTTGTATTCGCCGCCGGTGATGGTCGGGTTCGGGGCAGCCGTCGGCACGTAGGCCGAGCAGCCCTCGTTCGAGGTGAAGTAGAGCATCCCGGTTCGCGCGGAGAGCGAGGCGGGCTGCCAGTTCTTGCCGCCGCCGAGGGTCGGGCAGTAGATGCCCGTGGCGGTGTCGCGAGCACCGACGGTGCCGGCGACGTACTTCTGGAGGGTCGCGCTCGGGTCGTAATCGACCGGACGGCCGGTCTTCGGATCGAGACCGTTGGTCCAGTTCAGTTCGTCCACGTACTGCGTGCCGTAGAGGAACTCGCCCGAGCCGGCATCGAAGGCGTACATGAAGCCATTGCGGGCCGCACGGACGACCGCGTGGCGCATCTGCCCGCCGATATTGATGTCCATGATCTGCGCTTCGCCGATTTCGTCGTAGTCGTACGGGTCGTTCGGCGTGAACTGGAAGTACCACTCCATGTTGCCGGTCTCGACGTCGAGCGCGAGGAGGCTCGAGGCGTAGAGGTTGTCGCCGGGACGGTATTCGGCGTCGATCTGCGGCGCCGGGTTGCCGGTGCCCCAGTAGGTGAGGTTGAGCTCGGGGTCGTAGCTGCCGGTCTGCCAGATCGAGGCTCCGCCGGTCTCCCAGGTGCGGTCGTTGACCCAGGTCTCATGACCCGGCTCGCCCGGTCCCGGAATGTTGTAGTGGCGCCAGATCTGCTCGCCGTTGGTGAGGTTGAGCGCCTCGACCCAGCCGCGGATGCCGTACTCGCCGCCGGCCGGACCGTAGATCGCGGCATCGCCAACGATCAGCGGGGCCCCGGTGAAGCTCTCGGCGCGCGCCTTGTCGGAGCGCTGGACTTCCCAGTTCAGCTCGCCGGAGTCCTTGTTGATCGACATCACGCGACCGTCGAGGGTCAGCGCGATGACGTCGTTGTTCCAGAGGCCGATACCGCGGTTCTCGGCGCCGCAGCACGTGGCGTCGGACACCCACTGGCGGTCGACCTCGGGGTCGAGCTTCCAGAGGATATTGCCCCACTGGCCGTCGTTCACGTCGACCTTGT
>CAYOET010000095.1:0-16024 GCA_964402985.1 uncultured Bauldia sp. | reverse complement strand
GACAATCTCGGCGGGTTCCGAACGCTGTTCGGCGTCCAGCCCAACACCAAGCTGGTGGTGCTCGTGTTCGGCCTGGTACATGGTTTCGGGCTGGCGACAAAACTCCAGGACCTGTCGCTGTCGGCCGAGGGGCTGGTGCCGAACATGATCGCGTTCAATCTGGGGGTCGAACTCGGCCAGGTGTTCGCGCTGGCGGCGATCCTCCTGGTGATGAACTGGTGGCGCGGGACAAGCGCGTTCGCGCGACAGGCGGGGGCGGCGAACGTGGTCCTGATGACCGCCGGCTTCGTCCTCTTTGAGTACCAACTGGCCGGATATTTCGCCGGGGTCCCGACGTGACCAAGCCCTTGCCTCCCGCCGCGAACCTCCCCTCCTCCGGGCGCCTCCTCGCGGAGATCGCGGCCGCGTTCGTCGCGGCGAGCGTGATCGTGGTTCTGGTCGTGCTGCCGGCGGAGTACGGGATCGACCCCACCGGGTTCGGTCGCGCCGTCGGCCTCGATCGGCTGCGGATGCCGGCCGAGGTGCTGGTCGAAACGCGAAGCGAGGCGCCGGCCGAGATCGAGCGGGTCTACGCCGTGCCGTACCGAAGCGACGAGATCGTCCTCGAGGTGCAGGGCAACGGCCGAGGCGTGTTCACCGAGGTCGAATACAAGGTGACGATGGAGCCGGGGCAAACGCTGGTCTATTCGTGGACGGCCGACGCGGATGTCTACTTTGACTTCCACGGCCATGCCGCGCGCACCCCCGAAACGCTTCCGGGGCCCGTCCAGGTCATGAACTACCGGAGTGGAACCGCGCGTCAGATGAGCGGTTCACTGGTGGCGCCGATGTCCGGCATCCACGGGTGGTATTTCCGGCGGGGCGGTGGGGCCTCGCCGTTCGTGGTCCGCATCAAGCTCAGCGGGTTCTATGAGCTGACGCCGGGACGGCTCGACGTGGGCGGTCCGTTCGCGCAGACGCGATGAAGGAAAGGTCGATGCGGAGGATGGCCGTGGTGCTCGGAGTTGCGACGCTGGCCGGCCTGCCGCCGACCGCCGATGCGCATCCGCACGCCTTCATCGACGCCTCGCTCACCGTCATCTTCGACGAAGCGAGACGGCTGACCGGAGTCCACGAGGAATGGGCCTTCGACAATGACTTCGGCGACAGTTTGCGGCTTCAGGCCGACGCCAATCGCGACGAAAAGCTCGACGATGCCGAGCTTCGGTCGCTGGCCGACCTTATCGCGCGGACCCTCGCCCCCTATGGCTTCTACACGCAGGTGGTCGCCGGCGGGGAGCGGGTCGGGCTCGGCGCGCCGGACGACCTCGCGGCGCGCGTCGAGGACTACCGCGTGAGGGTAGGGTTCACGCTGCCCATCGCCGAGCCGATCGCGGTCGATGCGGCAGGCATCGACGTCTATGACGGCGAGCTGAACTTCGCGGTCTCATGGGTCTCGCCGCCGCTCGAGGCAGTCAACTTGCCGGCTGGCTGCAGGCTCGTTCGCAGGGACCGGATCGCCGACGATCCGGCCGCGCGCGCGCTCGTTTCCGCAACCGGGACAGGGGCCGCGCTGACGCCCGACGCCGCGGAAGGATATCCCGTGAGGGCAGTGCTCGCGTGCCCGTAGCCGCCGGGCCGTCGGGAAGTCCCACGCCAGCTACGCGGCCCGACGATCGTTCCGGTTGCAGATGTGAGCCGCAAAGGCGGGCTCCCGGTTGCCTCACTCGTAGGCGATCGAGAGGAGGACGCCGTCGATCGTGAGCCAGAGCTGGGCGGTGTACCAGTCGGCTTCGGGCGCGAATGAGGGGGCCGGGGGAAGCGTCTGCTCCGGGGTGAGGACGCGCGGCAGGACCGCCATCAAGCGGCTCGCTTGGGCCGCCTCGACGACCGGGCCCATCGCGCCGTCCTCGAGGAGGTCCGGAGCTCCGCCCTCACCTTTCGCAACTCGTCCAGCCGCTCGAGGACCCGCGACTCCTCGACGCTCGTTCCCAACCACACGTAGGGAACGGGCACAGCGTGGACCGCATGCCTCCTTACGCGTTCCTTACGGCCTGAGGTCGCAATCCGAATGGCACCTTTGCGCGCTCCCGACCTAGATCGGTGCCCGAGAAAAACGGGGCTTCCGATGGGTGACCTCCTCTACATCGCATTGACGGTCGGATTCTTCGCTCTAGCGGCGCTTTCGGTGCGCGCCAGCGAGCGGCTGTGAGGGCGAAGCGATGACCTTCGACCTCATCCTCGGCGGCGCGGTCGCCGTCCTCCTCCTCGCCTACCTCGCCTACGCCCTGGTTCGCCCCGAGCGCTTCTGAGAGACCATCATGGCTACGGATTTCGTCGCGTTCATCGCCTACGGCGCGCTGCTCGTCGCGCTTGCCTGGCCGCTCGGCCTCTACATGGTGAAAGTCTACGGGGGGGAGCGCACGTGGCTCTCGCCTGTGCTCAGGCCGGTCGAGGGCATCCTTTACCGGGCGTCAGGCGTGGACGCGGCCAAGGGCCAGCATTGGACGCGCTACGCGTTCTCCGTGCTGACCTTCAACCTCGCCGGCTTCATCCTCCTCTACGCCATCCTCCGGCTCCAGCATCTTCTGCCGTGGAACCCGCAGGCGCTCGGCGCGCTGTCGCCCGACCTAGCGTTCAACACCGCGGTCAGCTTCATGACCAACACCAACTGGCAGTCCTACGGGGGCGAGACCACGCTCTCCTATTTCAGCCAGATGGCTGGCCTGACGGTGCAGAATTTCGTTTCCGCCGGCACCGGTATGGCGGTCGCGGTGGCGATCATCCGCGGCCTCGCGGGGCGCCAGATCCGCGAGCTCGGCAATTTCTGGGTCGATCTCACCCGCTCGGTCCTCTTCATCCTCATCCCGCTCGCGATCCTCGAAGCCTTCCTCCTCACCTGGCAGGGGGTGCCGCAGAACCTCCTCTCCTATGTCGACGCCAGCACGCTCGAGGGCGGGCAGCAGGTCATCGCGCAGGGGCCGGTCGCCTCGCAGATCGCGATCAAGCAGCTCGGCACGAACGGCGGGGGCTTCTTCAACGTCAACTCGGCGCATCCCTACGAGAACCCGACGCCGCTCTCCAACCTCATCGAGATGCTCTCGATCCTCCTCATCCCCGCAGCCTTCCCGTTTCTCTTCGGGAAGATGATCAAGGACATGCGCCAGGGCGTCGCGATCTTCGCGGCGATGGCGGTGCTCTTCATCGGCGCCCTCGGCCTCACCTACTTCTCGGAGATCGGAGGCAACCCGCTCTTCGCCTCCGCCGGCGTCGACCAGAGCGTCGGCAACATGGAGGGCAAGGAGGTCCGCTTCGGCGTGGGCGAATCCGCCCTCTGGGCGACGGCCACGACCGCCGCCTCCAACGGCTCCGTCAACTCGATGCACGACAGCTTTACCCCGCTCGGCGCGGTTGCCCCGCTCCTGCAGATGCAGATCGGCGAGATCGTGTTCGGCGGGGTCGGCTCCGGCTTCTACGGGATGCTGCTCTTCGTGATCCTGACGGTGTTCCTGGCCGGGCTGATGGTCGGCCGCACGCCGGAATATCTCGGCAAGAAGATCGAGGCCAAGGAAGTCACACTCGCGATCATCACCTTCCTGGTGATGCCGATCGGCGTCCTCGGCTTCACCGCCATCGTCACCCAGGTGCCGCTCGCTTTCGGCACGGTCCAGGATGCCGGCCCGCACGCCTTCAGCGAGATCCTCTACGCCTACTCGTCGGCGACCGGGAACAACGGCTCGGCCTTCGCCGGCTTCACCGCCAACGTGCCCTTCCACAACACGCTCCTCGGCATAGCCATGCTGCTCGGCCGGTTCGTGTTCATTGTCCCGATGCTGTGCATCGCCGGCTCGCTGGCGGCCAAGAAGACCGTCCCCGCCTCTTCCGGCACCTTCCCGACGACCACGCCGCTCTTCGTGGTGCTCCTGATCGCCGTGATCCTCGTCGTCGATGGCCTTACCTTCATCCCGACGCTCGCCCTCGGCCCGTTTGCCGAGCACGCCGCGATGCTCGGCGGCGAGAGCTTCTGAGGTGGCGGCGATGATCATCGTCGCCGACATACCGCTCTTCGACCGCCGAGTGGTCGGCCCGGCGCTGACCGCGGCGGCCCGGGGTCTCGACCCCCACAACCTCGCGCGCAGTCCGGCCCTTCTCGCGATCGGCGCCCTGGCCGTCGTGATGACCGCGGTTGCCCTCGTCCAGGTGGCGTCCGGGTCGCGCGAGGCACTCCTCTTCGCGGCGACTGCCGCTGCTTCCTGGCTGCTAATCCTCGCCGCCAACTACGTCGATGCGGCGGTCGAGCGGCGGCGGTGGATCCGGCTTCGCCGCCTGCGCAGCGAGCAGCCGCAGATCCTCGCCCGGCGGGCATCCGAGCCGACCGGATCGGTCAACGAGTTCGCCTGGAATTCCTGCCTCAAGGCCGGCGACGTCATCCTCGTGCGCGCGGGCGAAATCGTCCCGCGCGACGGCGAGGTGGTCGACGGCGTCGGCTATGTCGACGACTCCGCGATTTCGGGCAGCCTGATCCCGGTGTGGCGCCGCGCGGCGTGCGGGGAAGACCTCGTCGTCGGTGGCACACGACTTGTCTCGCACTGGCTTAAAGTCAGGGTCATCGACCTCGAGTCGGGCCACCGCGAGCCCGCCCGCGGCCTCCGCTGTCACGCGATGCACCAGGCCGCTTTCGACCTTCTGATCGGCGGGGCGGCTGCGCTCACGCTCTTCCTCGCCACCGCCCTCGATACACTCTGAGTAGAACCATGGCCCTCAAGCAGGACTTGTCTCTCTTCGACCGGCGCATCGTTGGACCGGCCCTCAAGGCCGCCGCGGTCAAGCTCGACCCACGCGTCATGGCCAAGAACCCGGTGATGTTCGTGACCGAGGTGGTGGCGGCGCTCTCGACGCTCCTCTTCGTCCGCGACCTCTTCGCCGGCTCCGCGACCGCACTGGTCGTCGGCCAGATCGCCGCCTGGCTGTGGTTTACCGTTTACTTCGCGAATTTCGCCGAGGCGATGGCCGAGGGACGCGGCAAGGCCCGCGCCGACACGCTGCGCTCGACCCAGGCCGAGACCCAGGCCAAGCGGCTCGCCAGCGTGGACAGCAAGGAACACGCGATGGTGTCGAGCCGTACGCTGCGCCTCGGCGACCTTGTCCTCATCGAGGCCGGGGATATCGTCCCGGCGGACGGCGAGGTCGTCGACGGCATCGCCTCGGTCGACGAGTCGGCGATCACCGGCGAGTCGGCGCCCGTCATCCGCGAGTCCGGTGGCGACCGCTCGGCGGTCACCGGCGGCACGCGGGTGATCTCCGACTGGCTCAAGGTCCGCGTCACCGCCAAGCCGGGCGAGAGCTTCCTCGACCGCATGATCGCGCTCGTCGAAGGCGCCGAGCGCAAGAAGACGCCGAACGAGGTCGCGCTGACCATCCTCCTCGTCGGCATGAGCCTCATCTTCGTCCTGGTCGTGGCAACCCTCGAGCCCTTCGCGATGTACGCCGGCGCGTTCGTGCCGGTGGTCGCTCTCATCGCCCTCTTGGTCACGCTCATCCCGACAACGATCGGCGGGCTCCTATCGGCGATCGGTATCGCCGGCATGGACCGGCTGGTGAAGGCCAACGTCATCGCCAAGTCGGGCCGCGCGGTCGAGGCGGCGGGCGACGTCGACACGCTCCTCCTCGACAAGACCGGCACGATCACCTTCGGCAATCGGCAGGCGGCGAATTTCGAGCCGCTGCCGGGCGTCAACAAGCGCGAACTCATCGAGGCCGCCGCGCTCGCCTCGGTCAGCGACGACACGCCCGAGGGCAAGTCGATCATCGTTCTCGCCAAGCGCGAGGGGGTTTCCCTGACCGGCGCTGAGATCGCCGACTTCATTCCCTTCTCGGCCCACACCCGCCTTTCTGGCGCGCGCCTCAAGAACGGATCGGACGTGCGGAAAGGCGCCGAGGACGCCGTCCTCGCCTGGTCCGGCGTTGCGGCGACGCCGGACGTCAAGCGCATCGTCGCGGCGATCGCCCGGACAGGCGGCACGCCGCTTCTGGTCGCTCGCGACAAGCGGCCCCTCGGCGTCATCCACCTCAAGGACGTCATCAAGCCCGGCATCCGCGAGCGCTTCGCCGAGCTGCGCCGGATGGGCGTCCGTACAGTGATGGTGACCGGCGACAACCCCCTCACGGCCGCCGCGATCGCGGCTGAGGCCGGCGTCGACGATTTCCTCGCGGAGGCCACGCCGGAGAAGAAGCTCGAGCTCATTCGCGCCGAGCAGGACCAGGGCAAGCTCGTCGCGATGTGCGGCGACGGTTCCAACGACGCGCCGGCCCTCGCGCAGGCCGATGTCGGCGTCGCGATGAACGCCGGCACGCCGGCCGCCAAGGAGGCCAGCAACCTCATCGACCTCGACAGCGACCCGACCAAGCTCATCGAGATCGTGCTGGTCGGCAAGCAGCTCCTGATCAGCCGCGGCTCGCTCACGACGTTCTCGATCGCGAACGACGTCGCCAAGTACTTCGCGATCCTGCCGGCGATCTTCGTCGCCGCCTATCCGAGCCTCGGCGCCCTCAACGTCATGCAGCTCGGACCGGACAGCGCCATCCTTTCGGCGGTGATCTTCAACGCCCTCATCATCATCGCCCTCATCCCGCTGGCGCTGCGTGGCGTGCGCTACAAGCCGACCAGCGCCGCGAGCCTCCTCCGCCGCAATCTCCTCATCTACGGCCTCGGCGGCATCATCGTCCCCTTCATCGGCATCAAGGCGATCGATCTCCTGATCAACGCCATCGGCCTCGCGTGAGAGACTCGACCATGATCTCGCAACTCCGTCCTGCTCTCGTCATCCTCCTCTTCATGACCGTCCTCACCGGCATCGCCTACCCGTTCGCGATGACGGGCATCGCGCAGGCGATCTTCCCCTTTCAGGCCAATGGCAGCCTCCTCGAGCGAGAGGGCAGCGTGATCGGCTCCTCGCTCATCGCCCAGGGCTTCGCCGACCCGCGCTACTTCCACCCCCGTCCGTCGGCGGCCGGCGCCGGCTACGACGCGGCCGCGTCGAGCGGCAGCAATCTCGGACCGACCAGCGCCACGCTCATCGGCCAGGTACAGGAACGCGTTGCCGCCCTGTCCTCGGAAGCCGGGGGCCAGCCGGTTCCGGCCGACCTCGTCACCGCCTCGGGCAGCGGCCTCGACCCGCACATCTCGCCAGAAGCGGCCCGCCTGCAGGTTTGGCGCGTGGCTTCGGCCCGAGGTCTTCCGCCTGAAGCCGTTGAGCGGCTGGTGAATAGCCAGATCGAGGGGCGTACACTGAGCTTCCTGGGCGAGCCGCGCGTCAACGTGCTGCTTCTCAACCTCGCCCTAGACGCTGGCCTCGCCGCGAACTGAGGCAGCTCCGAACCGAGGCGTGGATGGCAGAAAAGGAAACCCGGCCGACACCGGAGGCGCTTCTCGCCGAAGCCACCAAGGAAGGCCGTGGCCGCCTCAAGATCTTCCTCGGCGCCGCCCCCGGCGTCGGCAAGACCTACGCCATGCTCGAGGCCGCCAAGCGTCTCGCCGGCGAGAGCGTCGACGTCGTCGTGGGCATCATCGAGACCCACGGCCGGGCCGAGACCGAGGCTCTTACCGCCGGCCTCGAGGCGATCCCGAGGCGCCGGCTTTCCTATCGCGGCCGGCAGCTCACCGAGCTCGACCTCGACGCGCTCCTCACCCGCCGTCCGAAGCTCGCCCTCATCGACGAACTGGCGCACACCAACGCGCCCGAGAGCCGGCACCCCAAGCGCTGGCTCGACGTCGAAGAGCTCCTCGAAGAAGGCATCGACGTCTTCACGACGCTCAACGTCCAGCATCTCGAGAGCCTCAACGACGTCGTCGCGCGCATCTCGGGCGTCCGCGTCCGCGAAACGATCCCCGACAAGGTGCTCGAGCTCGCCAACGACATCGAGCTGATCGACCTCCCGCCCGAGGAGCTGATCGTTCGCCTCCGCCAAGGCAAGGTCTACATCCACGACCAGATCGGGCGGGCAATCCAGAACTTCTTCTCCAAGGGCAATCTCACCGCCCTTCGCGAACTGGCCCTCCGCATCGCCGCCGACCGCGTTGACGCCGAGATGCTGGCGCACATGAAGGGCCATTCGATTGCCGGCCCTTGGCCGACGCAGGACCGCATCCTCGTGTGCGTGAACGAGTCCCCCGTCGCCAAGGCGCTCATCCGCGCCGCCAAGCGCATGGCCGAGCGTCAGCGCGTCCCGTGGTTGGCGGTCAGCGTCGTAACGCCTACTTCCGAGACCCTCAGCGACAAAGCGAAGGACGCCATCGCCGACGCGCTGCGACTCGCCGAGAGTCTGGGCGCCGAAGTGGTCACGCTCAATGCCGAGTCCGACGTCGCCGGCGAGCTCATCGACTTCGCGCGGACGCGAAACGTCAGCCGCATCGTCGTCGGCCGGCCCCGGCCCCGGAACCTCCTGGCCCGCTTCACCCGCGAGACGGTCGCCGAGGAAATCATCCGGCGCGCCGACAATCTCGAGGTCACCGTCGTCTCGGGGGACGCCGAGGAATCGCGACGCTCGGCCATCGCAGCGCCGTCGATGGCCCCCGAGCGCGACCTTCGCAGCTATCTTTGGGCGACCGCGGCGGTGGCGCTGGCGACGGTGATTTCGCTGTTCGTCGACCGCTTCTTCCCCGTCGAGAGTCTTCTGCTTTTCTATCTCGTTGCGGTCTTGGTGACGGCGACGCGCCTTGGCCTCTGGCCGTCTCTCTTTGCCGGCGGGCTCAGCTTCCTCGTCTACAATTTCCTCTTTACCGAACCCTACTTCACCTTCCAGATCAGCAATCGCGATGACGTCCTCACGCTTCTCCTGTTCCTCGCGATCGCCATCCTTACCGGCAACCTCGCGGCGCGGCTTCGCGCTCAGGTCGCCGCTCAGCGGACCATCGCCCGGCGGACCAACAACCTCTACGAATTTACCCGCAAGATCGCGAGCATCGGCGCCTCGGACGACGTGATCTGGGCTGCCGTCCATCACGTCGCCTCCACTCTCCAATGCCGGTCGATCATCCTGCGACCCGACAGCGAGGGGCAGCTCACCATCGCCGGTGGATATCCGCCCGAGGACACGCTCGAGGCGAAAGACTGGGGAGCCGCCGAATGGGCGTGGAAGAACGACGAGGCGGCCGGCTGGAGTTCGGAGACGCTGCCGGCGGCCGAGTGGCTGTTCCTGCCGCTGAAGACCAGCCAAGGTCGCCTCGGGCTTCTCGGCGTGTCTTTCACCAACCGCAGCGCGCTCACCCCCGACCAGCGGCGCCTGCTCGATGCGCTCGTCGACCAGGTTGCCATCGCGGTCGAGCGCACCCGGCTCGCCGCCGACATCCAGGAAAGCCAGGTCCTTTCTGAGACCGAGCGGCTGCGGGCCGCTCTTCTCTCCTCCGTCAGCCACGATCTCCGCACGCCGCTCGTCTCGATCATCGGGGCGGCGAGCAGCCTTCTCGAGGAGCCGGCCGGGCTGACCGCGCAAGACAAGCACGACCTCGTCGAGGCGATCCGCGAGGAAGGTGAACGTCTCAACCGCTACGTCCAGAACCTCCTCGACATGACGCGGATCAGCCACGGCGCGCTTCAGCCCAACAAGCAGCGAACCGAGATCACGGACGTGGTGGGAGCTGCGCTCAGGCAGTTGAAGCGCGAGCTGTCGCGGCACAAGGTTGTTCTCGACGTCCGCGATGGCCTGCCGCCCATAGACGTCGACCCGTTGCTGGTCGAGCAGTCGCTCGTGAACATCATCGACAATGCCGCCAAGTATGCGCCCGCCGGCACCGCCATCACGGTATCTGCTTCTCCGGCCGAGTCGGGCTTGAGGGTCGACGTTGCGGACCAAGGGCCGGGCATCCCGCTCGCCGACCAGGGGCGCATCTTCGATATGTTCTACCGGGTGAACGCCGGCGACACGCAGAAGGCCGGCACGGGGCTCGGCCTCGCGATTGCGCGCGGCCTCATCGAAGCCAATGGCGGCACCATTCGGGCCGAGACGGGACCGGGCGGCCTCGGCACGCGCATAAGCATCTGGCTCCCGGCCGAGGAAGTGCAGCCAAGCACCGTTCTGCCCCTCGCGCTTCCGGCAGAGTGATGCCGATCCGCATCCTGGTCGTCGACGACGAGGCCCAGATCCGCAAATTGCTGCGAATCGCCCTCACGGCTGCCGGCTACGAGGTCAGGGAGGCGGAGACCGCCAAGGAGGGCGTCGGCAAGACCGCCACCGAGCAACCCGACCTCGTCATCCTCGATCTCGGCTTGCCCGACGCCGACGGACGCGAGGTCGTGACGCGCGTCCGCGAATGGTCGGAAGTCCCGATCCTGATCCTCTCCGTCCGGCAGGCCGAAGGCGACAAGGTGGCAGCGCTGGACGCCGGCGCGAACGACTACGTCGTCAAGCCATTCGGCGTCCCCGAGTTGCTTGCCCGCGTCCGGGCACTACTCCGCCGGCTGTCGGACGTCGGAAACACGTCCCCCGAGATTCGGCTGGGCGACCTCACGATGAACGTCGCCAGCCACGAGGTGACGCTTGGCGGCGAGCCATTGAAGCTCACCCGCAAGGAATTCGACCTCCTCCGCGTTCTCGCCCAAAACGCCGGCCGCCTCATGACCCACCAGCAGCTTCTCCGCGAGGTGTGGGGCAAGGCGCACGAGGAGGACACTCAGTACCTCCGCGTATTTGTCGGCCAGCTCCGGCAGAAGCTCGGCGACGACGCCACCGAGCCAAGGTTCATCCTCAACGAACCGGGTGTCGGCTATCGGATGCTGGAAGCGAATGCTCGGTCCTGAGGCACCTTTCACCCTGCAAAGCATGGCGGGTGCCTGCCCGCGGAGTTGGGCGTAGGGCGGCAATGGCTGCCGCCCGCCCCTTCCGCGTGTCGCCTTGCACCGTCGTTTGCCACACCACGGCGGTTTCGCGGACGTAAGCTTGAGGGGATGCTGAACTTGAGCTGGCGCACTAACCTCACCGGAGCCCCGCCTAGGCCCTTCTGGCGTGGCGCCGAGGAAATGGGACCAAATGGACCGGGGTTTGAGCTGCCTCGGCCGTGCGGCCTCGCGAGGGGCATTTCCACCTCGAGCGAAACGGCGCGCCGGTTGAGGGCAAGGTGACCGACCCGGGTCCAAGGGCGGGGCCTCCAATAAAATCTAGGCCAGATCGCCCACCGAGCGGTCTTGGCGGCGGTGGATGCCGACAATGTTGCCGCCGCGTGCAGCTAGGTAAGACGCCCACGCATCCATCAGCGACCGTCTTTTTTCCAGATAATTGGTCCGGCGGTATGCCGCTTCTACCTTGTTCGCGATTCGAGACGTTTGGTGCCGAGGGACGCCAATGGCTGCTGCTCGGGCTATCGCCGACGGCCGGGGTCGAGGACGAGGAGTTCCGCCACGACCGGCTCGTCGGCGGCGGGTTCGCCTCGCCTTCAGATGCAAGCCGTCCAATCGTCTCGCCTATCCGCTGCAGGGGCACGCCCCCCACAAGCGGCCTGCGCCGCTTCAAGAAGGCGTCCTGCCCCCGGAGTTGATCGGAGGGAGTTATCCAGGTTCTCTGACGGGCGCAGACCCAATACGGTCGTCGCTGGGGCTCGCGAGAGTGGTGACAACGACAGAATGTTGGGGACGCCTCGTCCCCTGCTCTATCGGTTCGGCCGGGGCTTCCGGTCCTTGTTGCGCTTGTCGGCGAGATAGCTCTGCCCGCCTTCCGTTTTCACGATCTCGAACAAGCCGGTTGCTTCGAAGAGCGCCGGAAAGTTCTTCACGCCATAGTTGCGCGGGTCAATCGAGGCTTGCCGTTTGGCCGCGCTTCCCGCCGCCGACATGGTCGCCCATCCATCCTCACGAACCGCCGCCTCCACAGCGCCACGCAGGATCGTGACAAGCCTTGCGTCCTGCGACAACGGCTTGCCCGACTGCCTTTCCGGCACTTTATCGGCGGGCGCCGCTTTTGCCCTCGCCGCCGCCTTCGGTTTCACCGCCACGTCCTCGGGCGTGGCGGGCTGCGCGGGATCGTCCAAACTGTCGAGGTAGAGGAAGGTTGTGCAGGCGTTGGCAAAGGGAAAGGGCGTCTTGCGTTCCCCGAACCCGTAGACCTCATGACCGTTGGCCTTCAGCTGCATCACCAGCGGTGTGAAGTCCGCGTCGCTCGATACCAGGCAAAAGGCGTCGAGGTCCTGGGTGTAGAGCAATTCCATCGCGTCGATCACCAGCGCGATGTCGGTCGCGTTCTTGCCCGTCGAATAGCTGAATTGCTGAATGGGACGGATCGCAAATTCGTGGACCTTTTCCTTCCAACCCCTAAGGCCGGTGCTGGCCCAATCGCCATAGGCGCGGCGAATGTTGGCGGTGCCATATTTCGACAACTCGGCAAGGATCGCCGCGAGCTTGCCGTGAGAGACATTGTCCGCGTCGATCAGCAAGGCAATCCGGCGACCCGGTGTGCTGCGCGTCCGGTCTTCGTCTTCCATCGTTGGCACTCCCCGATGCGTTTGATGCCGTGAGCCCTTTTAGGCGCAAGTTCTCAGCGTCTGCCTAACCTGCCGCGGCCGCAAAGCGGTGGGTCGGAACTAGCGTTCAATCGGTGCTCGTTGCCCGCCGACCGCTGTGGCGCCGGGGAACGCTGGTTGCCTCACTCGTGGGCGATCGAGAGGAGGACGCCGTCGATCGTGAGCCAGAGCTGGGCGGTGTACCAGTCGGCTTCGGGCGCGAATGAGGGGGCCGGGGGAAGCGTCTGCTCCGCGGTGAGGACGCGCGGCAGGACCGCCATCAAGCGGCTCGCGTGGGCCGCCTCGACGACCGGGCCCATGGCGCCGTCCCCGAGGAGGTCGGGGCGTCCGCCGATGCGCGGGATCTCCTCGATGGAAGCCGCGAGGCGAGCGGCGAGGCCGGCGGAGAAGGATACGAAGGCCGCTTCGGGGAAGGAGCGGGCGGCGCGTTCGAGAGCGGGGCCGGGTTCGGGGGTGGCCTGGGCGAAGATCATCGGGCTCGCGGCGAGCGGATCGCGGGCGAGACGGTCGAGGCCGGTGAGGTCGACGTCGGCGCCCGAGAGGACGATCAGCGCGATGTCGGCGTCCTCGCTCCGCAGCGCCTCGAAGACGAGTTCTACGGCTTGCGGGAGGGGCTCGACGCCGGTGCCGCCGGCGGCCGGCAAAGCGCGCCGTTCGGTCAGCGTCGAGAGAAGGTCCGGCAGGCGCGCGAGCGAGGTGGTGCCGGCGAAGCGGGCGTCGTCGCTGACCCCCTCGCCGAAGACGAAGATCCTGGTCTCGTCGAAGCCCTCGCGCGAGTCGCCACGACTGCCGAGGAGGGCGGCGGTCGAGGCGACGAGGCGCTCGAGGTAGCCGCGCGTGCTGCCGCTGACGTCGAGGAGGAACACCGGCGCCGCGCCGGGCTGCGCCTCGGCGACCGTCGCGGCGAAGGCGGTGACCTCGTCGCGCGTGAACGGCACGAGGACCGCCGCGATGGTGCGCTGGTTGCGCCCGCCGAGGAGCTCGAGCGTGTCGATGGCGAAGACCGGCAGGCGCAACGGGAAGGCCGGCGGGTCCTCGAAGTGCTCGCGGTAGGAATGGGTGGCCGCCTCTCCGCCAACGCCGCCGAGATATTCGGTGAGGCGCTGCGAGCTCTCCCAGAACTGGATGAAGGCGCGGCCGTCGCTGTTGTAAGCCGAAGAGCCGCGGACCCAGCTCGGGCTGGGCTGGTAGAGGACATGGCCGAGGCGGAGGTAGCCGGACGCGCCGCCCGGGAGCTCGACATGGACGGCGTTGGGCAAAAGCTCCGACACCGGGTAGGCCTCGCCGAAAGTCATCGGCGTCGGCACGCCGTTCTCGAGGGCGGGCGAGTCGTAGAGGACGAGCGGGCTTGCCTTGGCGAAGGCGACGCCGACGGGGGCGCCTTGCGCGGCGGCGACGGTCGCGAACGCAAACGCGCCGAGCGCGCCGGCAAATAGTCGCCAGGCACGGGCCGTCGCGAGGCGGCGCGGGTTCGCGCGGTGTGTCATGGGCATGATCCGGCGGCAGGGGCTGGGGTCACGGTGAAGGCTCCCGGGCGAGGCCGAGCGTGGTGAAGACGAAGCCGCAATCGCCGGCAGCGGCCCGTTCGATCGCGGGCTCCGCGGCGTCGAGTTCAGCCATCATACCGGCGACGAGGTCGCGCGCGTCACGGTTCTGGTCGGAGCCAAGGTCGAGGACCGGAAGCCAGGCCGAGGCGGGGAGCGTGCGCGAGGAGGTCAGGGCGCTCGCCCTGCCCCAGGCGAGGAGGTCAGCGATGCGCGTCGCCGAGCGCCCGAGCGCGACAGAGGCGTCGCCGATCAGCGCCTCGAGCGGCGGCCGCTCGCCGCCGACGAGGAAGGCATGGACGATCTCCAGCCGGTCCTCGAGATCGGTCGCTGCGTCACCGGAGAGGAGGAAGCCGGTCTCCGCGAAGATCTCGTAGCCGTTGAAGACCGGCTGGCCGGCCACCGGCTGGCCGGCTAGCGCCGGCGAGCCGGGCGCCGCACCGCCCATGGCGGCGAGCGCGCGGCGCACTTCGGCGAGGCCGACGAGACGGGCGGCGAGGTCGTCGGCGTCGACGATCAAGCGCCGCGGATCGGTGGCGTTGCTGGCGGGCTCCTCGATGATCTCGCCGGCGCCGGAGCGGGTGACCGGGTTCTTGATATAGCCGAGATAGAAGCCGGCCATGCGCGCGGTCACGACCAGCAGCCAGGGCTCGAGGCGGCCGCCGATCGAGCGGGGCAGCTTGGGGCTGGTCTCCGCGTCGGCGAGGAACTCGGCGAGAAGGACCGGCGTCGCGTCGGGCACGAGGTAGGCGCCCTTGACCCAGATGACGCGATCCCAGGCCGCCGGCGAGGCGTCGATGACGGCGCGGAGATTGGCGAGGAAGGCGCCGAAGACGGCAGCGTCGGCGGGCAAGGCGTGGTGGCCGGCGCCGGCCTCGCGCGCACTCCCGACGAGGGCCGAGAAGGAGTCGAACTCGGCGGGATCGGGCGCTATGCCGCCGACCGCGTCGACGTCGTGCCAGACGATCGTCGCCGCCACCCTCCCCTCGCTGCGGGCGTCCATCGCGGAACCGACGAGGTCGAGACCCGAGATGGCGATCGCGTCGGCGGCGCCGACGACGAGGATGCGGAGACGCCGGACGACCGCCGGGTCGGCAGGGGGGCGGACCAGCGCGTCAGCCGACAGGGCAACGGGCAAGACTCGCTGCCCCTCGAGGGTCTGCGGCGAAGCGAGGGCCTGGTAGGTCACGACCTCGCCCGCACTCACGGAGATGTCGACACGCTGGGGGGACGGGAAGACCTCGTTGGCGACATCGAGATAGCGGTAGATCGCGGCGTCGTTGTCCGCGTCCCGGATGCCGGCGAGGGCGGACCCGCCGCTCGGCGCGGTACCGAGGACGGTGAGCACGTCCTCACGCCCGGCCACGCAAACGCTCAGCCGCTCGATGACGGCCGCGAGGGGATCGGGCCGCGGGGGCGGGATGGGCCAAACCAACTCGGCCGTGGCGGTCGGGGGCGGCGGAGGCATCGGAGCGAGGTCGGCCCCCGGAGGCTCGACAGCCACGGGCGGGAAGCGATCGGCGAGAGCGCCAGGTGGATCGGCGGGACGGGGAGGTATGAGCCTGCCATCGGGAATGAGACCGGCGAGCGGGGGCGGCGGCACGGCGACCATCATCCGACGCGGAGGGTCGCCCTCGATGCGCGGGCCGGGCCCGCAGACCATCAGCCCGATGACGGGATCGGGACGCCGACTCAAATCGATCCAACCGGAAGTAGCCCGGATCGGCCGCCCCTCGCCGTGACGAAAGAATTCGATCGAATGCGGGCCCCTGACGGAGAACGGCGCAAGTCCCTCGAAGTGATCGGAGGGAGCAGCGTTCCAAATGCCTACGATGACGTCTCGATCCCAACGGGGAACAGAGCCTTGGACGAAGTCGTTGGCGGCCTCGCTCCAGATGAAGGCAGGGCGGGACCCGAGAAGGCGGGGGGCAATGCCCTGCAGGGTCCTTTCGTAGGCCAGAGGGCCGGGCTGATCCTTGCCGATCGCAGCCCA
>CAYOET010000094.1:0-8062 GCA_964402985.1 uncultured Bauldia sp. | reverse complement strand
CGTCCACGGTGCGGTGGCGGTCGGTGGCGTGATCGCGGATGTTGCGGACCTCGAGCGACCAGGTTCCCGCGGCGAGCGCTCTCCCGGCGAGGCTGAGGCCGAGCGGGCCGGGAAACATCTCGGGGTAGAGGGTCAGCACCGTCGCGCGCCACGGCGACGACGTGTGCGGGGCCGCGGCAGAGGGGTCGCCCGGGCCGCTCACTCGCCGCTCTCCTCGTCGAAGACCGGCGGGATGACGACGAGCGTTCGTGCGGCGAGGTCGATCTCGGGCACGGCCGCCTTGCTAAAGGGGACGAGGATGCTCGGCCGGCCCGGGACGGCGATTTCGAGGATGTCGCCGGCCCCATAGTTGACCACGGCCTTGACGCGGCCGAGCGGGTTTCCGTCGAGGTCGCGAGCGTCGAGGCCGACGAGGTCGGAGGCGTAAAACTCATCCGCGTCGGGTTCGGGGAGGTTCGCGCGGTCGACGGAGAGTTCGGTGCCGTTGAGGGTCTCGGCGGCGTTGCGGTCGGTGACACCCTTGAAGCGCACCACGAGCATCGAGGGATCGGCGCCGCCGGCCGCGCGGGCGCCTTCGATCACGAAAACGCGCCCGTTATCCGCGGTGAGGTCGCCGTAGTCGGCGATCGAGGCGGGCTCGGCGGTGAAGGTTTTGACCCGCACCTCGCCGCGGATGCCATGCGCCGCCCCGATCCGCGCAACGACGATGCGCTTGGCGTCGGTGCTCATGGCGCGACCTGCGGAGCGCGCCGCCCTCCCCCCTCCCCCTTGTGGGGAGGGACGGGGTGGGGGCCGAGCGGCAAGCGAGGCTCGCGAAGAATCCTTGCCCCGCTGAAACGTGGGATTTTCAAACCTCGCTTGCCGCGAGGCCCCCTGCCGGCCTCCCCCACAAGGGGGGAGGGGGAAAAGGTGGCGAGGTTTCGGGTGGCCACGGTGGGGCCAGCAACGGACAGCCGGCAAGCCGGCTCACCAACGCCATAGCCCTCCCCTCGAGGGAGGGTCGAAGGCTGCGAGCCTATGGCGAGCGGGCTTCGGGGAGGGGGCTGCGGCGGTTGCCGAATGAGGCCATCGAGGACGCCCGGCCGCCCTCCCGAAACCGGCTGAAACGCCGGTTTCGACCCTCGGGTCAGAGCCCGAGGGCAGGCTCTCCCCTCAAGGGGGAGGTTAGGGGTGTGGCGAACCAAGCCGCGCCGGATAGCCCGCAACGGAGTGCCCCGGATACCGGACTACGCCGAAGGGGCGCCTTCGGCGGGGGCGGCTGCGGCGGCCTTGGCAGCGCGCTCCTGGGCCTTCTTCTTCGGCTTGGCCTTCTCGGGGTTGTTGCCGTTGGTGCGGGTGGCAAGGCCGAGTTCGGCGAGGAAGCGGAGCACGCGGTCGGTCGGGGTCGCGCCGACGCTCAGCCAATGCTTGATGCGGTCCTGGTCGACGATGAGGCGCTTCTCGGAATCCTTCGCCACGATCGGGTCGAACGTGCCGACCTTCTCGATGAAACGGCCGTCGCGCGGCGAGCGGCTGTCGGCCACCACGATCTTGTAGAAGGGCCGCTTCTTCGCCCCGGCGCGGGCCAGTCTCAGCTTCAGTGACATTTCAGTTTCCTCTCAGTTATAGGCGTGAACGGGAGTGGTGAAGGAGTGGCGGAGCGCCATTCTGGCGGGATCGCAGCCGGACCATTTCGAGCGGTCGCGATGAACGTAGAAGAAGCCGACGCCAAATGCGCCGATTTCGAAACAGATTGGGTCGCTCTGGTCGAAGCAGATGTCGATGCGGGCGTCGGCAGTGACGGTCAGCGCAGGCAGGTCGGGAAACCGCTCGCTCGCCTCGATCGTGAAGGTCTCCTCATAGAGGTCGACCGAGGTGACGCGCGACTTCGGCGTCGGGTGAAGGAAGAAGCCGTGCGTGAACTGCAGCGGCCTGCCGGCCTCGTAGCGATGGAGAAGGCCATCCTCTACGAGGCTCGCCGCAGGATGCTCGTCGAGCGACATCGAGATCCAGGTCCGCTCCTCGACTTCGCCCCGCAGGAACAAGGCGCTCGAAACTTCGTTGGGCCGTCTCCGCTCGGTACCGGACCATACGAAGATGACGGCATCGTCGGCGGTAAGGCCGTCGTCCATGAGGTGGCCGTGGAGAATCTTCACGGTGATTGAGCAGCCGACGAGACGGCGGAGGGAGTCGACCGCTGAAGGCGGGAGGTGGTGGACGAGGTCGCTCACTTCTTCCTCGGCAATCCGGGCAGGCCAGGCAGGCCACCCAGCCCCGGCAGGCCACCGCCCGGCAATCCGGGCAGGCCACCGCCGCCGAGGCCCGGCGGGATCTCGCCGGCGGCGGCTCTTCCCAGGCGCTCCAGCGCGGCGGGGTCCATCTGCGGCATGCCGCCTCCGCCCATGGAGCCCATGAGCTTGCCCATCATGCCCTTGTTCTTGCCCATGGCCTTCATCATGTCGGCCATCTGGCGGTGCATCTTGAGGAGTTTGTTGACCTCCTCGACCTTGGTGCCCGAGCCCGAAGCGATGCGCTTCTTGCGGCTGGCCTTGAGGAGGTCGGGGTTGCGGCGCTCGAGCGGGGTCATCGAGGAGATGATCGCGCCCTGGCGCTTGAAGACGCGGTCGTCGAAGCCCGAGGCCTCGATCTGCTTCTTAACCTTGCCGACGCCCGGCAGCATGCCGAGCATGCCCTGCATGCCGCCGATCTTCTGCATCTGGTCGAGCTGCTGGGCCATGTCGTTGAGGTCGAACGACCCCTTCTTCATGCGCTCGGCGAGCTTCTGTGCCTTCTCGACGTCGAGGTTCGCGGCCGCCTTTTCGACCAGGCCGACGATGTCGCCCATGCCGAGGATGCGGTTGGCGATGCGCTTGGGATCGAACTCCTCGAGGGCGTCCGACTTCTCGCCGGTGCCAAGGAACTTGATCGGCTTGCCGGTGACCGCGCGCATCGAGAGCGCGGCGCCACCGCGGCCGTCGCCATCGACTCTCGTAAGGACGAGGCCGGTGATCGAGACCCGCGCGTCGAAGGTGCGGGCGAGGGTTACCGCGTCCTGGCCGGTGAGGCTGTCGGCGACGAGCAGGATCTCGTGCGGGTTGGTGCGGCGTTTGCTCTCGTCGAGCTCGACCATCAGCGGCTCGTCGATATGGGTACGGCCGGCGGTGTCGAGCATGACGACGTCGTAGCCGCCAAGGCGGCCGGCGGTCATGGCGCGGGTGGCGATATCGGCCGGCATCTGGCCGGCGATGATGGGGAGCGTGTCGATCTCGTTCTGCACGCCAAGAACCCGGAGCTGCTCCTGCGCGGCCGGGCGGCGCGTGTCGAGCGAGGCCATCAGCACCTTCCGCTTCTCGCGGTCGCGAAGGCGGCGGGCGATCTTGGCGGTGGTGGTGGTCTTGCCCGAGCCCTGCAGGCCGACCATGAGGATCGGCACGGGTGGGGTGGCGTTGAGGTCGAGCGGCTCGGCGTCCGAGCCGAGGGTCTCGACCAGCACGTCGTGGACGATCTTGACGACCATCTGGCCCGGAGTGACCGAGCGGATCACCTCCTGGCCGACGGCGCGGTTGCGCACGCGGTCGACGAAGGAGCGGATGATGTCGAGGGAGACGTCGGCCTCGATGAGGGCGCGGCGGACTTCGCGCATCGCCTCGTTGACGTCATTCTCGGACAAAGCTCCGCGGCCGCGAAGCTTGTCGAAAATCCCGCCCAGGCGCTCTGACAGAGTCTCGAACATCACCATTCCCGTTGCTGCGTCTCCGACCCCAGAGCTAGGTAGCGCCGCGGCCAAACGCAAATCGCGCCCGCGGGCGCAACGCGCTGGCGGACGTTTGCCTCCGGGGTCACGCCCCGGTCGGCGGGCTCTCGAACGAAAATTCCAGAGTTGGCGGGCTTTTAGGGCGTCGAGGCGCGCGCGTCAATCCGAACCGCGTGCCGCAAGGGCACTCTAAAGGCTATCGGCGCCGAGGACGTAGAAGGTTCGCCGGGTCCTGGAATAGGCCTTGGACGCCATCTGCTGGATCCTGGTCCGACCGGCGTCGAAGGCGGCGAGGATGGCCGCCTCGGTGTTGCCCGTTCGCGGGTAGAGCCGAAACAGGATGTTGGTCTCGAGGAAGAAGGGGACATCGACGATTCCGTCGTTGCCCCAGAACTTGATCCGGTCGCCACCCGTCTCGTAGTTGCGGCTCTCGTTCGGAAAACTAAGCATTTTGGCGCTCCAGACTCTTTGTCAGGCGTCGTGGACCTGATATTTCAGTCAAAAGGTCTTCATCTTGGAAATCATCATACCCAATATGGGGGCTCAGCCGAGAAATCTGTGGAAGTATTTATTTCTGCGGCCCAGAAAGCATTCGGGGTGCCGGTCTCTATACTGTCGGACGCCAGGGCTTGGCTTGGAGACATTCCCCCTCGAGGCCGGGGCGGCAGTCGAGGGCGTCCAGCAGCGATCGCGGCGGTTTTCTGCCTCAAGAGCGCGGCCGAGGAGGCTCGCATGAGTGTTCGGACATCCACTAAGACGGTCGCCTTCGCTCACCCGTTCAAGCTCGACGGGATGGAGCGTTCGCATCCGGCCGGTTCGTTTCTCGTGCAAACCGACGAGGAGCTGATCGATAGCGTGTCCTTCATCGCCTATCGGCGCGTCGCCACGGTCCTCCACCTCACCACCGCCGGCCGAACCGAACTCATGACTATCGACCCCTCCGATCTCGACGCTGCCCTCGCCGAGGACCGCGGCGCCGATATCCCGACCCCGCGAGCCTAAGGTCTGACTCTTCGACGTGCATGGCCCCCCGATCGAGGGCCTGTTTCATGACGGCGGCGCGCTGTATTGAGCAGCAATTCCCCTCAGGTGACCGCCATGCACTGGTTCGACTTCGTCGGCTACCTCGCCAGCTTCTTCAACATCGCGTCGATCTCGCGGCGCTCGATGATCCCGCTGCGCGTTCTGGCGATCCTCTCCAACTGCACGTTCATCGCCTATGGCGCGTCGGCGCAGCTCTATCCGATCCTGATCACGCATCTCATCCTCCTGCCGATCAATGCGCTGCGCCTGCGCGAGATGCTCGACATGGTGGCGCGGCTCAAGGAGGCGATGGCCGGCGAGCTCCGGCTCGACTGGCTCAAGCATTTCACCGGGAAGCGGCACGTCAAGGCGGGAGAAATGGTGTTCCATCGCGGCGATGTCGCGGCGGAAATGTTCGTCACGCTGTCCGGGCGTTTCCGGCTGCGCGAGCTCCATCTCGAACTCGGGGCCGGCGAGGTGGTGGGCGAACTCGGGCTCCTTTCGCCCGGCCAGAAGCGCGGGGCGAGCCTCGAATGCCTCGCGGACGGGGTGATCCAGACCATCAGCTACGACGAGCTGCGGCAGCTCTGCCTGCAGAACCCGGAGTTCGGCTTCTATTTCGTGCAGCTGACCACGCGGCGCCTCTTCGAGAATCTGTCGCGGCTCGAGCGCGATGCCGAGGGGGCGCGCGAGGCGGTGTCGGCGTAGGGCGCTTGTGCGGGGGCGACGCCCGTCTATATATGGCGCCCGCGACCGGGGCGCTCAGCGCAGCCAAGCACGGAGAGGTGCCAGAGTGGTCGATCGGGACGGTCTCGAAAACCGTTGTACGTGCAAGCGTACCGTGGGTTCGAATCCCACCCTCTCCGCCAGTTTTCGTCCCGGCACGACCCAGACCCCGCCGGAAGCCACGGAAACCGCTAGAAATCGCCTCGGCGGGGCGGTAGATTAGTTCCACGCGGTTCCACCAAGTCCCAAACTTCTGCGGGTACCGGTGCGGGTATCGGCGAGCCTGCGGGTATCGGATGAAGCTCAGCGACCTAGCGTGCCGGAAAGCGAAGAAGGCCGAGAAGCCGTACAAGATGTCGGACGGCGGCGGTCTCTTCCTGCTGGTCAAAACGAACGGCTCGAAGCTCTGGCAGCAGGGCTACCGCTTTCACGGGCGCGAGAAGCTGCTCTCCTTCGGCCAGTACCCGACCGTAGGGCTGGAGACGGCGCGCCGCAAGCGCGAGGAGGCGAAGGCGCTGCTCGCCGCCGGCCGGGACCCCGCCGAGGTCAAGAAGGAGGTCGCGGCCGACACGGCGGTCGCGCTCGGCAACACCTTCCGCGCGACGGCGGTCGAGTGGTTCGAGAACAAGGAGAAGGCCCTCCGCAGCCAGAAGTACGCCGACCAGGTATGGCGGCGCTTCGAGGCGGACGTGTTCCCGGAGATCGGGGACGACGCGATCTCGCTGATCAAACCGACGAAAATCTTAACCATGCTCCGGCGGGTCGAGAAGCGCGGGGCGATCGAGTCCGCGCGCCGGTTGCGGCAGCACGTCAGCGAGGTCTTCAAATTCGCCATCGCCAGCGGCCGGGCCGACAACGACCCGACCGCGCCGATCCGGGACGCGCTGATGCCGGTCCCGCGGGCGAAGCACCATTCGGCCCCGAAGGACGCGGAGCTCCCGACGCTCATAGCCAGGATCAACAGCTACGACGGCAGCCGGCAGACCATGCTCGCGCTCCGCCTGATCCTGCTGACGGCCGTCCGGACCAGCGAGGCCCGGTTCGGCCGCTGGGAGGAGGATCAGGGCGACGTGTGGAGAATCCCGCCCGAGCGCATGAAAAAGGGCCGGGAGCACCTGGTCCCGATAGTCCCGCAGACCCGGCGCGTCCTCGACGAGCTCCGAGAGATCGCCGGCCGATCGCCCTTCATCCTTCCCTCGCCGAGCAAGAGCGGTGTGATCTCTGAGAACACCTGCCTCTTTGCCCTCTACCGCATGGGCTATCACTCGAAGATGACCGTCCACGGCTTCCGCGGCACCTTCTCGACTATCCTCAACGAGCAGATGGACGGCGAGGGCCGCCGGGTCTTCGAGAGCGACTGGATCGAGCGTCAGCTAGCGCATGTTGAGGACAACGAAATCCGGGGCGCCTACAACTCGGCGGAGTGGATGCCTGCGAGACGCCGAATGATGCAATGGTGGGCCGATCACCTTGACCAGCAGGCTGCGATCGGCGGGTTAATCGGTTAGCCCCTTGGGCTTTGCCGTCAGCCGCCTCACGCTCTTGGCCGATCCGGGCGGTCGCCAGCGCTGAGTTGTGCCTTGTGACCCATGTGAGCGCGCCACGGGCCCTTTACGCCCCCGGTCTCCAAGACCACAAAATCTCTTTCCGTACTCCTCCTGCGTTCGGACGCGGAGATCGGTTCGCCACCCCGCTCTCGCGAGCCGCGTAGTCTGCGACTCACGGCACGTCCCTTATCCTCGGAGGTGGAAACAGTTGGCAAGCTCCAGTCGTTTGCTGCAAAACCCGTTTTCGGCCGCGAGTACTCGCAGGCGATGGTGGTCGAGAGTGCTTGGCTCAGAAGGCGCTAACAAGCCAGTGCTGAGAGCCGAGCAGGGCCGGGGCCGGAAGCCATCGCCGAAGGGCTTGGATTGATCGACTGAGTGCCCCTCGGCCCAGGCGACATAGGCCTTTGCGTGCGCTTCCCAAGGTTCGGCAACCGCGCGCGGATGCGCGGCTCACCGAATCGGCTTAGGATCGCGGGGCTCCGGCAGTCCAGACTTCAGGACGAACGCTTCGAAGTTGAAGGCCTGTTCCAACCTTTGCTCAAGTGTGTGGTCACTACGTAGAGCAATACGCGAGCCGGAAGAAGGCGGCTCACTCCGCCCGCGCGTTTACCCTCGACATCCTCATTCCGAATTCGTAACCGGCCGCTTGCGTCGATCAGGTGCTAAGAGGGTCGTTGGGGAGAGGCGGCGCGGCTTGCGCTGTGGCAATACGTTCGCTCCGCCTGTGGTGATCGGCGCTAGCCGCCATAGCATAGAGGGTTCCCCTTGCGACCTCATCAATTCAAAACGGCCCAGCTAGGCCATGGGTTAACAACAATGACCAAGCGAGCGAAGGACTATTGGTTGATCGGACGGAGTTCTTTTGCGTGGGCGGGAGTAGTAGCGCCCATGGTTTATGTCGTCACGGTGGTGATCGGCGGTGCGATCACGCCCGGCTATAGCCATGGAGGTAATGCGATCAGCGAGCTGATGCAGAGAAACGCGGCGCATGCGTTGGTCATCAATGTCGCCTTTACGCTTTACAATTCATTAA
>CAYOET010000093.1:0-15938 GCA_964402985.1 uncultured Bauldia sp. | reverse complement strand
GCGGGGAGGTCGAAGGCGTGAGGCCTTTGGCCGAACGGCTTCGGGAGGGGGTAGCGGGTGAAGCCCGCGTTTCCTCCGTTCCGAGCGGCGCGCTTCCTGCTTACCCCCTCCCGAAATCGCTGTGCGATTTCGACCTCCCCGCAAGGGGGAGGTTAAGGTTGGGGCAAGCGCCGCGTGACGTGGTCGTCCGGCCTAGTAGGCCCACTCGCGGGACTTGGCGAGGAGGAAGTCGCGGAAGGCGTTAACCTTCGCCGAGTCCTTCATCTCCTGCGGGTAGACGAAATAGCTCGAAAAGCTCGGCACCTGCGCCTCCGGCAGGACCGGCACCAGCTCCGGCTCGCTCTCCCACATGTAGTCGGGGAGCGAGGCGATGCCGACGCCGCGCGCGCACGCGCTGCGGATCGCCGAGACGTTGTTGATGGTCAGCACGGGCTTGCGCGGGTCATCGGGCGGGCGCCCTGCGCTCTCCAGCCAGTTGAGGTTCTTGAGGTGCGCCGGAACCGGCGTTCCGAAGGTGATGATGCGGTGGCGGTCGAGGTCCTCTAGCGAGGTCGGCGCGCTGTGGTGCTTGAGATAGGCCGGCGAGGCGTAGAGGTGGTAGTGCACCGTGAAGAGCCGGCGCTGGATGAGGTCGGGCTTGGCGGGCTGGTGGAGCCACAGCGCCACGTCCGCCTCGCGCATCGAGAGGTCGAGCTCCTCGAGCTCGAGCAGCAGTTCGACCCTGAGATCCGGGTAGAGGTCGAGGAACTCGGGGAGACGCCTTGTCAGCCAGGTCGAGCCGAGGCCGACCGTGGTGGTGATGCGCAGGACGCCGCCCGGCTTCTCGCGCGAGTCGGTCAGGCGGGTCTGCACCGCTTCGAGGCGTGAGAACACTTCATGCGCGGTGCGGTAGAGGAGGTCGCCCTGCTCGGTGAGGATGAGGCCGCGGGCGTGGCGGTGGAAGAGGGGGACGCCGAGGTCCTGCTCGAGGGCGCCGACCTGGCGGCTCACCGCCGATTGGCTCAGGCCCAGCGACTCGCCGGCCTTGGTGAACGATCCCGCCTGTGCCGCCGCGTGGAAGATCCGCAGCTTATCCCAATCCATTGATCCCCCCGACGCGGGTCGGCCTACTCCGCCGCCTCGCTGGTTACCTCTGCCGCGGCCAGGAAGCGCTCGGCTTCGAGGGCGGCCATGCATCCCATACCCGCGGCAGTCACCGCCTGCCGGAAAATCTCGTCGGTCACGTCGCCCGCCGCGAACACGCCGGGCACGCTTGTCGCCGTCGAATGCGGCGCTGTCCAGATATAGCCCGAAGGCTTCAGCCGGACCTGATCCGCGAACAGCTCGACCGCAGGCGTATGGCCTATTGCAACAAACACGCCGTCGATCTTCCGCTCGCTCACCGCGCCGGTGCGGACGTTGCGGAGGCGCACGCCATTGAGCGAAGGCGGGATCATCGGCGGCTTGCCGGGCGTACCGACGATGTCGTCGATCACGGTGTCCCACAGGACGTCGATCTTCTCGTGCGAGAAGACGCGATTCTGGAGGATCTTCTCGGCGCGCAGATGATCGCGCCGATGGACGATGGTGACCTTGCTCGCGAAGTGGGTGAGGAAGAGGGCTTCCTCGGCCGCGGTGTTGCCCCCGCCGACCACGATGACCTCGCGGTTCTTGTAGAAGAACCCGTCGCAGGTCGCGCAGGCGGAGAGGCCAAAACCCTTGAAGCGCTCCTCGGCCGGGAGGCCGAGCCACTTGGCCTGGGCGCCGGTGGCGATGATCAGGCTGTCGGCAGTGTACGTCTCGCCGGAGTCCCCCTTGAGGGTGAACGGGTAGCCGGAAAGGTTGGCCTCGATGATGTGGTCGGTGACGATGCGCGTGCCGACATGCTCGGCCTGGGTGCGCATCTGCTCCATCAGCCACGGGCCCTGGATCACGTCCGCGAAGCCGGGATAGTTCTCGACGTCGGTGGTGATGGTGAGCTGACCGCCGGGCTGGATGCCGTTGATGAGGATCGGCTCGAGCATGGCGCGCGCGGCGTAGATCGCAGCGGTGTAGCCGGCCGGCCCAGAGCCGATGATCGCGACCTTGGAATGCATGGACGCCTCGTTCTAGTCCGGCTGCCCCGAGCCACCGTCGCGGCGGTGGGCGCGGGCGCGGCCGATCGATTCAGAGCTGCGACGCGGAAAAACAGCGTCCGCGCCGGAGCGGCGCGGCGCGAGACTAGCGGAACTGGACGTTGATGATCTCATAGGAGCGCGCGCCGCCCGGCGCGGTCACCTCGACGGAGTCGCCCTTGGTCTTGCCGATGAGGGCGCGGGCGATCGGCGAGGTGATCGAGACGCGGCCGCCCTTCACGTCGGCCTCCATCTCGCCGACGATCTGGTAGACCTTCTTCTCTTCGGTATCCTCGTCGAGAAGGGTGACGGTGGCGCCGAACTTCACGGTGGTGCCGGAGAGCTTCGAGACGTCGATGACTTCGGCGCGCGAGACCTTGTCCTCGAGTTCGGCGATGCGGCCCTCGTTATGGCTCTGCTGTTCCTTGGCCGCATGATATTCGGCGTTCTCGGAGAGGTCGCCATGGGAGCGCGCCTCGGCGATCGCCTGAATGATCCTCGGCCTTTCGACGGCGGTCAGCCGACGGAGCTCGACTTCGAGCGCCTGCAGGCCGTCTGCCGTCATCGGAATCTTTTCCATCGTCTCGGGCACCCTTCGTTAAATAAATAACCCCGCGGAGAGACATCTCCCTTTTTCGGGGCGATGTCCTTCCACGTCCATCTTTACGCCGCTGCAGCGAAATAAGACTGCAGGGAGCGTACTTCAAGGACGCCGGTCTTGAACGCCTCGATACCCTCCGCAGCTGCGATCGCCCCCGACAGAGTGGTGTAGTAGGGGACTTTCTGCAGCAGCGCGGCCCTTCTGAGAGACCGGCTGTCGGCAAGGGCCTGCGCGCCTTCGGTGGTGTTGAAGACGAGTTGGACCTCACCGTTCTTGATAGCATCGACGATGTGCGGGCGGCCTTCAAGAACCTTGTTGATCTTTGAACAGGGCACGCCCTCGGCTTCCAGAAAGCGCTGAGTTCCGCTGGTTGCGATGATCTTGAAGCCGATACGGGCGAGGCGCTGCATGGTCGGGAGGATGCGCGGCTTGTCCTGGTCGCGCACTGAAACGAACACCGTTCCGGATGTTGGGACGTTGACGCCAGCGGCGAGCTGGGACTTGGCGAAGGCGATGGCGTAGTCGCGGTCGAGGCCCATGACCTCTCCGGTCGAGCGCATTTCGGGGCCGAGAACGGTGTCGACGCCGGGGAAGCGGGCGAAGGGGAAGACCGCCTCCTTCACCGCGATATGGCCAAGCTTCGGCTGGGTGAGGGCGAAGGATTTGAGGCTCTCGCCGGCCATGATCCGGGCGGCGATCTTGGCGACCGGCGTCCCGATCGTCTTGGCCACGAACGGCACAGTGCGCGAGGCGCGGGGGTTAACCTCGAGGACGTAGATCTCGCCGTCCTTGATCGCGAACTGGACGTTCATGAGGCCGCTGACCTCGAGCGCCGCGGCGAGCGCCTTGGTCTGCCGCTCGAGCTCGGCGAGCGTGGCCGGCGTCAAGGAGTGCGTCGGCAGCGAGCACGCGCTGTCGCCCGAATGGATGCCGGCCTCCTCGATGTGCTCCATGATCCCGCAGACGAAGACGTCCTTGCGGTCGGAGAGCGCATCGACGTCGATCTCGATCGCGTCGGAGAGGTAGCGGTCGAAGAGGAGCGGGTTTTCGCGCAGCACGCTGTCGATCTGGCCCGCCTTGTCGCCAGGGAACCGCGCCCGAACATCGAGCGGAACCAACTCGACGAGGGTGTTGGCGAAGTAGTTCGCGAGCTCGTTGTCGTCGCGGATGATCTGCATGGCGCGGCCGCCGAGGACGTAGGAGGGGCGCACGACCAGCGGCAGGCCGAGCTTGGCGGCGATCTTCTGCGACTCGGCCACCGAGTAGGCGATGCCGTTCTCGGCTTGCTTGAGCTTCAGCCGGTTCATCAGCTTCTGGAAGCGGTCGCGATCCTCGGCAAGGTCGATCGCGTCGGGCGAGGTGCCGAGGATCGGCACGCCCGCCTTCTGCAGGGCTGCGGCGAGCTTGAGCGGGGTCTGCCCGCCGAACTGCACGATCACGCCGTGGAGCGTCCCCTTCGACTCCTCGACGCGGACGATCTCGAGCACGTCCTCGACGGTCAGCGGCTCGAAATAGAGCCGGTCGGAGGTGTCGTAGTCGGTCGACACGGTCTCCGGGTTGCAGTTGATCATGATGGTTTCGTAGCCGGCGTCCGACAGGGCGAACGCGGCGTGGCAGCAGCAATAATCGAACTCGATGCCCTGGCCGATCCGGTTCGGCCCGCCGCCGAGGATGATGATCTTCTTGCGGTCCGAGGGCTCGGCCTCGTCGGCGAGACGGCCGGCGAAGGGCGCTTCGTAGGTCGAGTACATGTAGGCGGTCGGCGAGGCGAACTCGGCCGCGCAGGTGTCGATCCGCTTGTAGACCGGATGCACGTCGAGCTTCTGACGGAGCGCCTTCACGCTCGCCGCGTCGCTGTTGGTCAGCGCGGCGAGGCGCGAGTCGGAAAAGCCCATCGCCTTCAGCTTGCGGAGCGCTGACGCGGTGGTCGGCAGGCCGAGGCGGCGCACCTTTCCCTCCATGTCGACGATGTCCTTCACCTGGCGGAGGAACCAGGGGTCGATCTTGCACGCCTCGTGGATGAGCTCGATCGAGGCCCCACGGCGGATCGCCTGGGCGACCTTGAGCAGCCGGTCGGGCGTCGGCTGGCCGAGGGCGGCGCGGATGGCGGTCATTTCATCGCCCTGGCCGAGCCCCGGAATGTCGATCTCGTCGAGGCCCGAGAGCCCGGTCTCGAGGCCGCGGAGAGCCTTCTGCAGCGACTCTGCGAAGGTGCGGCCGATGGCCATCACCTCGCCGACGGATTTCATCGCCGTGGTGAGCAGCGGCTCGGCGCCCGGAAATTTCTCGAACGCGAAGCGCGGGATCTTGGTGACGACGTAGTCGATCGTCGGCTCGAACGAAGCCGGGGTCGCGCCGCCGGTGATGTCGTTGTCGAGTTCGTCGAGCGTGTAGCCGACAGCGAGCTTGGCCGCGACCTTGGCGATCGGGAAGCCGGTCGCCTTGGAGGCGAGCGCCGAGGAACGCGACACGCGCGGGTTCATCTCGATGACGACCAGGCGCCCGTCGGCGGGATTGACCGCGAACTGCACGTTCGACCCGCCGGTCTCCACGCCCACCTCGCGGAGGACCGCGATCGAGGCGTCGCGCATGATCTGGAATTCCTTGTCGGTCAGCGTCAGCGCCGGGGCGACGGTGATCGAATCGCCGGTGTGGATGCCCATCGGATCGATGTTCTCGATCGAGCACACGATGATGCAGTTGTCGTTCTTGTCGCGAACGACCTCCATCTCGAATTCCTTCCACCCCAGCACCGACTCCTCGATGAGGATCTCGTTGGTGGGCGAGGCGTCGACGCCGCGCTCGACGATCTCGAGGAACTCCTCGCGGTTGTAGGCGATGCCGCCGCCGGTGCCGCCCAGCGTAAAGGACGGCCGGATGATGCAGGGGAGGCCGATCTCCTCGAGCGCCGGCAGGGCCTCGAGCAGCGAGTGGGCGAGGACCGAGCGCGGGGTTTCGAGCCCGATCTTGCGCATCGCCTCGCGGAACAGCTCGCGGTCCTCGGCCTTGTCGATCGCGTCGGCGGTGGCCCCGATCATCTCGATGTCGAACTTGTCGAGGACGCCGTCGCGGCGGAGGGAGAGGGCGGTGTTGAGCGCTGTCTGCCCGCCCATGGTGGGCAGGAGGACGAGCTTCTCGTTCGGCCGCTCGGCCTTTTCCTTGGCGATGATCATCGCCACGATCTCCGGCGTGATCGGCTCGATATAGGTCGCGTCGGCGAGATCGGGGTCGGTCATGATTGTGGCCGGGTTCGAATTCACCAGCACGATCCGGTAGCCCTCTTCCTTGAGGGCTTTGCAGGCTTGCGTGCCGGAATAGTCGAACTCGCACGCCTGGCCGATGACGATCGGTCCGGCGCCGATGATGAGGACTGCGTCGATGTCGGTGCGTTTAGGCATTCATGGCCGCGTCAAACGAAGCCCCGGCGCGTGGGTCGCTCCGGGGCGGGACAAACAGGATCGCTCAAGTCAGAGCCGCCTTATAGGGGAAAGAGGTAAGGCGGAAAACCCTGTCGCGCCACTTCCTTACGCGGCGGATCGCCCACCCGTGGCCCGGACCTTGGCGTCGAAGTCCGAAACTGACTGGTGGAGGGCCCAAATCTTCTTGTTGGCCGCGTCCCTCGTCCGCGGACTGGCAGCAGTCAGGATCTTCGCGACGGCAACCAACTCGGGGAGCGAGAGATCGGAGAGCGCGTCAAATGCGAGTTTGAACCGAGGTCCGTCGCCGATTGCATCATGAAGGCGTCGGACGTGGTCGTCAACGAGCGCCTGGCGGACGGGCGCTGCGGATTTGGCGGCGCGCGCCTTTGTGGCCGTCCCCCCAGCACGTTCCACAAGGAGCGCAAGAGGCACCGTACTTCGTTCCTCCAGAAAAGCGTGTATTGCGAATAGGTCAGTCGACGCGCCGGCCTTTCCGCCCACCTCGATGATACCTGAGAGAGGGCGGATCAGTCGGGCGGTGTCGCCGAGGGTGGGGGGTGAACCCTTGGCCTCGAGACTCAGTCCGTTCCAGCGTTTTATCACCGCCGCTATGGTCGCCCCGGGCCCCTTTGTGAGGGCCTGCGCCAGCTGGGCGAGGACTTCGGCCTGTGGACGCCCACCGACGGACGACAGTGCGTTGGCGTAGGCGGTGAGGAGTTCGGCGACGTCTCGCGGCTTCATGTGGCTTGGCCCGGTGGTTGATGCTGTGGGTGAGGCATCTCCATCTGGTTCGCAACATACAGCGCCAGACTCGTGATCGCCTCCCTCACTTTCATCCGGTCGGTGCTCGGCATCACCAAATAGGCAATGCCTTCATCCGCATTCTTCACGATCTCGACGGTGTGGGGAACGAATGTGTCGAACGGCATGATGTGAAGGCCAACGTTCAGCCGCTTGAGTGCCGCCTGCGCCAACGTCAAGGAATTTTGCGCCACCTTGAGCTGACCGTTCCACTTGGTGCCGACAACCCCGACATATTTCAGGTGGGGACAGATTTGGTTTTCTTTCAGTACCTTGATCTGGTTCCCCAGCGACGCAACAGCCTCCGCCGACGTCCGGTCGAAGATCGTCGGAATAAGGATGTGGGTGCTCGCACAGAAGGCTTGGATCTCTGAGGTTGTAAGCCGGGGAGGACAGTCAATGATGACGAGGTCAAAGACATCCTTCAACGCCTCGGAATGGAGGGTCTCCGCTAGGGTGTAGCGAACGTCCTCGGTTCTGAGGGACTTAGCGAGCAGCCAGTCGGCGATCGTTTCGCGAAAGCCCTTGGCTGGTCTCCTCTTGCATCGCAGGAGCCACTCGATAAGGAGGCGGTTGTCGGCTTGGGCGAGGTCGTAGTAGGCGGTCGCGACCGAAAGGCTGCCTTGGCGTGCCGCGGGTTCGCGCAGGTCGACCCGGCGGGCGAGGTTGGGCACAAGGTTCGGAGCGACGTCGCCACTGATCAGCATCGTCGCGACGGAGTCCTGGTGCGCGTGCGGTATCCAGTCTCCCTTCGGGAAGCACATCGAGGAAAGCGAGCCCTGGTAGTCGAAGTCGATGAGGAGAACGCGTTTTCCGAAATCCTTGGCGTAGAAGGCGCCGAGATTGGCGGCGAGGGTCGTCTTGCCGACGCCGCCCTTGAGGTTGGCGACGGCCAAGACCTTGAAGTTCGTTTTGAAGAAGCCCGCGTATCCGTCGGGTTGATGGATCGGCTTCGTCCGCCAGACGCCATCGCCCTCGATCGAACCCTCGCGAGTGGTGACACGCCGAACCGCGTTGAGGGCTCGCCGACGGCTCCTGAAGAAGCACCAGGCCTGCTGAACCCATCGCCGCGCTATGCGGAAGAAGATCACAAGGATCGCGCCGAGGATCGACAAGAGGACGTAAGTCGCCCCCTGGCCGAAGCGGTCGAACACGACCTGCCACAGCTGTTCCAGGATCTGCACGGACTTTCCCCCAGCCGCCCGCTCGGCGCTGAGAGACTATCGTTCGGCCGGAATAGCCTCAACCTCCGCGAGAGGCCTTGGGGATAAGTTCGCGTGTCGAGGTGCGGATGGAGGTTCAGCCGGCCGTGGCGGCCTTTGCCTTCCGGGAGCGCGGGCGCTTCGCGGCGTCGGAAGCGGGCTTCCTCGGAGTGGCGGTGATCGCCCCATCATACGACTCTACGCCGGCGGTGATCGCGTAGCAGGCGAGCGCCACGCTCTTCGGGATGTCGACCGGTTTCCCGTCGCGCTCGCCCTGCTCGTAATACTGGATGACGCGCTTCTTGAGGCCGAGAAGATCGGCGGCCTCGCGCTGCTTCAACCCCATGGCTTTCCGCCAGGATTTGAACTGATCCGGTGTCATGGGAACGTTGGAAACCCGCCGTAACTGAACGTGTCCGGGATATCAGAAGGCACAGGCGCACGCAGTGCATTTTTTTTCAATTGACTGTGACGCACGACGTGCACATACTTAGCAATCGGGAAGTAATGAGTCGCCCAGAGTCAAGTCGACTCGACTGTGACAAAGGCGACAATTAACGCTTTCCACAGGGATCAGCAGGAGACTGATTCGTCTCGTACGGCGCTCGCGCCGGAAGGATTGCGCCAATGCTCGTCGACCTCATGGTCAGCCGCGCCAACAGCGGCCACAATCAGATGGACGTCCATCGTCACGCGACGATGCGCCGTTCGCTTGGCCGGATGTTCAACCGCCTGCGGCGTCTCTTCTCCTAGTCTGCTCTCCCTTGCTGGATTTTTGAGGCGCGGCGTGGCCGCGCCTTTTGTTTTTGCGGGGCGGTTCACGCGGAACCCAAGCTTGAGCTATCTGTTGCTGTCAGACAGCATCGAGCGAGGGACACATGCGCCTGGGCGGCCGCCGCAGCAGCACCAACGTCGAGGACCGCCGCGGACAAGGCGGCGGAATGAGCGGCGGCGGTGCGCCCTCCAATTTCCGACTCCCGACGGGCAGCGGACGCGGCGGCGGCGGGCTCGGCCTCGGCGGCGTCGTCATGATCGCGCTGGTGCTCGGCGGGATCTGGCTCTTCACCGGGCAAAACCCGCTCGAATCGCTGAGCGGGGGGAGCGGCTCGCAGGTCTCGCAGCCCGGCGAGGTGGGCGCGCCGACCGACGCGCAGGGCGAGTTCGCCGGGCAGGTTCTCGCCCTCACCGAAGAGACCTGGACGCGAATCTTCCAGTCGATGGGCCGGGACTATCCCGAGCCGACCCTCGTGCTCTTCACCGGATCGACCGTGTCCGGTTGCGGCGGAGCGACCTCGTCGGTAGGCCCCTTCTATTGCCCGGCCGACCAGAGGGTCTACATCGACCTCGATTTCTACCAGGAGCTGGAGCAGCGCTTCCAGGCGTCGGGCGATTTCGCGCGCGCCTATGTCCTGGCGCACGAGGTCGGGCACCACGTGCAGAACGTCACCGGACAGATGGACCGCGCCGGCAACTCGAACGAGGACTCGATCCGCGTCGAGCTCCAGGCCGATTGCTACGCCGGGATCTGGGGCGCGGACGCGCAGCGCCAGGGGATTCTCGAAGTGGGGGACTTGGAAGAAGCGCTCAACGCCGCCCAGCAGATCGGCGACGACGCGATCCAGATGCGCACCCAGGGCTACGTCGTGCCGGAATCGTTCAACCACGGCACCTCGGAGCAGCGCCGCCGCTGGTTCCGCATCGGCTTCGATCAGGGGACGCTACAGGCCTGCGACACCTTTAGCGCACGGACGCTCTAGCGACCGCGCGCGGAGGCACTGCGCCGCGCGCCGGGAAGGAGTCTCCCTCCTATCGAGCCGGCGCTCGGGCCGATCCGGGACACACCCGGGCCGTCGATCGCCCCGGCTACGCGTCCATCAGGCTGATGATGTTGCCGTCGGGGTCCTTGAACCACGCCGACTTCATGCCCCAGCCGGAATGGATCTCGCCAGCGCGCGTCATCCCCGGCATGTCGTAGTGCTCGAACTTCACGCCCTTCTTCACGAGCGCGCCGACCTCGCCTTCGAGGCGGTCGCCGAGCGAGAAGGTCATCGCGGTGGCCTTGTTGGTGCCCGCGAAATCCGAGACATAGACGATGATCTTCGACCGCCCCGCCTCGAACACCGCGACTTGGTCGGCCTGCGTGTCGACGAGCTTCCAGCCCAGCGTGTCGGCGTAGAACCTCTTCGCCCGCTCGAGGTCCTTCACGGCGAGATTGGTGGCAGGGTCGATATCGGTCAGCATGGCTGTCTCCCTCGTGTCGCCCCAGTGCCCAACGTTTGAATCGGGTTCCGTTTCCGCGCCGCGGTCAAGATGACGGTAGCTGATGCCGCCTCAGGCCCGGCTGAGCTTCGAAAGCCTAGGCCGGCGCGTTGACCTTCATCATGTCGATGAACCGCCCGAAGAGGGCGTGGCTGTCGCGCGGGCCGGGCGAAGCCTCGGGGTGGTACTGGACCGAGAACACCGGCTTGTCGACGAGCCGCAACCCGCAGTTCGAGCCGTCGAACAGCGACACGTGCGTCTGCTCGGCGTTGGCCGGCAGCGACTCGGGGATCACCGCGAAGCCGTGGTTCATCGAGGTGATCTCGACCTTGCCGGTGGCGATCTCCTTCACCGGGTGGTTCGCCCCGTGATGGCCCTGGTGCATCTTGCGGGTCTCGCCGCCGAGGGCGAGGCCGATCAGCTGGTGGCCGAGGCAGATGCCGAAGGTCGGCACGCCCGCGTCGATGACGCCGCGGATCGCCGGCACCGCGTAGTCCTTCATGGCCGCCGGATCGCCCGGGCCGTTCGACAGGAACACGCCATCCGGCTTGGCGGCGAGGATGTCCTTGGTACTCGCGGTCGCGGGCAGCACCGTGACGCGCGCGCCGGCGTCGGTGAGAAGCCGCAGGATGTTCCGCTTCATGCCGTAGTCGACGGCGACCACGTGGTAGCGGCCGTTGCCGCCGTGGCCGTAGCCCTTGTTCCACTCCCAGGCGGTCTCGTCCCAGCCATGGCTCTCGTCGGTGGTGACGTCCTTCGCGAGGTCCATGCCGACAAGGCCCGGCCAGGCCTTCGCCTCGGCCGCCAGCTTGGCGCGGTCGAACGACCCGTCCGGGCTGTGCGCGATCACGCCGTTCGGCATCCCGTTCTCGCGGATGAGCGCGGTGAGCGCCCGCGTATCCACGCCGGTCATGCCGACGATCCCTCGCGCCTTCAGCCAGGCGTCGAGATTTTTCACGGCGCGGTAGTTGGACGGCTCGGTGATGTCGGCGCGGAGGATGCAGCCGCGGACGCCTTCCGTTTCCGCGAGGTCGACGGTTTCCACATCCTCGTCGTTGGTGCCGACATTGCCGATATGCGGAAACGTGAAGGTGATGATCTGCCCGGCATAGGAGGGGTCTGTGAGGATCTCCTCGTAGCCGGTGATGGCGGTGTTGAAACACACCTCGCCGACCGCGCTGCCGATCGCGCCGATGCCCTTGCCTTCGATGATCGTGCCATCGGCGAGGATGAGCAGGGCGGTCGCCGGGCCCTCGTCCCAGGACTCGCCGCCACGCTTGATGTCGGGGGCGTTGGAGATCATCTGACTGGCTCGAAAGGACCGCTGTGCTTGCTGCGCGCCGCAACGGGAGAACCCGGGGGCGGCCGGAACGTAGGTACCGAGCGCCGCGCCGTCAACGTGAAGACGAGAATTCCTTTCGAGCCAACCGCTTGGAAACACCCTTTGGAACCGACCGCCGGATTCTGCGCGGCAACGCCTGGCCTGTGAATCGTTGGGGCAACTCGCGTCGCGGCGAGAGCACGGGTGCGTGCTTGCTATACTGAGACTCGATCCACCGCCCGAGTCGCCGTTGCGCTTTTCGCAGGCCTTCCTTGAAGAGATTCGTAACCGCCTGCCGGTCTCGGCAGTGGTCGGGCGGCGCGTGAAGCTGCGCAAGCAGGGGCGCGAGTTCATCGGCCTCTCGCCGTTCAATGCCGAGAAATCGCCGTCCTTCACGGTCAACGATCAGAAGGGTTTTTACCACGACTTCTCCTCCGGCAAGCACGGCGACATCTTCTCCTTCGTGATGGAGACCGAGGGGCTTGGCTTCACCGAGGCGGTCGAACGCCTCGCCGCCGAAGCCGGGCTCGCGCTCCCCAGCGTCGACCCGCGCGCCGAGGAAAAGGAGAAGGCGCGGGCGAGCCTCTACGAGGTCCTCGACCTCGCCGCGCGCTACTTCGAGGCGACGCTGCAGAGCCCCGCGGGCTCGGGCGCCCGCAAATACCTCGACGGCCGGCGTCTCGGGCCCGCCGTGCAGAAGCGCTTCCGTCTCGGCTACGCCTCCGACTCCCGGAACGGCCTCAAGGAATTCCTCGGCGGGAAGGGCATCCAGCTCGAGGCGATGATTGAAGCCGGGCTCCTCGTCTCCGGTGACGATGTCCCGGTCGCCTTCGACCGCTTCCGCGACCGGGTGATCTTCCCGATCGCCGACTTCCGCGGCCGGATCGTCGGCTTCGGCGGGCGGGCGCTCAGCGCCGAAGTGCACGCCAAGTACCTCAACTCGCCGGAGACCCCGCTCTTCCACAAGGGCGCGCTGCTCTACAACGGCGCCGAAGCCCGCAAGGCCGCCCATGACGCCGGCACGGTGATCGCCGTCGAAGGCTATGTCGACACCATCGCGATGGCCGTCGCCGGATTCGAGCACACGGTTGCCCCGCTCGGCACCGCGCTCACCGAGACCCAGCTCGAGCTCCTGTGGCGGATGGCGCCCGAGCCGATCCTCTGCTTCGACGGCGACGGCGCGGGCAGGCGGGCCGCGTTCCGCGCCATCGACCTCGCGCTGCCGCATCTCAAGCCGGGGCGCACGCTCCGCTTCGCGCTCCTCCCCGACGGCCAGGACCCTGACGACCTCATCGGCAATGCCGGGCCTGAAGCGATGAAGCAGGTCCTCGACTCGGCGACCCCTTTCTCCGAGATGCTGTGGACCCGCGAGACGCTGGGCCAGTCCTTCGACACCCCGGAGAGCCGGGCCGAACTTGAGGTGCGCGTCGCCGGCCTCGCGCGCTCGATTGCCGACCCGGCCGTCCGCAGGCACTACGAACAGGCGATGACGGAGCGCGTGAACGCGCTTTTCGCGCCAAAAGTTCACGCGCGCACCTTCGACCGAAGCCGCGATCGTGGCGGCCGTCAGCCCTTCGACCGGAGGCGCCCCAACGACGACCGCGGCCCGATCCAGGTCACCGAGGCACTCCGCCGCAACGTCACCGTCTCGCGGAGCCAGCCGCCGCTCCGCGAGGTGGTGCTGGTGATGAGCATGGCCAACCACCCGGCGCTCCTCGCCGAGCACCTCGACGAGTTCTCGGACATGGATATTTCGAGCCCCGACCTAGCCCGTTTCCGCCACCGGCTAGTGGAGATCGTGTCGCACGACCCGGAGATCACCGGCGACGAGCTCCGCGCGCGCATCCAGGCCTCGCCCTATTCCGCCACTTTGGCGCGACTCGACGAGCAACTCGCCCGCGTCGGCCTCTGGCAGGTTTCGCCCTCGGCGCGTGATTCGGACGCCCTCGAAGGCTGGCGGCAGGCCGCGGCCTTGCAGAGACGGGCTTACGCGTTACATAAGGAACTCAAGGATGCCGAGACCGCCCTTGCGGCGGACGCAAGCGACGCTCACCTTGCTCGCATCGTCGAAATCCAGAAACAGCTTGCCAGCGCCGAGGGTCTGCAGGCACTGATCGATGGTTTCGGGGCGCAATAGGGGCGTGAGCCGGAGTCTCTGGAGTATAGCGAAGGCTTGGCCGGCGGCGTTTGCTGCACGGTTAAGCGCGGTTTAAGAGAGACGGCTTAATCGAGGCTGGCACTGACCCGGCACGGGATTCGTTAGCTTCACTGCGGTTCGGCGCACGGTACACACGGCCAGCGCGGAGAGAGAACTAGATGGCGACCAAGGTACAGGAAACGGAAGAGGCGCAGGAGCCCGCGGCAGAAACCACGGACGGCCCGCTCCTCGACCTTTCCGATGCCGCCGTCAAGAAGATGATCAAGACCGCCAAGAAGCGCGGCTTTGTCACCCATGACGAGTTGAATGCGGTCCTTCCCTCACAGGAAGTGAGTTCGGAGCAGATCGAGGACATCCTCGCCATGCTCTCCGACATGGGCATCAACGTCATCGAGACCGACGAGGTCGAGGCGGAAGAGCCCGGCGCCGCCGACGAGCCGGAGGAGGGCGGGGAGGTGGTCGAGGCCACCGGCACCGCCGTCGCCAAGACCACCACGCGCGAGCCGACCGACCGCACCGACGACCCGGTGCGCATGTATCTGCGCGAAATGGGCTCGGTCGAGCTTCTCTCCCGCGAGGGCGAGATCGCGATTGCCAAGCGCATCGAGGCCGGCCGCGAGGCGATGATCGCCGGTCTCTGCGAAAGCCCGCTCACCTTCCAGGCCATCATCATCTGGCGCGACGAGCTCGCCGAGGGGAAGATCTACCTCCGCGACATCATCGATCTCGAGGCGACCTATGCCGGTCCGGACGCGCACGCCGCGCCGGCGGTGATGGCGCCGGGCCTCGTCGGCCCCGAGGGCGCCGCTGCGGCGGCTGCCCCGGCCGCCAACGGCAAGGCCGCCCCCAACGGCAAGCATCCCGGCGCCGACGAAGAGGGCATCACCTCCGAGGACGGCTCGGAGACCATCCCGCGCTCCGAGTTCGCGGACGACGACGAGGACGACATGGAGGCCAGCGTTTCGCTCGCCGCCATGGAGGCCGAGCTGAAGCCGCAGGTGGTCGAGACCTTCGACACCATCGCCGACACCTACAAGAAGCTCCGCCGCCTCCAGGACCAGAACGTCGAGGGCCAGCTCAAGAACGAGGCGCTCTCGCCGAGCCAGGACCGCCGCTACAAGAAGCTCAAGGACGAGATCGTCGCGGCGGTGAAGAGCCTCTCGCTCAACCAGAACCGCATCGAGGCGCTGGTCGAGCAGCTCTACGACATCAACAAGCGCCTCGTCGGCCAGGAAGGCCGGCTCTATCGCCTGGCCGAGTCCTACCGCATCAGCCGCGAGAGCTTCCTCAAGGAATACCAGGGCGCCGAGCTCGACCCCAACTGGGTCCGCCGCGTCGCCCATCTTAGTTCGCGCGGCTGGAAGGATTTCGTCGCCCACGAGAAGCCGCGCATCCACGAGCTGCGCGGCGAGATTCAGAACCTCGCCACCGAGACCGGCCTCGAGATCATCGAGTTCCGCCGCATCGTGCACATGGTGCAGAAGGGCGAGCGCGAGGCCCGTCAGGCCAAGAAGGAAATGGTCGAGGCCAACCTTCGCCTAGTGATCTCGATCGCCAAGAAATACACCAACCGCGGCCTGCAGTTCCTCGACCTCATCCAGGAGGGCAACATCGGCCTGATGAAGGCGGTCGACAAGTTCGAGTACCGCCGCGGCTACAAGTTCTCGACCTATGCGACGTGGTGGATCCGGCAGGCGATCACCCGCTCGATCGCCGACCAGGCGCGCACCATCCGCATCCCGGTGCACATGATCGAGACGATCAACAAGATCGTCCGCACCTCGCGTCAGATGCTGCACGAGATCGGCCGCGAGCCGACCCCCGAGGAGCTCGCCGAGAAGCTGGCGATGCCGCTCGAAAAGGTGCGAAAAGTCCTCAAGATCGCCAAGGAGCCGATCTCGCTCGAAACCCCCGTGGGCGACGAGGAGGATTCGCATCTCGGCGACTTCATCGAGGACAAGAACGCGGTGCTGCCGCTCGACGCCGCGATCCAGGCCAACCTGCGCGAGACCACGACCCGCGTGCTGGCGACGCTGACCGCGCGCGAGGAGCGCGTGCTGCGCATGCGCTTCGGCATCGGCATG
>CAYOET010000092.1:0-4834 GCA_964402985.1 uncultured Bauldia sp. | reverse complement strand
CGATCCTGCACTACGGGTCGCACGGCCTCGTCTCTCCACGGCTGCACGGTTGGGAGGACAATCCCCAGGACTTCCATGCCACGCGGTGGATGACCCTCGATCCGGCCTAGGAGGATCGAGGTCCTGAAAATCGTGTAGAGGGCATGGGGATGCTCCGCTTCGTCCTGCAGCGGCTGGCGATAGCGATCCCGACCCTTTTCCTGATCGTCACGATCTCGTTCTTCCTTATCCGCGCAGCCCCCGGGGGGCCGTTCAATCTCGAGCGGCCCCTCGACGAGACGGTGATGGCCAATCTCAACAAGGCCTTCCATCTCGACCAGCCGCTGTGGGACCAGTACCTCACCTATATCGGCAACCTCCTTCGCGGCGACCTCGGCCCGAGCTTCGTGTTTCGCGATTTCTCGGTCGGCGACCTCTTCGTCGCGGGGCTCCCGGCCTCGCTGCAGCTCGGCGGGACGGCCATCCTCATCGCCCTCGTTCTCGGCATCGCTCTCGGCAGCATCGCCGCGCTCAACCAGAACCGGGGCATCGACTATCTGGTCACCGCGACGGCGACCTTCGGCATCACCGTGCCGCCCTTCGTGGTCGCGCCGGTCCTCTCGCTGGTGATCGGGGTGTGGCTGGGCTGGCTGCCGACCGGCGGGTGGGGCACCGGGTCATGGGCCAACAAGATCCTGCCGATCACCACCCTCGCCCTGCCGCAGATCGCGATCATCGCGCGGCTGACACGCGGCGCGATGATCGAGGCGCTGCGTTCCGACCACGTGCGGACCGCTCGCGCCTATGGGCTGCCGACGATGAGCATCGTCGTCGTCCACTCTCTCCGCGGCGCCATCCTGCCGGTGGTCTCCTATCTCGGGCCGGCCGCGGCCGGGCTCCTCACCGGATCGGTGGTGGTGGAGACGATCTTCGGCATTCCCGGGATCGGCCGCTACTTCATCCAGGCCGCGCTCGGCCGCGACTACACGCTGGTGATGGGAACGGTGATCGTGATCGCGGTGTTTACCCTGGTGCTCAACCTCGTCGCCGACATTCTCTACGCGCTCCTCGATCCGCGCATCCGCTATGACTGACCGGCGATGAGCGAAACCGTAATCGGCCCCGACCTCATCGCTCCGCCGCTGCCCGAGATGGCCGATCGTTCGCTATGGCACGACGCGCGGCTCCGGCTGATGCGCAACCGCGCCGCCGTGGCAAGCGTCGTATTCCTCATCCTGATGACGATAGCGTGCGTCTTCGGTCCCTATCTCGTCCCGCAGACCTACGACGACATCTTCCAGGACTACACCAAGGTCGAACCGAGCTTCGCCCCCTACCCGCGCGAACAGGACTTCCAGCCCGCGCTCAGCAAGACCCTGCAACGGGCGCGGCTCACGCTCGTCGGCTTCACCCATGTCGAGGATCGCGTGACGGTCGAGGTCTCGTCGACCCGCGACATCGATCCGCGGGTCGGCGTCTATCTCGACCGCAGCGACCTCTTCGCGAACGCCGAGCTGGTGCGCATGGCCGACGACAAGCGGTCGGCGACGCTCGCCGCGGACGTCGTCCACGAGACGTTCCTGTTCGGCACCGACACCAACGGCCGCAGCCTCCTGGCCCGCACCCTCGTCGCCGGACGGATCTCGCTCACCATCGGCGTGCTCGCGGCCGCCATCGCGCTCTTCGTCGGCATCACCTACGGCGCCCTCGCGGGCTATCTCGGCGGGCGCGTCGATATGATCATGATGCGCGTCGTCGATATCCTCTATTCGCTGCCCTACATCTTCTTCGTCATCCTGTTCATCGTCTTCTTCGGGCGGAATTTCATCCTGATGCTGATCGCCGTCGGCTGCCTCGAGTGGCTGGACATGTCGCGCATCGTTCGTGGGCAGACCCTCTCGATCAAGCGGCGCGAATATGTCGAGGCGGCCCACGCGCTCGGCGTGAAGAGCGGCAGCATTCTCCGCCGCCACGTCGTCCCCAACCTCCTCGGCCCGGTCGTCGTCTACGTCACCCTGGTCGTCCCCAAGGTCATCCTCTTCGAGAGCCTTATCTCCTTCCTCGGCCTCGGCGTACAGGAGCCGATGACGAGCTGGGGCGTGCTCATCTCCGAGGGCGCGCAGAACATCCAGGGCGCGCCGTGGCTCCTCATCTTTCCCTCGATCTTTCTGATCAGCACGCTGTTCGCGCTCAACTTCATCGGCGATGGCCTCCGCGACGCGCTCGACCCAAGGGACCGCTGACCTGATGCTGCACACGCCCGCCCCGGTCGACGTGCCGATCCTCGACATCCGCGCCCTCCACGTGCGCTTCGCGACCGGCGACGGCGAGGTGCACGCGGTCAAGGGCGCGTCGATCAAGGTTTTTCGCGGGGAGACCGTCGCGATCGTCGGCGAGTCCGGTTCGGGCAAGAGCCAGACGATGATGGCGGCGATGGGTCTCCTCGCCCGCAACGGCGAGGCGTCCGGCTCGGTCCAGTATCGTGGCAAGGAAATCCTCGGCCTGCCGCCGCGCGCGCTCAACCGGGTGCGCGGCGAGAAGCTGTCGATGATCTTCCAGGAGCCGATGACCTCGCTCGATCCGCTCTACCCGATCGGCCAGCAGATCGCCGAGCCGATCGTCCATCACCAGAAGACCTCGCGCGGGGCCGCGCAAAAGCGCGTCCTCGAGCTTCTCCGCCTGGTCGGCATCCCCGAGCCCGAGCGGCGCCTTCGCTCCTACCCGCACGAGCTTTCGGGCGGGCAGCGCCAGCGCGTGATGATCGCCATGGCGCTCGCCAACGGACCCGACGCGCTCATCGCCGACGAGCCGACGACCGCCCTCGACGTCACCATCCAGGCGCAGATCCTCGATCTTCTCGCCCGGCTGCGGACCGAGCTCGGGATGGCGATCGTCTTCATCACCCACAATCTGAGCCTGGTGCGGCGTTTCTCCGACCGCGTCTATGTGATGCGCGAGGGCGAGGTGGTCGAGGAAGGCACCACCGAGGCGATCTTCCGCAACCCGCGCAACGAGTACACGAGGACGCTGCTGGCGGCCGAACCGGAAGGGATCAAGCTGCCGGTCCCGGCCGACTCGCCCGTGCTCCTCGAGGCGCGCGACCTCCGCGTGACGTTCTCGGTGACGCGGGGGATGGTCCGCCGGCACAAGCTCGAGGTGAAGGCCGTCGCCGGCGTCGACCTCACCCTCAGGCGGGGCCAGACCATCGGCATCGTCGGCGAGTCGGGGTCGGGGAAGTCGAGTCTGGCGCGCGCCCTCCTCCGCCTCGTGCCGAGCGAGGGCGTCATCAATTTCGACGGCGCGGAGCTTCACGAGATCGGCAAGGGCGACATGCGCCGTCTCCGCCAGCGGCTGCAGGTGGTCTTCCAGGACCCGTTCGGTTCGCTCTCGCCGCGGATGACGGTCAGCCAGATCGTGACCGAGGGCCTTCTCGTCCATCAACCCGGCATCTCCGGCAAGGAGCGCAACAAGCGCGCGCGCGAAGCGCTCGAGGAGGTGCAGATCAAGGCCTCGACCTGCAACCGCTACCCGCATCAATTCTCGGGCGGGCAGCGCCAGCGCATCGCCATCGCGCGGGCGATCATCCTCAAGCCCTCGGTGGTGATCCTCGACGAGCCGACCTCCTCGCTCGACCGCACCGTGCAGAAGCAGATCCTCGACCTCCTCCGCAAGCTCCAGAAGGAGCACGACCTCGCCTACATCTTCATCAGCCACGACCTCGCGGTGGTGCGCGCGATGGCCGACTGGATCGTGGTGATGAAGGCGGGAGTGGTGGTCGAGTCCGGGCCGACCGAGCGCATCTTCTCCGCCCCGCAGAGCCCCTATACGCGCGAGCTGATGGCCGCCGCGCTGGCGCAGACCCGCTTCGCTGGCGTCACGCCGGTCCCGCTCGCGGTGAGCTGACGCGCGCTCGAGCGGGCGTCAAATCTCCTCGGTCACGACCGTGAAGTTGACGAGGCGGTTCACGCCGAAGCTGGTGGTGATCGCAACGTCGGTCGCGTCGCGGCCGCGGCCCATGAGGATACGCCCGATGCGCGGGGTGTTGTGGCGGGCGTCGAACGTGTACCAGCGGCCGTCGAGGAAGGCCTCGAACCAGGCGCTGAAATCCATCGGATCAGGGACCGCGGGAATCCCGATGTCGCCGAGATAGCCGGTGCAATAGCGCGCGGGAATATTCATGCAGCGGCAGAGCGTGACGGCGAGGTGCGCGAAGTCGCGGCACACGCCGGTGCGATCGGTGTATCCGCCGAAGGCGGTGCGCAGCGGGTTGGCGTTGGCGTAGCTGAAGGTGATGCGGCTATGCACGAAGTCGCAGATCGCCTGGACGCGCGGCCACCCCGGTTCGGTCTGGCCGAAGAGCGACCAGGCGGTCTCGATCAGGCGGTCGGTTTCGCAGTAGCGGCTGCCGAGAAGGAAGACGAGGACCTCCTCGGGCAGCTTCTCGATCGGAGTCTGCTTCGCCGTCGGCGCGACGGGGTCGGCGAGACCGGTGTCGCCGATCGCGAACCTATTGAAGATGCGCAAATTGCCCGGCGGGGCGGTCAGCCGCGTACAGATGTTGCCGAACCCGTCGACGTAGTTCGTCGCCGCAACCGGCGGATCGAACTGGATCTGGTGCGCGGTGGTGAGGTCGGCGAACCGCGAGGGATGGATGCTCAGGGCGAGCAGCATCGGGGTCGGCTGGTCGAACTGAAAGGTGAGGTCGTAGCCTGCGCTGATCTGCATCTAGGATTGCTTTCTCAAGAGCGGCGCCGCGTGACCTTGACGGTGACAGTCATGCCCAGACTATCGCTTTGCGCGCCGAGATAGGTTCCGAAAAGCGGCACGGCCTCCGAAGGTTCCGCCACGAGAGCGA
>CAYOET010000091.1:0-11130 GCA_964402985.1 uncultured Bauldia sp. | reverse complement strand
CCGCGCATCTTGAGGCCCGCCGCCGCCTCGAGGCCGAGGAGGCCGCCGCCGATGACGACCGCCCTCCCCCCGCGCTCCGCCGCCTTGAGCATGGCGGTGACGTCGTCCATGTCGCGGTAGGTGAGGACGCCGGGAAGGTCGCGGCCCGGGACCGGGATGATGAACGGGTCGGAGCCGGTGGCGATGAGGAGCTTGTCGTAGGGGAGCGTCGTGCCGTCGGTCGCCGTCACCGTCTTGGCGACGCGGTCGATGGTCGAGACCTTCTTGCCGGCGAGAAGCTTGACGCCGTTCTTCTCGTACCAGGCCTCGTCGTGGATGAGGATGTCGCCGTATTCCTTCTCGCCGGAAAGGACCGGCGAGAGCTGGATGCGATTGTAGTTCACCCGCGGCTCGGAGCCGAAGATGGTCACGTCGTAGAGGCCGGGCGCCCGCTCGAAGAGCTCTTCCAGCGCACGCCCGCCGGCCATGCCGTTGCCGACGACGACGAGGCGCTGCCGCTGAGCGATCGCGTTCATCAGGCGGCCTCCACCAGGCGGTGGCGCTCGTAGAGGAACTTCAGCACCGCGCTCCGGCAGCGGAGGTAGGTGGGGTCGGCGACGAGGTCGAGGCGGCGGCGCGGACGGGCGAGCGGCACGGGCAGGATCTCGCCGATCCGCGCGGCGGGGCCGTTGGTCATCATCACGATGCGGTCGGAGAGGAGCACGGCCTCGTCGACGTCGTGGGTGATCATGATCGCCGTGTTGCCGAGTTCGGCGTGGATCTGCATCACCTGGTCCTGGAGATGGGCCCGCGTCAGCGCGTCGAGCGCGCCGAACGGCTCGTCGAGGAGGAGGACCTTCGGTTCCATGGCGAGCGCGCGGGCGAGGCCGACGCGCTGCTTCATGCCGCCCGAGATCTCCGCGGGGCGCTTCTCGGAGGCGTGCGTCATCTGGACGACTTCGAGGTTGCGCATCGTCCACTCGCGCCGCTCGGCGGCGTTCTTGGTGCGGCCGAAGACCTTGTCGACGGCGAGCTTGACGTTCTCGAAGACCGTCAGCCAAGGGAGGAGCGAGTGGTTCTGGAACACCACCGCGCGGTCCGGCCCGGGGGAGTCGACCGCCTTGCCGTCGAGGAGGATCACGCCGCTCGTCGCCGGGGTGAGGCCGGCGATGATGTTGAGGAGGGTCGACTTCCCGCAGCCGGAGTGGCCGATGATCGAGATGTACTCGCCGCGCTCGACGGTGAGGCTGATCTGGCGGAGGACTTCGGTGCGGGTCGAACCGCGCTCGAAACTCTTGTCGATCATTTCGAGGGAGAGGTAGCTGCCCATGACGGTTCTCCTCAGCTGGCGGCCGTGCCGCGGGTCACGACCCGGGACAGGAGGGCGACGAAACGATCGAGGATAAAACCGACGATGCCGACATAGATCAGTGCGAGAATGATGTCGCTGATCAGCGACGAGTTCCACGCGTCCCAGATGAAGAAGCCGATGCCGACGCCGCCGATCAGCATCTCGGCCGCGACGATGGCGAGCCAGGAGAGGCCGATGCCGATGCGCAGGCCGGTGAAGATGTAGGGCGCCGCCGCCGGGATCATGATCTTGGCGAAGTATTCGAAGGGATTGAGCTGAAGGACCTTGGCGACGTTCTGATAGTCGGTCGGGATGTTTCTGATGCCGACCGCGGTGTTGATGACGACCGGCCACACCGCGGTGATGAAGATCACGAACACCGCCGAGGTCTGTCCGTCATGGAAGCCGGCGAGCGAGAGCGGCAGCCAGGCGAGCGGGGGCACGGTGCGCAGTACCTGGAAGAGCGGGTCGAGCCCGCGCATCGCCCATATGCTGCGCCCGATCAGCGTGCCCACCGCCACGCCGACGACGGCGGCGATCGCGTAGCCGAAGGCGACGCGCTTGAGGCTGGCGAAGATGTGCCAGAAGAGGCCCTGATCGAGGCCCGAGCCGCGATGGAAGGGATCGACGATCAGCTCCCAGGTGTCGCTGACCACGCGCGAGGGCGGCGGCAGGCTCGAGGTCGGCGAGGAGCAGACGATCTCCCAGAGGAGCAGCACTAGGCCGAGGGTGATGACCGGCGGCAGCACTTTGGCGGCCGGGCCGGCGAGGCGCGCGAGCAGCGGGGCGGCTGGCAGCGGGGTCTTCTTCTCGATCCCGATGCGGACGATCTTGGCCGACGCGGGGGCCGGCTTGTCGTCGATCTTGAGGGCGGTGACGCTCATGTTTCTTTCGTGGCTCAGGCGATGCGCTTGATCTGCAGGCTGGCGAGGTAGCCGGCGATGTCGGACGGGTCGAAAGTCTTGCCGTCGAAGAAGGTCTCGACGCCGCGCGAGGTCGAGGTTGGGATGTCGGCCGCGGCGACGCCGAGAGTGGTCGCCGCGTCGCGCCAGAGATCCTCGCGATTGACCGACGACACGAGCGCGGCGACATCGGTCGTCGGCTCGAACTTGCCCCAGCGGATGTCCTCGGCGAGGAACCAGCTGTCATGGCTCGGGAAGGGGTAGGACGCGTTCCGCTGCCAGAACTTCATGAGGTGCGGGCTCTCGGCGACGACCTTGCCGGTGCCGTAGTCGAACTCGCCGCGGAGGCGCCCGACGATGTCGTTCGGCGGCACGTTGAACCACGCGCGCTGGCCGACGATCTGGGCGAGTTCTTCCTTGTTAGCCATGTCCTCGCACCAGATCTGCGCTTCCTGGACGGCCATCAGGAGGGCGCGCGTCGCGTTGGGGTTGGCGTCGACCCAGTCGGCGCGCATCCCGAAGCTCTTCTCGGGGTGACCGGACCACAGCTCGCCGGTGGTGAGCGCGGTGTAGCCGACGCCCTGGTTGACGAGCTGGGCGTTCCACGGCTCGCCGACACAGAAGGCGTCCATCGTGCCGACCTTCATGTTCGCGACCATCTGCGGCGGCGGGACCACGATGGTCTCGACGTCGTTGTCGGGGTCGATGCCGCCGGCGGCCAGCCAGTAGCGGAGCCAGAGGTCGTGGGTGCCGCCGGGGAAGGTCATCGCGACCTTGGCGGCGTTGCCGGCGGCCTTGCGCTGCGCGAAGGGCTCGCGGAGGACCGAGGCGTCGAGGCCGACCGCGAGGTCCTTGTAGGTGTTGGTGATCGAGATCGCCTGGCCGTCGAGGTTGAGGCGGGCGAGGATATACATCGGCAGTGGCTGGTTGTTCTGGGTCACCTTGCCGGCCGAGATCAGGTAGGGCATCGGGGTCAGGATGTGCGCCCCGTCGATGCCCGCGCCGGCAGAGCCGAGGACGAGATTGTCGCGCGTCGCGCCCCACGAGGCCTGCTTGACGACTTCGACGTCGGGCATGCCGTATTTGGCGAAGAGGCCCTTCTCCTTGGCGACGATGAGGGGCGAGGCGTCGGTGAGGGCGATGAAGCCGAGCACTGCGCGGGTGGTCTCGGGACCCGCGCCCTGCGCGAAGGCGCCCGAGGGGAACGCGACCTTGGCCGCGGCGATGACGGCGGCTGCCGAGGCGGTTTTCAGAAGAGTGCGCCGGCTGACCGCGGCGGGACGAAGAAGGCTCACCTGTCGAACTCCTGTTCGCGGGACTCGCCCGCCGAAAACGAAAAACGCCGTGCAATCGGACCCGAGGATAAGGGTCGATCGAACGGCGCCGTTGCCTATGGCCGCCCCTCGCAAGGCGGATGGTTTTGGGGTTTTGGGCCCTCTGGCCCCTCGTCTCGCGTCGCCTTCATTGGCTCCGCGGACGGTTTGGATTCTCTCTAAGTCACTGGCAAGCTAGGAGGTGATTAGAAGCGCGGCAAGCATGATTAGTGTGCAGGCCTGCCTCGAAATTTAGCTTCCTGGCCGGTTTGCGGGCAGGCGCTGACGGTCGATATAGCCGACGAGGTCGTCGGGATCGAATTTGACGCCGTCGAAGAACCCGTCCGGCCCCAGCACCAGCCTGCCGTGGCGCGAGGCGACGACGGTCGGCTCGGTCAGCGCTCCCTCGACCTTGGCGTCGCTGCCTGGAAGATCAGCATCGAGGGACGCCAGCGCCGCGCGGAAGAGGTCCGGCCGGTACACGGCCCACGCCTTCGCCACGGCCTCGGCGGAGTGTTTCGCCTGCCCCCAGCGCACCATCTGCGAATAGAACCAGAGGGCGTGACTCCGCCACGGGAAGTTGGCCGCGTGCTCGTGGAAGATGAAGAAGCCTGGCGCGTTCACCGGCTCCGCTCCCTTGCGGAGGATCGGCCGCCCGGCAAGGCCGCGGAGGATGATTCCCGCCGGCGCGCCGACATAGTTCGGCCGGGCCAGCATCTCGGAGAGTTCGAGGTGGTTGGCCGGATCTTCGGCCCAGGCTGCCGCCCGGTAGAGCGCGCGAAGGAGCGGCGCGAGGCGACCGGGATGGCGCTCGACGAAGTCCGCGCGGAGGCCGAGCACCTTGTCCGGCCCCTGACGCCACAGCTCGGCCTTGTAGGTGAGGATGACGCCGACGCCCTCTTCGACCGCGAACGAATTCCAGGGGTCGCTGACGCTGATCCCGTCGACCTGTCCCGCGCTCAGCGCATCGGCCATGTAGGAGGGCGGAAGCACTACGATGCGGACGTCGTTGTCGGGGTCGATCCCGGCCGACGCCATCCAGTAGCGGAGCTCGTAGTTGTGGGCCGAGAACGGGTGCACGACGGCGAAGGTCAGCGGCGACTCGCCCGCGGCGGCCCGCTTGGCGACCACGGCGGCAAGGGCCTTGGCGAGCGGCGCGGGGCCCGCGCCGAGCGTCGCCCCCTCCTCTTCCATGGCCGCGAAAAGCGCGGTCGAGGCAGTGATCACGCTGCCGCCCAGCCCCAGGGAGAACGGCGCGATCATCGGTACCTGGAGGTGCCCGCCGGCCCCGAGCGTCGAAGCGATCGGCAGGGCGCCGAGCATGTGCGCACCGTGGAAATGGCCGAGCATCACGCGGTCGCGAATATTGGCCCAGGACGCCTCGCGGACGAGGTTGAGCGAGAGCCCCTCCCCCGCCGCGAAACCCTTCTCCGCGGCGACAATCAGCGGAGCGCTGTCGATGAGCGGGATGAAGCCGAGCGTCACCTGGGCCGGAGCGCCGGAGGCAGAGCCCGAGGGCGAGTCGAGGGCGGGCGCGTAGTAGCTCATCGCAGCAGCCTCGCCGCGGTGACGAGGCCGTGCGCGACGTCGGCGAGGCGCCGGTTCTCGCTCATCGCGGTCGAGCGGAGGAGCGCGTAGGCCTCCTCCTCGCTGATGCTGCGGCTCTTCATGAGGATGCCCTTGGCCTTGTCGATGACCTTGCGGTCCTCCAGCGCCTGGCGGGCCTGATCGAGCTCGGTGCGAAGGCGATTGAAGGCGTTGAAACGGGAAATGGTGACGTCGAGGATCGGTTTCACCCGCTCCTTGCGGAGGCCGTCGACGATGTAGGTGGAGACGCCGGCGTCGATCGCGGCCTCGATCGCCGAGCTGTCGGCCTTGTCGACGAACATCGCGATCGGGCGGTGCACGGTGCGCGAGACCTGAAACATCTGTTCGAGGGCGTCGCGGTTGGGGTTCTCGAGGTCGATGAAGATGACGTCGGGGTCCGCCTCGACGATCCGCCGCACCAGATGCGTCATCTCGGCGATGATGGTCACGCGCGAATGCCCGGCCTCGCGCAGCCCCTCTTCGAGGATCGCGGCCCGGAGATGATTGGTGTCGACGACGACGATGTGGAGCGAGGCGGGAGGCATTTCCTGCGCCAAATTCTGCAGGAAACATGCCGGGTTAGGGCCTCGCGGCGGTTGGTCGCGCGAAAGGGTTAGCGGGCTGCTACGCCGCCGAAGCTCGCGCACGCACGCCGCGCGCAGGCAGGGTACCGTCGTTGGCGCCTCGCGCCCGCGGAGGGCTGAGCGGCCTGCTGCCGCCCGCCTTGCTAAAGGCGGGGTCGAATGGCATATCCTCCGCTTCAGGCGTTGCCTCGCGCACGCTTCCGCTCCCTTCGTCTAGCGGTTAGGACGGCGCCCTCTCACGGCGCAAACAGGGGTTCGATTCCCCTAGGGAGCGCCAATCAAATCAATTGGTTGGATCTCGTGGCCCGCCGCCTCTGCGGCCGAGCGTCGGGTACCCTTGCGGCATCCACGGTCTGCCAGCCCGCACCGGTTCGTGGCCGCCGGGCTTCGCAGGTGATACCTTGCACTGAGTTTGCCTGGGGAGCTGGATGGCTATGAGAAGGGCAACTCTCTTCCTGGTGGCAGTTGTTCTCGGAACGGGGCCAGCCGCGGCGGCTGGGTTCGACATGCGGACCGGCTCGTTCGAAGGCGCCTGGTGCGGTCATACTTCCCGGTTCGACATCGAGAGCAGGGAAGGAAACACCTGGGTCTTTCACGGCCGGATCCTGATTCACTCGACCGGCGAGTATGACCCGCTGTGGATCGAGCAATATGCCGACAACAGCCTCCGGGTGATCAGGTACCTGCAAGGCGCAAACCGAGGCCTGACGCAAGTCGTGCAGACCCACCCTCCTCGGGAGAACTTTTCCGGCGGCGTGCTGCTCACCGTCTTCGAGGAGAGCTACCACGGCGGTTTCGGGTGCTCGGGGGCGATGGACTTCTTTGATCTCGCGATACCCTGACCATACGCGTGCGATGGCCCTGTCGCGGCGGCGGCGGCATCCCTCGACATGCCAAATGGAAACGCCGGCGCCGTCAGCGGCGCCGGCGGCAATATTCCGATCGAACGCCTAGTTCAGCGGACGATAGGCGAGCGCGTCGCTGTTGTTCATCGGAACGACCAGCTGGTTGCCGCCCTCGTCGAAGCACATCGAGGCAGCGCCCGGGATGCCGACCGCGAGCACTTCCTTGCTGTCGTCCGGACGAAGGACGTGGATCGAACCGAAGCTCACGCTGGTGATGTAGAGCGTACCGTCCTCCATGATCACCAGGCCGTCGTTGCGGCCCTCGGCGGCGTGGCGGGTGCCGAGGAGCTTGCCGTCGCGGTCGTAGGTGTTCACCTCGTCGTCGAGGAGGTTGACGACGATGATGTTGCCGTCGGCGTCGAACACGATGCCGTTCGGACGATGCGAAGCCTCCGCCTCGAGGATCTTGGTGACGGTGCCGTCCGCGTCGATGCGATGCACCGACCAGGTGGTCGGGTCGTTCGTGGCGCCGTGCCAGCTGGTGAAGATCGTGCCGTCCTCGGAGACCTCGAGGTCGTTCACGCCGCCGGCGGTCGGGATCTCGACCATGCCCAGCATCGCGCCGGTCTCCATGTCCCACTTGGTGACCACGCCGTGGGCGGGGTCGCCGATCGAGTCGCCCAGGTAGAGGACGCCGTCGACGATGTCGCTGCCGAACGGATCGTTGATCCAGACGGCCGGGTTGTCGGTCCCGCCACCGCGGATCCACTTGAGGGTGTTGGTCGAGCCGTCATGGTTGACGAGCGACACGAAGCCGTCGTTGAGGACGCCGTCCGGTCCCACCCGCATGCCCTGGTTCGGCACCACGATGAGGTCCCGCACCGGGTCGTACGAACAGCTTTCGGCATAGTCGATGCCGCCACGCACCACCGCGCCGTCGAGCGCGCGCGGGGTGCCGTCAGGCCCGTTCCGCGTGATTCCGAGGTCCTGGGCCGCGGCGATCCCGCCGCTGACGAGGACCGCCGCCGCGGCTCCCAGAGCTGCTGCAATTCTCATTCATTCCTCCCTTTTCATGATGCCGGGAGCTCGGCTTTGCCGGCGTCCCGGTCGTTGAACACGTCGTCGATGAGCGGACTGCCTCCCGCGCGAGGACGCGAGACGCAGCCTGCGGATCGGCGGGGGGCGCCGGCCCGCGCCGCTGCCTGGGCAGCGACCCGGAATGCTTGGCAGACGCGAGGCCGCCGGTCCACCCCGGAGTGGAGCAGCCGGCCCTCACGTCACCCGCGCGGGTGATACGGAACGGCGGCAGGCCCTCGCGGGCGCGATACCTGGCGTTTCAGCCGTATGACGAGCCCGTCGCCGCGGCGATCGGGATGAGGGCGCCGAAGGCGCCGTAGGGGTTGGGCCGGAGGCCGGTGACGGCGGCGATGCGGTAGAAGACGCTGCGGTACCAGGGGGGCGTTGCGACGATCACCGGGCGACGCGAACCGGGCACGCCGTCGAACATCTCGATCCCCGAATCCTGCCAGCGCTTCAGCACATGGGCGAGGTCGTCCTGGATGCGGTTGGCCGCGGTGATGATGTGGCATTCGCGGATGCCGGAGGCGAGGAGCCGGCCGCCCGAGGGAAAATCCTGCGGGAACACCACCCAGCGATTGTCGTAGCGGCCGGGGGTGGCCGAGCCTTCGAGGCGGCGCGAGTCGAGGAGGAAGACCGGCGCGGGATCGGCGCCTGGCGTGACGTGCTCGGCGAGGGTGAGAAGCGCGTGGATCAGCGAGGTGTTGTCGATCACCGGCGAAGTCACCGAATGCACGCCGTTGAAGAGCGGAACCGGCGCGAAGCCGCGGCGCGAGAGGGCGGCGCCCGCGGCGGCGGCGAGGTCGCCCGGGTAGTCGATCACGATGCAGGCGCGGCGGTTGCCGGTGCCGGCCGAGATCTGCCGCGCGTGATCGTCGACGATCTTGCCGCCGGCGGCGAGGAGGTCCGTCGCGTTGGTGGTGCCGAGGATGTTGCGCATCGCGCCCTGGGCGAAGAGCGTGGGCTTGGCCCAGTCGCTCCACTCGTGGTCGCCGGCCCATCTATTGAAGCATTCGACCGGAGTCATGCGCTCCTCCCGCTGCCTGTTGGCGAAGAATGAAGATCGGCGCGTCGAGCGCGTCGATGTCGATCATCGGCCGGTCGGAGACACGGCCATAGGCGCCGATCACGCGGTCGCCGAGCGTGTAGACGCCGATGCAGGGATAGGCCGGCTCGCTCGCCGAGCCGATGTTCTCGGGGCTGAAGCGCTCCTGCGCGATCCAGTGCTTGCGGAAGAGGCCGGCCCGCAGCCGCGACTGGCGCAACTTCTTGCGCGAGGAGACGCCGGGCACGCCGACGCCGTCGCCGACGCGGCCGTAGACGGGCTTCACCACCCGGTCGGGCGAACGGAGCGCGCCGAAAGTGATCCGCTCGGTCGGCGGGAGGTAGGTTGACCAAGCCGGGGCGTCGATGCCGAGCGAGCGCAGGAGGAGACCGAAGGCCTTGTTCTGGCTCAGGAGGCTGATCACCGGGTTGAGGACCGGCGTCGCCGCCTCACGGAACCAGGTCTTGGCAAGGTTGGTGTGGAGCAGCCAGTCGCCCGGGAAGAAGCGCACGATCGCCGAGAGCGCCCTCCCCTCCGTCGACGCGAAGCCGTCGCGCCACTCAACGCGGTCGGGAGCGAGCGGCACCGGCTCGAGGCCGCGGGCCTCGACGCGGTCGGCGAGGTATTTCATGAGCTGCCAGTCGTCGCTGAAGGCGGTGGCGTGGACGAAGGCGACCGTGCCGGACCTGGCCGTCGCAACGATGCCGTCGACGTAGCGCTCGGCCGGGTCACCCGGGGAGACCATTCCGGCCTCGGGAGAGGGCCAGATCTTCGGCAGCTGCTCGGCCTCGTTGATGCCGCCGGGCACGTCGCAGTTGGCCTCGCTGATCATCCAGCGGTGATTGGCGCAGAGGTGGAAGTCGAAGCGGATGAGACGCTGCGCCTCGAAGCGGTCGCCCTTGCCGAGCCGCGCGAGGCGCTTCCGCGCCGCGCGGTCGATGCCGGTGAGCCGGCCCTCGAGGAGCGCGTCGTGAAGCTTGCGCTCGGCGTCGAGGAGCTCACGGGCAAGGTTGCTGGCCGCGGCGGAGACGAGGCGCCACTCGCTCTCGGGGAGGATCAACGCGCGGCGGCTGAGCGCCGAGTGGTCGTTGATCTGGGCGTCCCATTTGTTGGCCTCGAAGATCGCGCGCTGGCGGTACTCGCGGAACGAAGCCGCCGAGAGCGGGTCGCTGAGCGCAATCGCGGGGCCTACCATGGCCCGAGATTGCCGACATAGATCGTCGCCGCGCCGACATAGACCGCGAAGATCGCGAGGCTGCGGAGGATGCCGGGCGAGAGGTATGGCGGGGGCATGATGCGCTCGACGATCACCGCGACCATGGCGATGAGCACCACCGGCCAGCCGTACCGGATGAAGTCGGCGATGGTCGAGCCGACCGAGAGCCAGTCGCCGGCCACCGCGCGGCCGGCGACGAGGCCGGTCGCGATGGTCGCCCCGCCGAGGCGGATCGCGGCGCCGAGATCGTGGTCGATGGTGATGCGCTCCTCGCTCTCGGTCATCGTCGCCACCGCGAAGCCGACTGAGTAGACGGCGGCGGTGGAGAGGAGCGCGCAGAACACGACCACGTACCAGCCCGGCCCGTTGCCGATATTGCCGCCCGAATAGGCGAGCGTGGTCGCCGTGGTCAGGCAGGCGATCAGCGTCGCGGCGGCGAAATTGTTGTGGGCGCGGACGTCCTGGCGGAGGCGGATGTCGGTGAAAGCGCCCAGCCAGGAGACCGTGCCGAACACCCAGAGGATGCCGAGCGCGCCGTAGCCGAGGATGTAATAGGGGTCGCTGACGACGTCGAACGAGGCCCAGTGGGTCAGGACGTAGAGAAGGATCGCGATGCTGAGAAGGAGCGCCGCGAAAAGGAGGAGGCGCCAGCCCCGCGCGCGGATCAGCTCCTGGCCGGGCCGGAAGCAGACAACCAGCCACCAGATGATGGTGACGACCGCGCCGACGATGAAGAAGACGTGGAAGAATTCCAGATCCAAGCCGCGCCCCTCGACTTGCCCCGAGGCGCTTCTGTCGCCCCTTCTGAGGCCGAGTCTCGCCCGCGGCGTGGCGGATGGCAAGAACGCGGGCGCTGATTTCCCGGCGGCGTCTCATCGTTGCATCGCGAGCTTACGGTCAGTCCCGGAGCGCTCAGCGTTTAGCCTCCCCCTTGCGGGGAGGTCGAAATCGCGCAGCGATTTCGGGAGGGGGTGGGCCGAAGGAGTCTGGGAGGGAAACGGAAGACACGCGGGCCATGCCCGCTACCCCCTCCCGAAGCCGCTCGGGCGTAGCCCTCGCGCCTTCGACCTCCCCGCAAGGGGGAGGTAAAGCGCGGGGTTGGGCGGAGGGCGGGTTTGGCGGCGCCCGACGGGTGAACGCGTTCCGGCTAGCCCTTCATCAGCTCGATGAACGCCCTGCCGGCGCGGTCCTCGATGGCGACGATCCAGAGGTCGGGGTCGAAGTTGCGTTC
>CAYOET010000090.1:0-27540 GCA_964402985.1 uncultured Bauldia sp. | reverse complement strand
CACGCTCCGCCTCCTCGGCGGGCTGACCACCGATGAGATCGCGCGCGCGTTCCTCGTACCCGAGCCGACGATGGCGCAGCGCATCGTGCGCGCCAAACGCATGCTCGCCGATTCCGGCGTCGCCTTCGAGGTGCCGCACGGGAAGGATCGGGCCGCCCGGCTCTCCTCGGTGCTCGATGTGCTCTACCTCATCTTCAACGAAGGCTACTCGGCCACCGCCGGCGAGGACTGGATGCGGCCGCAGCTGTGCGACGAGGCGCTCCGCGTGGGGCGCATCCTCGCCGAGCTCGCGCCCGGCGAGCCGGAGGTGCACGGGCTCGTGGCGCTGATGGAGATCCAGGCCTCGCGGGCGAGCGCACGAACGACGCCGTCGGGCGAGCCAATCCTTCTTCTCGAGCAGGACCGGGCGCGGTGGGACCGGCTTCTGATCCGCCGCGGGCTTGCCGGACTCGAGCGCGCGGCGGCGCTTACCGAAGCGCCGGGGCCGTATGCGTTGCAGGCGGCGATCGCGGCCTGCCACGCGCGAGCGGGAACGGCCGCCGCGACGGACTGGGCGCGGATCGCCACGCTCTATCGCGAACTTGCCGAGCTGACCGGCTCGCCGGTGGTCGAGCTCAACCGGGCGGTAGCCGTGGGGATGGCCTTCGGGCCGGCGCTCGGCCTCGCCATCACCGACGCGCTCAACGAGGAGCCGGCGATGCGCGCCTACCACCATCTGCCGGCGGTGCGCGGGGACCTCCTCGCCAAGCTCGGCCGCCACGACGACGCGCGGGCCGAGTTTTCGCGCGCCGCGGAGCTGACGCGAAACGCCCGCGAGCGGGATATCCTGCGGCGGCGCGCCGACGAGAGCGAGGTGGCGGGGCGGCGGCCGACCTGAGGGGATCGGGCAATCGGCATCGGGCATCCGTACAAGGTGACTTCGGTCCCCGATGCGGGATGCTGAATGCCCAACGCCTAGCGCCGGGTGCCGGATGCCGGATGCCTCATCCCGAAGCCGCCACCTAGGGTGGAACGAGGTGGAGCGAGCGGTTGTGTCGGGTTAGTCACAGGACCGTCGCGATCGCGATCCGGCCATTGGACAGGCGGTCGCGCCTAGTGTTCACTCGCCCGAACATCCCAAAGCGATTTGCGGTTTGGGAGGAGTGATTGTGACGGCCGATCAAGTTCACGCGCTCGCGTCGAGGGCTCGAGGCTTCCCGTCGATTTCGCCCGCCCGCTCGGTGCTGATCTCCCCTCGGCAGCCGGATCGCTGCCGTGAGACGCGCGTTTGAGCGGCTGTCGCCCCTTTCCTCGCTCCCGTCTATCCCCAGAGCGGGGGGCCAACGCTATTTCCGCCCAGACGACGGCCTCGCTCAAGGCTTGCCCTCCTACAGTGCCATTTCCGGGCGTCGGTCCCGCGCAGCCTAAGTTCTAACCCCAAACCGTTCGAACGCAGGAGTCACAGGTGTATCGCTCGTTTTTTCCCGAACCGAGGATATTCTTCCCCTTAAGCCTCCTGTGGCTTCTGCTGACGACGCTCCTGTTCTTCACCGGCGGCGAGAACGTCAGGAATGTCGTCGGCCTCGATCGCTTCCTAGCGCCAGCGATCTGCCAACCTGGTCAAGTGCCGCTGACTCCGCCGGCCGCCGAGGCAGCGCCGGAGGCGGTGCCGGCGCCTGCCCCGCCCGGGGCCGCGCCCCCCGAGGGTGCGGCAGCAGAGGCCGCCCCGGCCGGAACGCCGACCAACTGCGTCGTGGAGGACGAAAGCTTCCTGAATGGGGACCGGCTTTGGCTCTATCAGTATGTCCTGATGGTGGCTCTGCTCTTTTGCGTCTTCTGGTATTTCTACAAGCGGAACGAATGGTACTGGTGGTCGGTAGTCGGCTCGGCAATAATCCTTCTGGTCATCTTCTTTAACGTTCAGATCGAAGCTTGGATCAATGACTGGCAGGGCACATTCTTCAACATGCTGCAGCAAGCGCTGAGCCAGCCCCGCTCGGTCGCGCCCGCCGACTTCTATTTTCAGATCATCGTGCTGTTCGCCGTCCTGATGCCCAACATCCTCGTGCTGGTGGTGCTGGCGTTCTTCACGTCCCACTATGTCTTCCGCTGGCGGAAGGCCATGAACTCCTACTACATGAGCTACTGGCCCGCGATCCGGAAGGTCGAAGGTGCGGCACAGCGCGTCCAAGAAGATACGATGCGCTTTGCGCAGATCGTCGAGGGCCTTGGCACGAGCTTCTTCGAGTCGCTGATAACGCTAGCGGTGTTTCTGCCCCTTCTCTGGGGCTTCTCGCAACGCATCACCGAAGTGCCGATCTTTGGCGACATACCAGGAAGCCTGGTGTGGGTGGCTTTGATCGCTGCGGCCTTCGGCACCGGCTTGCTGGCTTTTGTTGGGATCAAGCTTCCGGGACTGCAGTTCAACAACCAGTTGGTCGAGGCGGCGTACCGGAAGGAACTCGTCTATGGCGAGGACAATGCTACCCGAGCCGACCCTCTGTCGGTGCGCGAGTTCTTTGCCGCGGTGCAGCGGAACTACTTCCGCATCTACTTCCACTATACTTATTTCAATCTGGTGCGCTACTCGTACCTCAACATCGTCGGCTACGTGCCGCTCCTCGCAATGTCACCTTCGATCTTAGCGGGCACCCTGACGCTCGGCCTTTATCAGCAAATCCAGAGCGCGTTCGGACAGGTCTCGGTGTCGTTCCAGTTCTTCGCCCGAGTATGGACGACGATCGTCGAACTGCTCTCCGTCCGGCAGCGCCTCAAGCACTTCGAGAGCTTCATCCCGAAGGACCAACCGCCGATCAAGGAGTCGCTCTCTGATCTGCCGCCTCCTCCGGGCCAACCAGCTCCGGCGCAGTAGCGTCCGGCCACTAGCCGGCCGGCTTGAACCCGGCCGGCGCGCCGCCCGAGAGAGACCGTGACGGCAGCATCGAGGACTTCCGAAGTCGGCGATCGGGAAAGCACTTCGGGGGAGCAGGACGACCGAACTGGCGCGGTCGGGGCGGCTCAGCGGGCGAGCCTCTCGGCGGCCTCGGCGGAGGCCTCGGCGACCACGTCGAGAGCGTTGAACTGAGCGAGGAAGTCGAGGCCGAACTCGGCCTGTATCCGCCGCCCGGAGCCGCTGCTGAGAAGCCAGACCGCGCCGGACGGATTGCATTCGAGCGCGTAGCGGCGGCCGGTCTCGGCGTCCTCGATGATGTCCGTGCCGAGAACTGGCACCTCCGGGAACGCGGAATGAACCTTGCGGGCGAGATCGAGGATGGCGGAGTCAAACACCAGCGAGATCTTCGCGCCCTTGGCCGTGGCGACGATGTTGTGGCCGCCGGTTGCCTTGAAGTCGAACCGGCCGGCAAGGGGGCGCTGCAGGCGTCCCTCGTGACGGATCGCCAGTACCGGGCGACCCATGAAGGTAACGACTCGGTAGCTGACCGGCATCGCGCCGGTGAAGATGAACTCCTGGGCGATCAGCGGCGCGTCGCGGCCGAGATGCCCCTCTTCGAACTCCTCGGGCAGGCGGTGGCGCACCGAGCTTGTCTTCCGCACCCGCACATAGGCGCCGCGGCCGCCGATGGTCGGCTTGGTGATGACGTAGGGTCCCCACTCGGCCGGGTCGAGCTTGAGGCCGGGCACGATCTCCACCCAGCGCGGTATGGGGACTTCGGCCGCTTCCAGGCGCCGCAGTTCGTCGAGCTTGGAAATCTCGAGCTGACGCAGGCGGTGACCCCGGAACGGCTTAACAATGCGCACCCGGTCCAGTTCGATGGAGAGCGTCGGGCGCGTCGTCTGCGCGAGGATCGCGAGAGCCGTCGGTATCCACCGCTTGGTCGAGCGGGCGGAGGCGACGATGTGGGGGTAGCGGGCGCGGACGCGGCGCGCGACCTCGGTGAACTGCTCCATCGAGAAGCGCTTCGGGTAGCAGAAGAAGGTGAGGTTGATGCGGTCGGCGGGCAACATTGTTCACGGAGCCTAAAAGCCGGTCGAGTCCTTCCTGACCGCCCGTCGAGATTGTAAGGGTCTGGCTACCCGGCCGGCCGAGGACGCCCGTGACTATCGAGCTTGCGTTCTATTGCTTCCCGAAGAAAGGCGCCATCCGCGACTTCCGCGAGGTGGCGCGGCGGATCGCAACGGCCGACCCCGAGATCAGGGCGCGAGTGTTCTCGACCGGCACGGCCAACCCGCGGTCGATGCTCGGCACGCTGATGCTGCCGAGGGACGCGATCAGCATCGAGATGGACCGCGTTAAACTGATCGAGCCGCGTGGTACGCGCATCCGCCACGGACGGATTCCGAAGGAGGAGCAGCTGCGGCGCCTCGCCGAGGCTGGCATCGCCGTGCCGCGGTGGACCGAGATCACGCCGGACACCGCGCTCGACCCCAAGGAATGGGGGCCGTACGTCGTGGTCAAGCCGACGCGGAGCTCGAAGGGCGCCTTCGTGCGCATCCAGAAGACGGGGCGGGTCCGCTACAAGCCGCCGTCCGAGCACCCCGCCGATCATCCGATCCATCGTGGGCCGATGATGGCGCAGCAATTCATCTACACCGGCGAGTGGCCGACATCGGCGAAGATCCTGACCTATTTTGCGCGGCCGCTCGCCGCGATTCACCAGAACGGGCGGACCGAACTCCCGCCACTTCGCTCGGCGGACGGGTTCGCGGCGGCCGCCGGAAGTTCCATCGTCGCCTCGGCGGTGGGCGGGACGTGGGCGCTGTGCAACGAAGAGGACGTCATCGACCTCGCGCGCCGGGTGCACGGATTGTGGCCGGATCATCCGTCGTTCGGGATCGATATCGTTCGCGATGTGCGGACGCGGCGCCTCTATGTGCTCGAACTCAATCCGGGTGGGGACAGCTGGTTCCTGACCGGCGCCGGCGGCGCTTCGCTGAGGGCGGCGGGGATCGACGTCTATGCGCAGTTCGGGGCGATCGACGCGATCGCGGAAACCTCGATCGCCGTGGCGCGGCGGTTCGCGGCGCGCGCCTCGTGACGATCGATCTCGCGTTCTACGCCCCCGCAACCAACGCCGGGTGAGGCCGTTTCCGGCTGAGTGGAGGCGGAATGATCGGACCTTACGAAATCCACGGCCACGCCATCGTCTCGGCCGACGAGCGGATCGCCAATAGCGCGGCGCGGATGCCGAACGCGCTCCGCTTTCCGGCAGACCAGAAGCAGTTCAACGCGGCGATGGACCGCGCGCGGGTGGTGGTGCTGGGGCGGGTCGGGCATATCAACCATCCCGACCTGCGGCGGACGCGGCTGGTCGTGTCGTCGGCGCCGCGCGGGCTCGAGCGGCGGCCGGATGGGTGGTGGTGGAACCCGGCCGGAGCAAGCGCGATCGAGGCGCTGACCGCGGCGGCGCCGGGCGGCGGGCTGGTCGTGGTGGCGGGCGGGACGCGGGTCTTCGACCAGTTCCTCGACCTCGGCTACGACGAGTTCCATCTCGCGCGCGCCCCGCACGTGACGCTGCCGGGCGGGGTCGCGTGCTTCGCGGCGTGCGATCGGGGGAAGAGCGCGGACGAGGTGCTGCGCGAGCGCGGGATGGTCGCCGGCCCGGTCGAGATGCTCGACGCGGCGAATGAGGTGACGCTGACGGTTTTCCGGGCGCGCTGAGGGACGAGTGAATTGGGACGCGGCGCCGCCCATGGGCTACCCAACTCGTTCACCTCAAAGGAGGTGAGGCCTCGCACACGAGCGCCAACCTGCCCCCACTCCCCGGCGGGGAGATGGCTGGGGTGAGGGGGCTCCACCTCTCCGGACAGGTCGCTTCTCGAGCACCTTGTCCGGACAAACCTGCAACCCCTCACCCTAACCCTCTCCCTCTGGGAGAGGGGACGTGTCGGGTCTGGCGCGGGCGGCGACTACGAACATTGCGGGAGCCGTCACGCCCTACAAGAGCCGCTTCAGGTCGACGTAGTCGATCTTGCTGCGGTGGCGGCGGTCGAGGGGCATCCGGGCGATGCGCTTCACGGTGAGGTCGCCGAGCTTCGCAGCGGCTGCCTGCCAGGCAAGCTGGTGCGCCGCGTCGCCCTCGATGGCAAGGGTGGCGCGGCCGTCGTGCTCGACCAGCGCGGCGGCGGTGATGCCCGGCCAGGAGCGGGCGGCGACCTCGACGGCGAAGGGGAAGAGACCGCCGGCCTTGCCGGCGAGGCGGCCGAGGAGCCAGAGGCGGCCGTTCTCGTCGAGGCGGCCGGCGTCCCCGGTGCGGTGCCAGATCGCGCCGTCGCGGCGGAGTTTCGTCGCCGCGTCGTGGGCGGGGTCGAGGTAGGATTTGTTGACGTGCGCTCCGGTCACGATGATCTCGTCGCCGAGGATCGCGACCTTTGCCTCGGGCGCGGGCGCGCCGGCGAGGATGCCCTGCCCATCCCGCATCGCGCGCCAGTCGTCCGGGCCGATCCCGGCGGTCGAGATGTGGGCGATCGGCTCGGCCTCGGTCGAGCCGTAGACGGCGGTGACGGCGGTTGCCGGACGGGCGGCGGCGAGGCGCTCGAGCATGTCGGGGAAGACGGGGCCGCCACCGGTGAAGATGGCGTCGAGTCTCGGTTCAGGAAGCGCGATCAGCGCTGGGAGAAGCGCCGGCGGGACGAGGACGCGCTCGATGCCGCGGAGCGCGATCAGCTTGACGAGACGCGCGGGGGTAACGGAGTCGGGGCGGCCCAGCTTCCAGTCGGGCAGGATCGCCGTGTTGCCGAGGCCGAGCTCGGCGAGGACGAAGACCGGGAAGGCGACGAGGTCGACGGTCGGGCCGCCCGCCGGCCGGAGGAAGCGCGCGACGGCGTCGTTCTGCGCTGCGAGGAGGCGGTGGCTGCGGACGATCGCCTTGGGCTGGCCCGTCGAGCCGCTGGTAAAGGAGATCAGCGCCGGAGCGTCGGGGGCGAGGTCGGCGAGTGGCGCGGATGAGGTTCCGCTCGAAGGCGCCGAGGCCGGGAGGGTCATCGGGATGCGGCGCAGCTCGCCGAGGAAGGGCTTCAGGAAGCGGTACCAGCTGTCGGCGAGGTAGGCCTTGGGCGTGGTGGTCGTCGCGGCGTGGCGGAGGCCGAAGAGGCCGAGCGCCGGCTCGGGGAAAACCGCGACCGCGCCGAGGCGCCACAGCGCGACGAGGGCCGCGTAGAGGCCGAAGCCGACCTTCATGCAGACGAGGACGCGGTCGCCTTTCACGAGGCCGCGCGCGGTCCAGGCGGAGGCGAGCGCGGCGGAGGCGTCGAGGAGATCACGGTAGGTGAACGCCCGGCCCTTCGCATCGACGATGGCCACGCGCGAGGCGTGGCGCTCGGCGCCGGCGAGGAGACCGGAGAGGAGGTTCATCCTGGGATCGGGCCGAGCTTGCGGCCCATCAGGGCGTAGCGACGGAAGATCGTGGCGTGGTGGTAACGGCTGCGCGCCTGCGAGCGGCCGTCGTCATGCATCAGGGCGTGGATGAAGCGCGAGTAGCCGAGGTCGAGGGCGCTGCGGTTGAGCACGTCGACCAGAGGCTGGCCCGCGCCGGGCACAATGGTCGCCCAGGATTTGAAGATCAGCGTCTGCGATTTCGGTCCTTCCGAGAAATCGGGATAGGCGAACAGGAAGGAGACGATGTGTCCATCCTTCCGGCCGAAGAGGACGAGGCGCGGGTCGAGGCGCGGGACGAGCGGCGCGTAGAGCGCGGTGAAGGCCTCAAGGCTGATCGGCTTGTAGAAGCGGTTCTGGTCGAAGGCGGCGAGCGAGATCTCGTGGAGGCCGGCGATGAGGGCGTCCGAGCTCTTGCCGTCCCAGCGCTCGATCCCGAGACCGGGCAGCGGGCGCTGGCGGCCGGCGACCGCATCGGCGAGGAGGCCGCGCGTCGAGACGTAGGTCGACACCGGGACAAGGCCGGCGGCAGCAAAGGCGGCGAGGTCGAAAGGGCCGTTCACCGGCTCGAGCGGGAAGGGTTTCGAACCATCGCTCTCGGTGACGAGGCGGTAGGAACGCCAGGTGTCGCCGCTCATCGGGCCGACGAGCGCCGCGAAGCCCTCGCCGCGGAGGCGAGCGGCGGCGGCATTCAGAAGCGCGGTTCCGGCCTCGGCGCTGGGGGCGGAGAAGTCGCCGAGCGCGGCGGTGCGGAGCCCATCCCAGCCCGGGGCGTCACGATAGAGGCGGGCCTTGGCGCCGGCGATCTCGATCGGTTCGGGGGTCACACGAAGCCTCGGCTGGCGAAGAGGACGAGCGGGATCGGCAAGGACAGGATCGCGACCCGGAAGCTGCGGTAGCGCTGGAAGAGCGCGGGCCAGAACAGCGGCACGAGCACGGCGAGCGCGAACGATGCCGTCGCCCATGGCCACAGCGTCCCGTACCACTTGGCAAGCGGCGTGTTGCCGGCCTCGACGACGAGGAGAAGGAGCGCCGCAGCGATGACCGACGCGATCGGGACGAGGATGTTGCGGCCGCCGGCGATGGCCATGAAGGCGACGGCGATGGTGGCGAAGGTGAGGTTGTAGACGTTGATAGCGTTGCGCACCGAGGCGTCGCCAAGGACCAGCCAGAGGAACGCAATGCCGCCCGCGACGGCGACGAAATCAAGGTCGGGGAAGCGGTCCCAGCCGGGACGGAGGCGATGGGCGATGAGCGCGGCGGCGATCGCGGTCAGCGGGATGATCGAGTTCAGGAAGGTGGTGACGGCGAGGATCAGGAAGACGAGGATTGCGTAGGCGAGCGCGGCGGATTTCGGCAGCTCGAGGCGGTGCGCCGCGGCGGCGACGGCGATCAGCGCGAGGATGAAGACCACGGTGATCACAGCCAGCATCTCGGGCGAGGAATCGAGATGCCGGGAGAGGAAGAGGTGGACGCCGACCGGGACGAAGAAATTGTCGAAACCGTGCCACGAGTCGGCCTCGACCAGCGCGCCGAAGGCGGCGACGACGATGCCGAGAAGGACGACGGTAAGGCGGTCGACGTCGGTCATGAGAAGGAGGACAACCATGGTGAGGATCCAGCTCACCAGGAAGAATATCGCGACGCCCTCGAGGCTCTTCTTGCCGTCGCCGATCTCGAAGACGCGCTTGCCGTAGCGCGTGCCGGCGAGGGCGGCGGCGGCGTCGGAGAGGGTGACCAGCGCGATGGGGAGGACGTAGAGCACCGGATCGCCGAGCGAGCGGTAGAAGAGGACGCCGACCGACACGGCGAGGAGAATCTCGCCGTAGGATTTGCGGTGCACGTCGTGCAGCGTCGAGCTGATGCCGCTGGTGGCGAAGACCGGCAGGCGGAGGACGAGGAGGACGAGCACGGCGAGGGTCGCAAGCACGATCACCGGCCAGCGCTCGTGGAAGATCAGCGGCAGCGAGAGGGCGTAGAGGCCGGTGGCGACGTGCATCGCCTTCCGCTTCAGCTCGGGCGACCAGCCGAGGCGCGGGGCGAAGGCCCAGATCGCGGCCATGAACCCGAGGAGGATTGCGATCGAGCCGACGGCGACCGCGAGCGAGAGGGCAACGCTCACGCGTTCAGCCCTCTCGGCTCTTGCCGGTAGAGAATCTCGTAGTAGGCCCCGCCCGCCGGATGACGCGCAAACCGCTGCGACGAGCGCTTCGCGAAGCCGTGCCCTGTCATGAACCGATCGATATCCGCGACCTGGCAGCAACCGGCATAGGCCTCGAAGTCAGCGGCCTCGGTCGCGATGAAGCGAAGACCGTCGAGGAGGGGAACGGCGCCTTCCAACACCATCAGTTCCGAGCCCTGCGTATCCATGACGAGCGCCTGGTAGCGGCCGGGATCGAGACGATTTTCGCGAAACAGCGTGGGCAAGGTGATGCTGCGGAGTTCGATCTTGCCGGTGTATTCGACCTCCGGCCAAATGTCCCTGTGGAGCTTGAACTCGAGGATGGATGACGAGCCGCCATCGTTATTGGCGATGTTGAGGTCGTGGAGCCGCCCGTCCCGGTCGGTGACCAGGGCCTGGATGGCGGCCTGCTTGGGAAAGCCGGCGAGGTTCTGGCGCAGGCGAGCGAAGATTTCCGGTATCGGCTCCACCCAGAGCACTTCAAGATCGTGGTCGGCGTAGAGGTGCCGTTCCTGCCCGAGGTTGGCGCCGACATGCACGAGGCCGGTCACCTGCCGGAGATATTTGTCGCGCTCCCGGTCCCACTTTTTGGGGATGCCGAGGATCTTGCGGAGTGACTTCATCGCAGCGCGCCGGCCCCACTCAACGGACGACCTCTTCGACCACGAAGTCGGAATAGAAGAAGGCTTTATCGCCGGGTTTCAGCCGGTCCTCCACTTCCTTCAGGCGGGTGACCTGAAAGGCGAGCGGGGGCGGGACGCGGCGCGGGACCATCATGTTCCAGTAGACGAGCCGCGCGGCCGGACGGGCGAGGCCGAGGATAGAGCGGTAGACCGTCTCGAACGTGGGGACGTCCATGTACTCGAAGATGTCGGAGAGGTTGAAGCCGTCGGCCTTCTCGCCGGCGGCGAGCGCCGTCTCGATCGGGCCCTCGTGGAGAACGAGGCGGTCGAGGCGCGAGCGGATGAGGTCGTAGGTCTCGGCCCGCCACGCGAGCGGCAGGGCGGCGCCGTGGGTGCCCTTGATGATCCAGTGGAGGTAGGGGTTTTGTGCCGGATCGTTGGCGACCGCGGCGTGGCGGACGCGTCGGTCGACATGGGCGGCGACGCTGCCCTCCACCTCCGCGAAGAAAGCCGGGTCGCGGCCGAGGCGGCCCATCGTGAAGCGCGAGAAGAAGAGCTGCAGGAGGATGCGCCAGCGGCGGTTGTTCCAGCGCTCCTCGAAGAAGCGCGCGCGTTCGGCCGGCGGGCGCGAGACGAAGAGGTCGTCGCGGGTCTTGCGCGAGTGGACGAGCGGCAGGAGCCAGGTGGCGAGGATGCGGAAATAGCGCTCGAACTTGCCGACGCCGCCGAGGCCGTGGGCGATGATCGCGCCGGTCTGCGCGGTCCAGAAGGCGCGGGTCGTTTCGTCAAGGCGCGGCAGGACGCGGGCGAGGAGTTCGCGACGGCGCGTCGAGGGGCGCGAGCCCATCAGCTCCAGGAACTCGGCGTGGGTGAACTCCCGGTACGCCGCGATGCGGATGCGGAGGCAGTCGAGCTGGACGCGCGAGATGTCGACCGCGACGACTCTCGCCGGGTCGAGGGTGAGGAGGGCGAGTGCGTTGTCGCCGGCCGAGCAGATCGAGACCAGCGTCGCGCCGGGGGCGCCCGCGCCGGGGCGCTGCGGCATGGCGGCGACGAGGATGTCGGCGTCTTCCCAGAGCTGAGCGTAGCGGATGTGCTCAAAACTCGCCCGCTCGGCGATCGATCGCTCGGCGATGGGTCGCTTGGCGATGGCGGGCGGCGCGGGATCAGCCATCGAGCTTCCTGACCGATCCGGTGCCGCCGTCGACCTCGATGCGGTCGCCGGTCTTGAGCCAGGTCATGGCGCCCTTCAGCGCCACGACGCAAGGGATGCCGAGCTCGCGGGCGACAATGGCCGAGTGCGAGAGAAGGCTGCCGCGCTCGACGACGATCGCGGCGGCGTTGGAGAAATGGGCGATCCAGCCGGGGTCGGTGTGACGGGCGACGAGGATCTCGCCGAGGGCGACGGGCGTGGTCGCCGGGTCGGTGATGACCCGGGCGAGGCCGGTGGCGATGCCCGCCGAGCAGCCGAGGCCTTGCTGGCGCGCGCCTTCGAGAGGAGCAATGACCCAAGCTCCGCCAGGGCCGACCGTGCGGGTGCGGAGGATCGCGGCGCCGCTCGTGACGATGCGCTCGGGCGGGTCGGGCAGCGCCGCGAAGGCCTCCATCTCGGCCTTGCGGCGCGCGGCGATGGTGCGGAGGTCAGTGTCCAGCGCGAAGCCCTCGATCGTGCCGAGGACTTCGTCGAGGCTGAGCAGGAAGATGTCGCGCGAGTCGTCGAGGAGGGCGGAGGCGTGCAGCTGCTTGCCGATGGCGAGGAAGACGCGGCGGGCACTGCCAAACACGCGCGTGCGCTCGAAGCGCAGGTTCTCGCGGTCGCGGACGCGGTTCTTGGTCCAGCGCATCAGGCGCTGCATGACGACGTGGCGGACGCGCCTGCCCTCGAACAGCTTCGCCAGGCGCCGGTCGGCATCGTCGACGCGCGCGACTTCACTGCGGGTGTTGAGCGCCGCGGAGGCGATCGAGGCGAAGAGCGGGCGCGGGTCTTCGGAGAGGGTGATCGATTCCAGCTTCAGCTCCTCGAGGCAGCGGTCGCCGAATTTCGCCAGATAGTCCGCGACGGCGGGGCCGAGCTTGGGGTGCGCTTCGATGCGGGCGCGGTCCCCCGCGTCGAGGGCGGCGAGGATCGCGGCATCGTCCGCCACGAGGCGGGCCATCGCCTTGATGCGCTGCGCGGGCTCGGCGGAGATGATGTCGCCCTGCCCGATCATGACGTCGTTGTGGAGGAGAAGGCCGGGCGGGCCGGCCCATTTCTCGATCAGCTTCCGCGAGGCGCCGAAGGCGACCATGCACAGGAAGTCGTTGACCAGCGGGGCGTCCCAGCGGTCGAGGAGCATCGCCTCGATGCGGCGGTATTCGGCGGCCAGGGCGGAGAGCGGGAGAGTCGCGATCCTGTCGCCGCCGGCGAGGGCCGAGTTCAGGCGCCTGTAAAAGCGGCGCTTGGTGCCGCCAAGGCGGAGCGATTGGCCCGCCAGACGAAACATCATCGGGACGGCGCGGAGACGATCGCCGATGCGGGCGAAGACGTTTGGCCGCTTGCCGACCATCCGCGCCATAAAATCGGGCGGAAGGGGCTGGCTCACGCCCATCATGGTCTCCATCCAGCCGGCGTTGAGCGAGAAGCCGGGGAGGAGCGCGAGGGCGCGGTACCAGTTGCCGAGGTTGTAGTAGACGCGGCCGTCGAGCCTCGCGAGCATGTTGTCGAACACCGCCGCGTTGGCGCGGATCACCGGCGGCCGCACGCCGACGAGGCCGACGAAGACGCGGTAGATGCGCGAGTAGGCGTAGCGGGCGAAAGAGTAGGTGAGCGGGGAGACGAGGCGCGGATAGCTCTCGATGATGTTCGAGTTGTCGAAGATCAGCGGGGCGTCGTCGGGGATCGCGGCCGGGCGGAGAGCGGTGGTGATGGGGCGGGCCTGGAGGAGGAAGAGGCGGTCGCCCTCGATGGCCCACTCGATGTCCTGAGGCGCGCCGCGGGCGGTTTCGACGGCGATGGCGAGGCGGTGAAGGGCACCGCGATCGAGGTCGGTGAGGTCGCCCTTCAGCGGCGGGTCAAGCGCGACCGGAGACCCAGCGAACATCCCCTTCGCCCAAGCCTTGATGTTGGCCTGTTGTTCCGGGTTCGTCTCGTAGGGCCGGCCCTCGAGCAGGCGGCCGGTCGCCCGGTCGAAGACGTAACTGTCGCCGTCCACCTCCCCCGCGACGAGGCGGTCGCCGAGGCCGGCGCTCGCGCTGACGACGATGCGGTCGCGGCGACCGGTGAGCGGGTCCGCGGTGAACATCACGCCGGCGGTGCGGGCGTCGACGAGACTCTGGACGATGACGGCCGGCGCGCCGCCCTCGGGGTCGAGGCCGCGCGAGGCGCGGTAGGCCTTGAGGCTCGCGGTGCCACCGGAGGCAGCGACGCGTTCGGCGGCCGCGGCGATGCCGTCGCGGGTCACGTCGAGCACGGAGAGGAACTGGCCGGCGTGGGAGTTGGCGGAGCCGTCCTCCTCGCCGCCGGGGGAGCGCACCGCGAACCGATCGCCGGGGAGCTTGGCAAGCGCGGCCGCGAGCGGATCGCGCATGTCCGGTTTCGGGGCGGCGCCATCGAAGGCGGTCGGCAGGATCACGAAAAACGGGGGCACGTCGAAGCCGGCCTTCGCGAGGTCGGCGAGCGCGCGGGCCTTGCCGCCGACCTCGGCTCTGCCGGCGGCCTCGGCCATGTCGAGGACGGAGCCGGTCATGCGAGGGCCCGGAGGATCAGGGGCGCGAAGCCGACGGCGCCGTAGGAGAAGAGCACCCAGATGCTGGCGGCGGTGTCGATCAGCTTCTGCGCGGCGGGCGTCGGCGATCGCAGGAAGCGGAGCGCGGTCGCGACCGCAAAGGCCAGTGCCAGGGCGGCCGGGAGGGCGACCGCGAGGGTCGCGTCGATGCGCGAGCCGACGGCAAGGATGAAGGCGAAGGCGACCAGGAGGCAACCGAGCCAGGCGAGCAAGGCGCGCGGGATGCCGAGGAGGCTGGTGTAGGTCTCGACGCCGGTTCGCTCGCTCGCGGGCGCGTAGATCTTGCGGCCGATCTCGAGGACGCAGCCGTTCATGAAGCTCAGCGCGAGGAAGAGCCAGAGGCCGTGCGGCGCCGACCAGCCGGCGCGCGGAAGCCACTCGGTCGCCGTCACGAAGAGGTCGATGAGCGGCATGATCAGCATGTGCGAGACGAGGTAGAGGAAGGGCCGCGCGCGCAGCCATTCGGGGACGAAGAACTCGGCGCTCATCAGGCCGAGCCAGAGCCAGACGAGGGCGAGCACCAGGACGAGACGGAGATCGAAGAGGCCGGTCAGCGCGAGCACGAGGACGCCGAGGCCGATCGCCACGGACACGATCTCGCGGAGGGTGACGAGGCCGCGTGGTACGGGGCGCTCGGGGCGGTAGCGGGCGTCGTCCTCGGCGTCCTTCACTTCGTCGGCGGCGCGCAACTGGATCATGAAGACGAGGCCGGCGAGAAAGGCCAACGCGTAGGTCCATACGCTTGCGAGGGGGCGGCCGGCGAGGAGCGCGGAGAGCGTCACGCTCGCCGAACTGAAGACGGCGATGAGGATCGCGGTGCGGGCGAGCGGGATGCGCTCGGCCTGGTAGATCCAGAGGCGGCGGTGGAGCGGCGGGAGCTCCGCCGGCGGCCCGGTCCCCGCCAGTGCGTTCACAGCCGGCCCCGCGCCAGCTTCTTGTGGGCGCGGGCGAAATCGCCGGCGGCGATGGCGCCCATGATCGAGAGCTCGCCGCACAAGCAAAGCGCGGCGACGATTTCGGCGAGGGCGGCGGCGCTGTTCTCGCCGCTGAGGCCGAGGAGGTTCAGCGCGGCGCGCTGGCTGGGCAGCCCGGTGCCGCCGCCGACCGTGCCGACCAGCACGTTGGGCAGCGTGACGGAGAGGAAGAGATCCTCGCCGCGCGCCTCCATGCGGGTGATGCCGACGGCTGATTCGGACACGCAGGCAGCGTCCTGGCCGGTGGCGATATAGAGCGCGGCGAGGCCGTTGGCGTAGTGCCCTTGCGCGCCCATCTGGCCGCTCAAAAGCGCTCCGAGGCCGGCGATGCGCGCATATTCGAGGATGCCGGGGACGGTGACGTGGAGCCGCTTCTCGACGAGCTCCGCGGGTATGGTGATGCTGGCGCTGACCTTGCGGCCGCGGCCCATGATGGCGCCGAGCGCAGTGGCCTTCTTGTCGCCGGAGAAATTGCCCTCGATGAACCAGCGGCGCGGCTTGACCGGCGCGCTCGCCTCGATGAACCGGCACATCGCCTCGGTGGCGATGGTCACCATGTTCTGGCCGGAGGCGTTGCCGGTGGTGTAGCGGCAGCGGAGGAAGACGATCTCGTTGTCGACCGAGGGCTCGAGCGAGATCAGCTTGCCGAAGCGCGTGGTCGCTTCCGCCGCGCCCTTGAGGGCGTCCTCGGACTGGACGATCCACTCCATGAAGATGCCGACCTCGGCGACGGTCGCGAAGATGAAGGCGGGGGTGCGGAGGACGCCCTCGTTGAGGAGCGCGGCCGCGATGCCGCCCGCCTCGGAGCAGACATGGGCGCCGCGCGCATACGAGGCGACGAGCGCCGCCTCGGTGGTGGCGAGCGGGACGAGGAAATCGCCGAAGGCGTGGATGCCGTTGACGCGCATCGGGCCGACGATGCCGACCGGCACCTTCACGGTGCCGATCATGTTCTCGATGTTGGAGGAGTAGCGCTCGGCGTTGGCCAGCGTCTGCGGATCGGCCAGTTCGCCGCGGCCACCCGTGGCAGGGCCACCCGTGGCGGGGCCGCCCGCGGCGAGGCCGGCGACGGCGTTGCCGGTGAGCTTGTCCCAGAACTTTGCGATCGTCGCGGCGCTGGCGCGGCGGGAAAAGGCGACCGGCTTCGGCGGGTCGGCGGGGCGCGAGGCGATGCGCTTCCGCGCCGCCTCGTTGGAATAGGCCTGACGCAAGCGCTCGAGATGGCGCACGACGCTCGGCGGTACGATGGACACCGGCTCTTCCTTCCTGCCGCAAGTTCAGAGGTAAGTACCCGGAGAGCGTTGCAGAAGCACTTACGGCGGGAACGGAAGCTGATTGATTAGAGCCCAAGATTGCGGAAGCGCTTCCCGTGCCCGCGCCTAATCCGGGAGGATCTCCGGCGGGAGGCTGGCGTCGTAGACTTCCCAGCGGGTGTAGGCGTCGATCGCGCCGGCGGCGTTGGTGAGGTAGCGCTGCTCGATGCGCACGAACTTGCCGTCGAGGGTCTTGGTGCAGACGCGGTTGATGTAGCGGAAACCGACCGGACCCGCGTCCGCACCGGGCGCGGTCTCGACGCAGGCCCACTCGGTGAGGCCGACATAGGTCGGCATGACGCGGTCGGCGAGAAGGTGGGCGCGCTCCTTCTCCTCGGGGAGGGCGCGGCTCTCGCTGACCACGCGGAAGATACGCACCACGCCCGCCTCGTCGAAGAGGACGGAGAGCACCACCGGGAAGCTCGCCATCCGGGTGAGGCCGAAGCGCGGCAGCCAGACCTCGTACGGGTTGCGTTCGCGGAAGGAGCGCGAGATCGGGTTGTTGGTGGTGTTGTACTCGACATAGACCTCGCGGAAGCCGTTACCCTCCTCGGGCGGGCACTGCATGAAGTCGACGAATCCGGTGAGCGGCTGGCCGGGCAGGCCGCCATTGGTGCCGCAGGCGAAATTCTCGAAGGTCGAGGGGTTGAGCTCGGTCGCGGTCTGGCCGAGGCCGAGGGTGCGGAACTCGGGCAGGAAGAGGGTGGCCTGGGCGAAGGCGGGCATTGCCGGCGCGGCGAGGGCGCCGATCAGCGCAACGAGCGAGGCGAGCCGTTTCGACTGTCGGAATGCGGAAAATGGATTGGCCACGGCATCGCCCTCCCAAGCGAAAAACCCCGCACCCGTCTGTCCTTAACATGGTGAGATCGGGGGCCGCTACCGAGGTTCTTGGCCCTTCGGATCGGCGCCTTGAACGCGTCCCCCTCTCCCAGTGGGAGAGGGTTAGGGTGAGGGGTTACAGGTCCATCCAGAGAGGCGCTCGAGAACTGCCCTATCCGGAGAGGTGGAGCCCCCTCACCCCAACCCTCTCCCCGCCGGGGACGGGGGGGGCAGGTCGGCGCACTGTGCCGATGGCCCTACCCTCTCGGGTTCACTTAAGGCGGGTTGGTGCGGCCGTCGGGCATGAGGGTGCTCGCGAAGATCGCGCCGGTGGTGTCGGCGTTGTTGAGGTTGGCGGCGAGGAGGCGGGCGCCGGTGAAGTTGACATTGGTGAGATCGGCGCCGTCGAAGTCGGCGTGCAGGAAGTCGGAGTTGGTGAGGTTGGCTCCGGCGAGCTTGGCCTGACGCAGGTTGGCCTCGGCAAGGTCGGCGCCGATGATCACCACGTCGCGAAAGTCGAGCGAGCGCATGTTGACGGCGTGGAACGAGCCGCCGCGGAAATCGGCGCCGACCGCGGTGAGGCCGGCGAGCCTCGTATCCTCGAACTGGCTGAAGGGCAGCACCGCGCCGTCGAATTTGGCGCGCTGGAGAAGGGCGTGGCGGAACATCACCCCCTGCCCCTCGGCGCCCGAGAAATCGGCGAGGTTGAGGGTCGCGCGGTAGAAGATGGTGTCGAACAGCTTGGTGGCGGAGAGGTTGGCGCCCGAGAGGTCGGCGTCGGTGAAGTCGGCGCCGGTGAGATCGGCGCCGGAGAAGTTCGCGCCGGCGAAGTTGGCGTCGTAGGCGACGGCGTTGAGAAGGATGGCACCGCTGAGGTCAACGCCCGACATATCGCGGCGGCTGACATTGGCGCCGGTGAGGTCGCAGCCCGGGCAGGCCTTGGTCGTGCCGGCGAGAAAGTCGGCGCGGGGATCGGCGACCGCGCCCTGGGGCAGCGCCGGAGACGCGGCGAGGATGGCCAGCAGGGCGAGGGCAAGGGCGCGCGGCGTCATGGGCTCAGGCCGGAAGGGCGGTCTCGGGGAGGGTCGCGTCGAAGACCTCCCAGCGGGTCAGCGAGTCGTATTCGCCGGGGACGAACTGGCCGTTGATGTCGACGCCGGTCTGTCCCGCGCGGCGGAAGAAATGCGCCTCGATGCGCACATATTTGCCGTCGACCGTCTTCTTGCAGACCTGGTTGATGAAGACGTCGCCGACGCCGGTCTCGCCCGGGCCGGGCGGCTTGTCCACGCAGTCCCAGCCGTCCTCGCCGTACATCGGCTGAACGCGCTGGCGAAGGAGATAGGCGCGGCCGCGATCCTGGATGTCGGCGCGGGTGTCGGTGACGACGCGGAAGCCGCGGGCGATGCCGGCATCGTCGAAGAGCAGCGAGAGGACGACCGGGAAGTTGGCCATGCGCGTGCCGCCATATTGCTGCAGCCAGAGCTCCTCCTCGAACTGCTCGCGGAACATCGCGGAGATGCGGCCGATGCGGGTGCCGTACTCGACATAGACCTCGTGGAGGCCGGTCTGCAGGTCGGGGGCGCATTGGGCGAAGTCCGCCCAGCCGGTGAGGACGAGGCCGGGCGGGCCGCCATTGGTGCCGCAGGCGAAGCCCTCGTAGCCCTCGGTGCTGAGCGTGGCGGCGTCGACGCCAAGGCCGAGTTCGCGGAATTCCGGCTCGAATTCGGCGGCGGCGGCGGGCGGAGCCGAGGTCAGCGCGGCAGCGGCAGCCAGGAGGGCGGAAAGAAAACCAAGCCCCCCGCCCTTTCCCCGCCTTGAAGACGGTGAAACGGTAATGCCAACATCGACCATCGTGACAAAGCCTCGCTGAAGGGCAAAATGAACCTGAAGTCGCCGCTCCGAGCCGCCGTTCTGGTCCTTAGCACGGCCGCGATCCAATCACCATTTGGTGCCTTGGCCCAAGGCGTCAACCTTGCGGTCGGCGAGAGCATTTCCGGGACCGGGGTGGCGATCGAAAGCGACGTTCTCGGCATCGACGGGACCGTGATGAGCCTGTGGGGGATCGAGGGGCCGCTCAAGATCCAGAACTGCCTCCTCGACAACGCCAACTGGGATTGTGGGCGCGTTGCGCATCGCGAGCTCGAGATCGTCCTCGACCAGGGCCCTGCTACCTGCACGCGGATGGAGGACAATTCGTTCCGGGCGCGGACGATCCTCTTCGTGCGCTGCATGGTGAACGGGGTCGATGTCAGCGCCGAGATGGTGCGCCGGGGAATGGCGATGGCCTATCCCGACCAGTCGACGGACTATGTCGCGATCCAGGCCGAGGCCGAGGCGGTCAAAGCGGGCCTGTGGAAGGCGCAGATCTTCGAGCCGCCATGGGTGTGGGAAGACAAGCGGCGCGGGGGCGACCTCTAGCGGGCGCAGCGCCCGGATCGAAACGAAAAAGGCCGGGGAGCGAACCCCGGCCTCGTCTTGTGAACTCACCGTCGACTAGGGGTCGAGGGTGAAGACGTAGCTCATCGGCGGGCCACCGATCGGGGTGCCGATGTTTCGGCGGAAGCCCGGCGCGCCATCAACAAACCGTGCTTCACCGGCTGGAGCGGGAGCGCTTGACACGCGTTGTTTGGTTCGGGTTAGTTCGCGAACCTTGGAGCTGGTCCAAGCTTGGGCCGAGCCACCCTCGCCCCGCCAATATTGTCACTGGAAAGTATAGCCATGACAGAGCACAGCAAACCTTCAGTTGAGTCTCATCCCGATCTCGGGTTCTGCCGGGTTATTCTGGACCGGCGCGATATCCTTCAGGGAATGGCCGCCCTCGCCGCAGGCGTGGCGCTGGCCCGTCCGGCCTTCGGTCAGGCGCCCGCCGCGGCCACGCCGGGGTCGATGCAGCCGCAGATCGGCGATTTCATCGTCTCCGAGCTCGGTACCGACGCGCTCACCCCGGAGCGCATCCCGACCGGGCGCGGGTCGCTGCTGGGCTGGGCGATGGCGCCCGACGGCACCGTGCGCAAGGACGACTTCAACAATCAGCTGCAGCTGTTCCGCTTCGAGCCGTCGGAGCTCACCCCGGAAGTGGCGGCGCTGGCCGCCAATGGCGTGCTCGCCTTCAGTGTGATCTGCACCCATGCCGGCTGCCCGGTCACCGATCGCAACGACGCCGGGGATCTCGCCTGCCCGTGTCACGGCTCGCAATTCAATCCCAAGGACAACGGCGCGGTGGTGATGGGCCCGGCGACCCGCAAGCTGCCGCAGCTCGCGCTCGCGGTGGTCGACGGCAAGCTGTCGGTGGCGCAGCCCTTCGACGGCAGGATCGGCGGCGACGAGTTCGGCGCCGAGGACCGCTAGTCCGGCGACCGAGTGAGGGGCCGGGTCTGCCCGGCTCGTTCATGTCACTCCACCCCGAAGGAACCCTCATCCGATGCGTCTGGCGTTCACCTCCGTCGCCGCCCTTGCTTTCTCGAGTGGCGCCGCGCTCGCGGTCGACCTGCCGGTGAGCGCGGTCTACGGCACCGAGTCCGGCTGCGCCAAAGCGGCCGGGGCGCGGGACCTCCCGCCCGGCGCGGTGATGGCGGTGATGCCGCACGAGATCTTCCAGGGCAGCCTGATGTGCACCTACAAGTCGGTCACGCAGACCGCGACCGACCCGGCCGCGCCGGCCTGGGAAGTGCAAGCGGCCTGCTCCGAAGGGCATGAGGACGACATCAAGAACGTGACCTACACGATCACCGAGCGCATCGCCGACAAGGTGGTGGTCGCCGAGGTCACGAGCGGGAGCGGCCTCCCGGGCGAGTACGCATACTGCCCGGTGCAGCCGGCGCCTTAGGGCGAGGCCAAGCGACGAGGACAAGACGCCCTCGCTCTCGCCCGCACGCCGCGACGGCGCTTGGCGGGCTCGTCAATTTCGATCCGGAGAATACTCAATGCGTATTGGTTTCCTGTCGTTCGCCGCCCTCGCCCTCACCAGCAGCGCCGCGCTGGCGATCGAACTGCCGGTGAGCGCGGCCTACGGCACCGAAGAAGGCTGCGCGCGCGTCGCCACGCAGCCGGCCCAGCTCAAGGAGGACACGCTCGCGGTCACCAAGACCGACCTCTTCCAGGGCAGCGAGCTGTGCTTCTACACGGGCGTCACCCAGACCGCGACCGACCCTGCCGCGCCGGCCTGGGAGGTCGGCGTGACCTGCCCGATCGGGCACGAGGACCAGGCGAGCATCGTCTACACGATCACAGAACATCCGGCCGAGAAGCTGCTGTCGGTGGCGGTCAAGGAAGGCCCGGGGATCGAGGCCGAGCTGCCGGTCTGCCCGGCGCCTTAGGCGGCGGGGGTCAGGCGAGCTAGCGCGGGACGATCTTCATGACGCGGCCGTCGGCGGCGATGATGTAGATTTCGCCGGCGCTGTCCTGGCCGAACGAGGTGATGCGGCCGACATCGCCGAGTTCCGCGCTCCAGTCGGTGAGGTCGCTGACGCCGCTCGCCGCGTCGTAGCGGAAGGAGCGGACGAAACCGGCGCAGTAGTCGCCGAAGAAATAGTGGCCGGCGAGGGCGGGGATGGCGCTGCCGCTGTAGACGTAACCGCCGGTTACCGAGCAGGCGCCGTCGGCGTGGCTGAATTCGTAGACCGGGAGCACGGTGCCCTCGCTGCGGCAGGTGCGCGCGCGGTAGCAATGCGCGCCCTCCATGATGCTCCAGCCGAGGTTGGCGCCGGCCATTCCGGTGGTGACCACCGAGACCTCCTCCCAGGCGCCCTGGCCCACGTCGGCAATGAAGATGCGGTCGCCGTCGAAAGAAACGCGCCACGGGTTGCGGAGGCCATAGACGAAGGCCTCGGGGGCGCCGCCGCCGTTGGCCCAGGGGTTCGAGGGCGGGATGGCGTAGGGAGCGGCGCCGTCGACGTCGAGCCGCAGGATCTTGGCGAGGAGGCTCGCGGGGGCCTGGCCGGTGGCGAAGGGGTCGCCGGCGCCGCCGCCGTCCCCGGTGGCGATGTAGAGGTAGCCATCGGGGCCGAAATCGAGCCAGCCGCCGTTGTGATTGGGGGCGCGGTCGGGAATGTTGAGGAGCGTCTGGACCGGCTCGGGCTCGGCGACATTGCGGTCGGCGGAGACGCGGAACTCGGCGATCTCGGTGCGCTGGTCGCGGTCGGTGTAGTTGACGAAGAAGCGGCCGTTCTCGGCGAAGCGCGGGTGGAAGGCGAGGCCGAGAAGGCCCTGCTCGCCGCCGAAGGTGACGCGGTCGGCGATGTCGAGGAAGGGGGTCGTCAGTTTGCCGCCGCCCTCGATGACGAAGATGCGGCCAGGCTGATCCACGACGAAGAGGCGCGGGTCGGCGGGCGGGGCGGTGACGTAGACCGGCTGGCGGAAGTCGCGCGCGACCAGCTCGGTGGTCAGCGTAACGGTCGGGGAACGCAGCTCGAGCTGCGCGATCTGGATCGCGGCCCCCCTGCCCGGCCCGGCGTCGAAGATGCTGCCGCCTTGCGGGAGCATGGTGAGGGCGAAAGCGGCGAGCGGGATCAGCAAGAGGCTGAGGACGACGACCAGGGATCGTGTCACGCGCCGCATCGTCGCCTCCTCGATCAGGGATCCGCCCTTGCCCCGCGCGAGGGTAACGCGCGGCGGGTCGAGGTCGCAATGGGAAGGGGTCAGCGCGGCGGGAGCGTGGGGCCTGAGCCAGCGCCGGTTTCGGTGATGGCGGCGGCGATCTCGGCGAGGTCGTCGTGGGTGAGGTGGAGGCGGCCGGCGTCGAGCCAGCCGTCGACCTGGACGGGGTCGCGCGCCCCGACGATGGCGCCGGTGACGCCGGGCCAGGCGAGCGTCCAGGCGACCGCCACGGCCGGGATGGTGGCGTCGTGGCGGTGGGCGATCGGCGCCAGCGCGTCGGCGAGGCGGAGATTGCGGACCAGTCTGTCGCCCGCGAATTCGGCGTTGCGCGAGCGCCAGTCGTCCTTGGGGAGCGAGGCGGCGCGCTCGACCGAGAAGCGGCCGGTGAGGAGGCCGGCCTGCATCGGGCTGTAGACGATGATTCCCGTCTCGTGGCCGAAGCACCACGGCAGCTCGGCCTCGGCGACGCCGCGGCGGATCGCCGAGAAGGGCGGCTGCAGCGTATCGACATGGCCCAGATGCTCGGCCTCCTCGAGCTCCGCGACGCGGTGATTGGAGAGGCCGATTGCGCGCACCTTGCCCTCGCGCTTCATGTCGAGAAGCGTGCCCCAATATTCGGCGAGGGGCGTACCGTCGCCGGCTCTGGTGTGCATCTGATAGAGGTCGATGCGCTCGACGCCGAGGCGGCGCAGAGAGGCTTCGAGTTCGCGGCGGAGGCTCTTGGCCGCGCCGACCGGCCGCGGGAAGGCGGTGCGGTTGGCTTCGTCCCAGACGTAGCCACATTTCGTGAACACATAGGGGCGGCGATCCGCGGGCAAGTCGGCCAGCGCCTGGCGCACGATTTCCTCGGAATGGCCGAGGCCGTAGACGGCAGCGGTGTCGATCCAGTTGATGCCGCGCTCGACGGCGTGGCGGATGGCGGCGAGCGAGTCGCGGTCGTCCTGCGCGCCCCAGCCGGTCGACCACTCCCCGCCGCCCACGGCCCAGGCGCCGAAGCCGACGCGGGTGATGTCCATGTCGGTGCGGCCGAGGCGGGTCTTGGGGAGATGCATGAAGTGGCTCCGGCGAAGGCGGGGCGGTAACTATCGCCGCCTTTCCGCCTCCGCAACCAGAGGAAAATCGCTGCGGCCGGTGCTAAGCTCCGATCCGGGGCCGGAGCGGGCGGAGCGCCTGAAGAGCGCGAGCGAGGGGGCATGCTGAGAGTTGCGTTGGCGGTGGCCGTGCTGGGCCTCGCCGTTGCGGTCCCGATGGGTCCGGCGGAGGCGCAGGAGCCTGCCACTCCCGCGACGCCATGGCTCAAGAGCTGCGACTACCGGCCGGATCATTGCACGATGACGGCCTTCGCGATGCTCGACGGCTGGCCGGTCGCGTATCTCTTCGTCGACACCATCCGCACCACCAATGGCGGGCCGATCCACTATCTGTGGGTGGTCCCGGGCGGGGACACCGAGATGGTGGTGCGGGCCGGCGACGGCACGCTCCTCGACGGTCGAGAGGGCTGCGAGGAAGCAAACGGACGGTGCGGCCTCGTCGCCAAGCTCAACGACCCGGAATTCGAACGGGTGCTGGAAGCGGGCGCGCTGACCGTCGAGGATTCGTTCGTGACGGCAAGCATTTCGCTCGACCGCTTTAGGAGCGTCCTTGAGGGCGAGCCGACCTCGTTCGACGATCCCGGATTCGACATCGCCGACAGCGCCGTCGTGGCGGAGGCGCGGGACAATTTGCCGGCGCTCGCGCTGACCAACCACGATCCCGACGCGCTGCCGGTCGGCATCCGCTTCCATTCGAGCCTTGCGACCGAGTTCCGGCGGCTGATCATCGAGGACCTCCAGTATCTCTGGGATCTCGGCGCGCTCGAGGATTCCGACCTTCTCGCCGCGATGCTCGGCCAGCCGGCGGGGACGCTGACCGGGCGCGATGTGGCGACCTGGCTGATCCAGTCGATGCCGGTGGTCTCGGGCACGGACTACTGCCATGGCGGGTCGCTGTTCCGGGCCGAGGCCGAGGGAACGCTGCGCCCGTTCCGCGCGCGCGAGGTCGAGGAGTGCGCGGGCCGCGAGTCCTACGCCGCGCTCACCTACATCTATCCACCCTATTTCCGGGGGGCGACGATCCTCGTCAACGACGAGTTCTCGGAGGTGCCGGAGGGGCAGAAGGGCTTCCGCATCCTCTCGCTGGTGGCGATGCCGACCGGCGAGGGCCCGGCGTCGCGGATCGGGCGCATCGAGGTGCTGGTGCACGAAGCGTTCCACTCGCGCAACAACGCCCCGCATGTGGCGTGCGCCGAGGAGGAGCGGCTGATCTTCGCCGACAAGGTGACGCTGGGCGGCTACGAGTTCGACCCGGCGGAGGAGTGCGACAGCGCGGAAGACGGCTATTTCTCCGCCTACGCCGCCGGGGCCGAGGCGATCCGCGTCCTCACCCTTCATTGCGAGGAATGCGACGACGCCGCGCGGATGGAACTCGGCTTCACGCAAATGAGCGTGTGGGGGGTCACCGGACTCGCGACGCGGCCGTTCACGATCCCCGACGAGGGGGTACTGAAGGACTCCGGTCTGACCGGGCGGAGCATCGCGGTGGTGCCGCCGTTCCGCTTCTTCGAGGCGGCGCGGGCGGCGATGAGCGCCGGGTTGCGCGGCTGCGGGTATGTGTGCGGGGCGGGCTGGCGGGACGACCTCGAGGATGCGGTGAAAGCGATCGACGCGCTCGAGGAGCATCTCCGCGGCGAGGACGGGCTCCTGCCCGAGGCGTGGGCGAAGCCTGCGCTGGCCGAGCCGATCGAGGCGCCGGTCCTCGACCACGAGGGGGCGGCGCGCTGGCTGGCGGCGGCCTCCGCAGCCAAGGAGAACGGCTACAACGTGCCGCTCGCGTTCCAGATCCCGTGCCAAGAGCTGGGCGTGGAGTGCGCGCGCATCCTCGCCGCCTATCGCGGGGTCGCTGTCGAGGGCCTCGCGCCGGGCTGGACCCAGGACCCGCTCATCGAGGAGCTGTCGCGGGAGGGGCGCGTCGAGCTCGGCATCGCTCCGGGGCGGGGGAGCTTCTCGTCCGAGGACGCCGACATCCTCGACCGGCTCGCGGCCGGCCTCCTCATCAACAGCGACTGGCGGATCGTGGTCGAGGGGCACACCGACGCGCGCGGCAACCCGGCCGACAATCGCGCCGCCGGCCGCGCCCAGGCCGAGGCGGTGCGCGGCTATCTGATCGACCGCGGGATCGATCCCGCCCGCATCCGCGCGATGGGCGTCAGCTCCCCGGCACGGGCGGCGGGCGACCCGGCCGAGGTCGCGAGCCGGCGCTTCGACATCAGGCTCGATTTCGGCGGCCTCGACCTCGCCGGGCTGACGCCACGGGCCGGCGCGGTCAAGCGTTAGGGCGCCGGGCAGCGACGGCCTCGTGGTCATGGAGGACGTCACCAAATATGTGAGCTCGGTGCAGCAGGGCGGCATCTCGCGCATCCCGCTCGGCGGCGGCGCGGCGAGCTGATCGCGACCAACATCCCGAGCGCGGCGTCGATGTGCTACGACGCCGGCGCCAACCAGCTGGTGGTGCCGATGAACGCGCACAACGGGCTGGCGTTCGTGCCGCTGAACTAGGGTTCGCGATTCGTCCGCAGTCAGGGCGGGCGGTGGATTGGGGCGGTACCCTCGGGTGCCGCCCTTTCGTTTACCGTGTCCGCCCAAAGCCGCGGATGCGCCTGAAATCGGCCGCCGCCCGACCCAGAGATCGCTGCAATAACTCCGCTAGAGTCGGATGGGTTTGGCTAGTGGGGGATGAGATGGCTGGTTGTCTCGAGCGCGCGCGCCTTTCGGCTGGAATGCTTCTCCTGGTCTCGAGCTTTGCGTGGCCGGCCGCGGCGCAGGAGGCGACGAGACGACCGACGCGAGAGCAGCTGGAGGCGGTGTGCACGTACCTGGCGGCAGTCGGTTCGCGGGAATTGGTCGACCACACTCTCCGCGGCGGGGTATTCGACATCGACGGGGACGGCGACAGCGAGATCGTACGCCCGACGTGGCAGGGCTCCATGAATATCCAGACCTTCGAGATTCGCGAGCGCGACGGGACCGAACGGTTCCTGCGAGACGTCGGGTTCGAGTGGAAGGACAGCTTCGCCTACGGCGCCCGCTGGCTGGTCTATGACGGGCGCGCCTATGTCATCTACTTCGCACAGCACACGGCGACGGTTCCGCGCTACCTCACCTATGTCGAGCCGAACAACGAAATGCGGCTCGGCTGCGAGTTCCGCACGTCGATCCATGCTCGGCTCAGCCCTCGCGTGATCCGTCCCGGAACGTCCATTCCGAGCGCGATGTGCGAGGCGGTGGAACGGGGGACGGTGACCTATCTGCGGCCGTCCGCGGTCGAGGTGGCCGCGGTCACGGTCGCGACGCCAAACGCGACCTACCGTACCGGATCGCTCACCGTCGACTACGACAACGACGGAGAGCCATCCGAACTCGCCCTCCTCGACTTTACGAGCGGGCGCGGACGCGGCTGCGGGTCGGACTATTTCGACCTTCCGGAGGCGATCAACGAACCTGGTCCCCGACGAGCGCTCATGAGCGGGCGCCCCGAGTTGCCGGAGACACCGCGCGATCTTCTCCTCGCGCTTCAAGATGTGGTCGTGGAATCCGACAGTGTGCGCGTCCCCAACTGTCGCTCGCCGGAGGTCCGCTGGTTCGAGTTCGACGGACGGGTGTTCTTCGAGAATCGCTTCAATGGGCGCGCCCCGGAGGACGATAGCGACGCGATCCACTGGGTGCGCACGATCGATGAGGGCGCGGTCGTCACCGCGTGCACCTCGTATTTCGACTACGCCGTCGAGGTGGAATCGGTGAGGGATCCTGCCGTCGAGTAGGAGGTTCGGCTGCTACGGCGGCGCGAGGAGGCGGACCTCGCGGGTCTTCGCGTCGGGGGTGGCGAAGGCGAGGAAGGCGGTGGCCTCCGCTTCGACCGCACGG
>CAYOET010000089.1:0-9242 GCA_964402985.1 uncultured Bauldia sp. | reverse complement strand
TCCGTGTCCATTCGGCTTGAGCCGCGCCCTCGGCCCTCGACCACGATGGTGTGGCTCTCGCCGCTTCTCGCGATCGTCCTCACCTCGGTCGTGGCGATGGTGATTTTCGCGGCCTCGGGCCGCGACCCGTTCTCCTCGCTTTTCCGCTTCCTCTTCTCCCCGCTCACCGACCTCTACAGTTTCGGCGAACTCCTCATCAAAGCCGCGCCGCTGATCCTGATCGCGGTCGGTCTCTCGGTCGGCTTCCGGGCCGGGATTTGGAACATCGGCGCCGAAGGGCAGCTCGCCGTCGGCGTGATCTTCGGGGGGTGGCTCGCGCTCAACTACGGGCCGGGCGGCGGGTTCTGGGTCCTGCCGGCGATGATCCTCGGCGGCGCGATCGGGGGCGCTTTGTGGGCCGCGATCCCCGCCCTCTTAAGGAACCGCTTCAACGCCAACGAGATCCTCACCAGCCTGATGCTGAACTACGTCGCGGCGCTGTGGCTGTCGTACCTCGTTTTCGGCGCCTGGCGCGACCCGATGGGTTTCAACTTCCCGCAGTCGGAGCCGCTGGCGCCCGCCGCGCTCTTCCCGGTCATCATCGAAGGAACGCGTGCCAATATCGGCATCGTCCTCGCCGCCGGTGCAGTCGCGCTCACCTGGCTCGTCCTCTCCCGCAGGCTCGTCGGCTTCGAGCTGAAGGTCACCGGCATCTCTGCACCGGCCGCCCGCTACGCCGGCTTCAGCGCCAAGCGCGCGGTGTGGATCGGAATGCTCGCGGGCGGCGCCGCAGCCGGCATGGCCGGGGTCGGCGAGATCGCGGGACCGCTCGGGCAGATCTTCCCCACCGCCTCACCGGGTTACGGCTACGCCGCGATCATCGTCGCGTTTCTCGGACGCCTGCACCCGATCGGGATCGTCTTCTCCGGACTCCTGATGTCGCTCCTCTATCTGAGCGGCGACGTCGCGCAGATGTCGCTTGCCCTGCCCTCGGCGATCACCGGCCTGTTCCAGGGGATGCTGCTCTTCTTCATGCTCGCCGCCGACGTCCTCATCCGCTACCGCGTCCGCTTCCGGAGCGCTGCCCTCCCAATGGCTCTTGAGGCGGCACGATGAGTTTCGACCTCCTCCCGGTGCTCCTAGCCGCGCTCGTTGCCGGCACCCCGCTCCTCTACGCCTCACTCGGCGAGCTCGTCACCGAGCGCTCCGGCGTCCTCAACATGGGCGTCGAAGGCACGATGGTGACCGGGGCGGTGGTCGCCTTCGCGGCCGCGCTCGCGACCGGCAGCATCTGGATGGGCGTCCTCGCGGCGATGGCCGCGGGCGCGCTCCTCTCGCTGCTCTTCGCCGTTCTGGCGATCAATTTCCGCGCCAATCAGGTGGTGGTGGGCCTCGCCCTCACCACGTTCGGCATCGCGCTCGGCACCTATCTCGGCAAGCCCTTTGTCGGTACCGCGCTCGTCCTCGATCCGAGCCAGATCGGCGGCGGCCTGGGCCGGCTCCCGCTGGTCGGTCCACTCTTCATCGCGATCCATCCCCTGGTCTGGCTGTCGTGGATCGTCTTCGCCGCCGTCTGGTACTTCCTCGCCCGGAGCCGTTCCGGTCTCGTCCTTCGCGCGGTCGGGGAGTCACCGACCTCCGCCCACGCCATCGGCTACCAGGTGATGCGCATCCGCTATCTCGCCACCCTCTTCGGCGGCGCGATGTCGGGCATCGCGGGCGCTTACATCTCGACCGTCTACACCTCGCTGTGGACCGAAGGGCTCATCGCCGGCCGCGGCTGGATCGCCGTCGCCCTCGTGGTCTTCGCAACCTGGCGGCCGGAGCGTTGCCTCCTAGGCGCGTATCTCTTCGGCGGAGCCACCATGGCGCAGCTCTTTGCGCAGGGCGGCGGCGTGGGTCTGCCTTCGGAGCTGATGTCCGCGCTCCCCTACCTCGCGACCATCGTCGTCCTCGTCGTCATTTCCCGGGACGCCGCCTTGATGCGGCTGAGCGTCCCGGCCTCCCTGGGCAAGCCGTTCGATCCATGACGGCGCGCCCGCCTCGTCCCAACCGCCAATGAACCGTCAGGAAGGTCCGTCATGATCAACATCTCTCGCCGCGGCTTCATCAAAGGCGCCGCGGCCACCACGCTCCTCGCCGGCTCGAGCCTCCCCGTTCTCGCGCAGGGCGAGAAGCTCAAGGTCGGCGTCATCCACATGGGCGCCATCTCCGATACCGGCTGGGAATACTTCCAGGCCCAGGCGTGGCGTGCGCTGCAGGCCGCCTATCCCGACCAGGTCGAGGTCACCGTCCTCGAAAATATCGGCCAGATTCAGGATGGCGAGCGTCTGTTCCGGCAGCTCGCCACGCAGGGCCACCGGCTCCTCTTCGGCACCACCTTCTCGCACTACGCCTCGCTCCGGAAGCTCGCGCCGACCCTTCCCAATTCGCACTTCGAGTGCTGCGCCGGTATCGAGGCCGGCGACAATCTCGGCGTGTTCGAGGCCAAGCACCACGAGGGCACTTACCTCACCGGCATCGCCGCGGGCCGCATGACCAAATCCAATATCCTCGGCTGGGTCGGCGCCTTCCCGGTGCCGCAGGTCATCTACAGCCTCAACGCCTTCATGCGGGGCGCCCAGAGCGTGAACCCCGACGTCACCCTCAAGGTCGTCTGGGTCAACGCCTGGGTCGACCCGGCCAAGGAGCGCGACGCGGTCGCGGCGCTCGTCGCCCAGGGCGCCGACATCATCTCGGGTAGCCCGAACACCCCGGTCCAGGGACTTGCCGCCGAGGAGCACGGTGTATGGGCGATCGGCAGCACCGGCGACTTCTCGGCCTATGTCCGCACCGGCCAGCTCGTCTCCTTCGAGCTCGACTGGAGCGCGGCGCATATCGAGGCCGCCAAGGCCGTTCTCGACGGCACGTGGACCCCGACTGCGCGTTGGCGAGGCCTCGGGCCGGGCGGCTTCGTCAAGATGACCACCGCAAGTCCGTACCTGCCCGCCGAGGTTGCCGCCGAGATGGCGGTCGCGGAAGCCGCGATCGTCGCGGGCACGCTCAACCCCTTCACTGGGCCGCTCCGCGATCAGGCGGGCGTCGAGAAGGTCGCCGCTGGGACGACCATGACCGAGAACGAGATCAAGGGCATGACCTGGCTGGTCGAAGGCGTGCAGGGCACACTCCCGACCGGTTAGGCCCCTGCCCATCGTTCCCGCCGGCGGCTCCCTGTCGCCGGCGTCTTTGCGTTTCCGGAGGAGATGAGCTTGAGCGCAGTCGAGACCCTTTTTGTCAACGCCCGCCTGCCCGATGGCATTTCGGCCAGCCTCGCGGTCGACAGGGGCCGCTTCACGGCGGTGATCCCCAAGGGCGGTGCACTGCCCGCGGCAAACGAAACCGTCGATCTCGGCGGTGACCTCCTCGCGCCGAGCTTCGTCGAGGGTCACATCCATCTCGACACGAGCTTCTATGGCGAAGCCTGGAAGCCGCACCTTCCCTGTACCGACGGCTTCGACGTTCACGAGCGGGTCGCCTTCCAGGCCCGCAACCTCGCCAACGCCGGGCCGATCGAGAAGCGCGCGCGCGACCAGCTCGACCTCTGCATCGCCAACGGGACGATGCGGATGCGCAGCCACGTGATGGTCGACGGCTCGGTCGGCCTCAAGCACGCCGAGGCGATCCTCGCGGTGCGTGAAGAGTATCGCGACCTCATCGATCTCCAGCTCGTCGCCTTCCCGCAGAATGGAATCCTCGCCAGCCCCGGCACGCCCGAACTTCTCGACGAGGCCATTGCGATGGGCTTCGACCTCATCGGCGGCCTCGACCCGGCGGCCTTCGACCGCAACGTCGAAGGGCATCTCGACATCGTCTTCGGTATCGCCGAGAAATTCGGCGTCGACGTCGACATCCACCTCCACGACGGCGGAACGCTCGGCGTTTTCGAGATCGAGCAGATCGCCGCCCGCACCCGGTCACTCGGAATGCAGGGCCACGTCGCCGTCAGCCACGCCTATTCGCTCGGCGACATCCCTGCCGCCCAGCAGCAGAAGACCGCCGCGATGCTGGCGCAATCGGGCATCGCGATCATGACCAACGCGCCCGGCAGCTATTCCTTCCCGCCGGTGACGATTCTCCGCAAGGCTGGCGTCACGGTGTTCAGCGGCTCGGACAATATCCGCGACAGCTGGTGGCCCTACGGAGACGGCGACATGCTGAGCCGCGCGAGCATTATCGGCTACCGGTCAGGTTTCTACGAAGATTGGGAGCTGCAGTCGGCGTTCGACATCGTCACGGCCGGCGGCGCCAAAGCGCTTGGTTTCGACGCCTATGGTTTCGTGCCGGGCGCGAAGGCCGACTTCGTCACCCTCGCCGCGGTGCATGTGCCCGAAGCCGTGGTTTCGATCCCGAAGCGCCGCACCGTCTACCGGGGCGGCAAGGCGATCGCTCGCGATGGCAAGTTGCTGCCGAGGCGCTAGCGCCGCATGGCCCTCGACCTCGTCATTGGCAACGCGCGGCTCGAGGGCCATATCGGCCTGGTCGACGTCGGCATTGCCGCAGGGCGGATCGCCGCGATCGAACCGTCAATCCCTGCTGACGCGCCGCGTGAGGATGTCGGTGGGCGGCTGCTCACCGGCGGCCTCGTTGAATGCCACATCCATCTCGATAAGGCGCACCTCCTCGACCGGTTCACGATCGTCGAGGGCACGCTGGCCGAAGCCGTGCGGGAAACGGCGCGCCTCAAGGCAGAGTTCACCGTCGAAGATGTCTACGCCCGCGCCTCGCGTGTGGTCGATCAGGCGGTCGCCAACGGCACGATGGCGATGCGCACTTTCGTCGAAGTCGATCCGCGGGCGGGTCTACGCTCGCTCGAGGCGATCAAGGCCGTCCGCGCGGACTACGCGAAACTGATCGACATCGAGATCTGCGCTTTCGCGCAGGAAGGGCTGACCAACGAACCGGAAACCGAGACGCTTCTCGCCGCCGCGCTCGCCGACGGCGCGGACCTCGTCGGCGGCTGCAGCTATGCCGATCCGAACCCGGCCGAACACATCAAGCGCATCTTCGACCTTGCCGAGCGCTTCGATGTCGATGCCGATTTCCACGTCGACTTCGACCTCAAGCCTGAGGGCTCCGATCTGCCGACGATCATCGCGGAGACCGAGCGCCGCGGCTGGCAGGGCCGGGTCGCCTGCGGCCACGTCACCAAGCTCGCCGCGTGGCCGCGCGTGTCGGTCATCGAGATGGCCCGCCGGTTGGCCGGCGCGGGCGTGGCCGTGGTCGCTTTGCCGGCGACGGACCTCTTCCTCCTCGGACGGGATGCCGAACTCCTCGAGCCGCGCGGCGTGGCTCCGCTCGCGCTGCTGGCACCCGAAGGTGTGCTCACGGCGGTCGCCAGCAACAACATCAGCAACCCGTTCACGCCCTATGGCGGCGCGAACCTCATTCGGATCGCGAATCTCTTCGCCAATGTGGCCCACCTCGGAAGCGCCGACGAACTCAATTTCGCGTTCCGCATGATCTCGTCCAACCCCGCCCGCTTGATGGGACGCGGCGATGAGCTGAAAGTGGGAGCAGCCGCTGACCTTCTCGCCTTCGATGCGCCGGACATAAGCTCAGTCGTGCGGGCGGTTGGGGGCGCGGTCGCCGGCTGGCGGGCTGGCCGAAAGACAATCGAGCGCCCAGGGGTCTCCATTCACCGCTAGGACCGATTGGATAGGCGGCGACGACCGCTCAGGGCATCGCACCCCACTGTGCGTGGCAACGGCCGAGGCACAGGCGGAATCGAACCTGCGACGTGCTGATTGAGAGACAGCGGAATTCGAGGTTGACCAACTCATGGCAAAAGTCCCCATCGGCCATGAGTCCAAGCCGGGCCGACCAACCCTCACGCCGCCGACCAATAACGCCGCTGCAAATAGCCCGCCAGGCTCATTGCGTCGGGTCGGGTGGTGATGGGTTGAACGAACGCCCGGGGGTTGGTTTCGATGCACCAATCAGGCTGGCGGAGGGTACGACGCCAGGCCTCGCTAAGGACGCACCGCTCAGTCCCGGCGACGTCATCGCCTGCTTCAGCTCGGCGTTCTCCTCGGGCACCACGTGGACATTTCGATAGGAGCTGCAATCGTATTGGTGGGTGGCGGCAAGCAGCGACCCCAGGAGGGTTTGGCGCTTTCGGTGTACTTCCACTCGATGAGGAACGCTCGACGCTCGCCCGCACCGGTGACCCCGATCATGAAGGCGTCCACCGAGGTTGAGTGAGAGCCTCTAGAGAATGAGCGTTCACCGAGGAGAGGCTTCTCGCCAATAACCTCAAATGCGACGTAGCCACCGTCCACCTGCGCCGCGGAGACGATTTCGGGATCAATGCCGGCCAACACAGCGCCGACGAGATCAGGCCTTTGCCGCAAGGCGTAGAGGTGATTGACGCAGGCAACCTGGGAGCTGAGGAGATGGCCGGTTGGATCACCAAAACTCAGTTCGGAGCATGCCGGCTAGCCGAACCCGCTCGCGGCTGATGAACCGGCTGCGGTCGCGAGCGGCGACTGGGGCCAGGTCCTCCTCAAGCGCTGGCGTCGCCTCGAGATCATCACGGACTACTTTGTTGAATGGAATGGCAAGCCGGTTCGCTTGGTAAAGACCGGCTTTGCCACGGCTGTCGCCAGGGCGGGGTTATCGGGGAGGATTTTTACGCCCCGCACGCTTAGGCACAGCTGCGCGACCGCGCTGATGCAAGCCGGTGTCGACAAATGGGAGGCCGCCGGGTTCCTTGGCATGGGCATCGAAATGCTCGACCGCGTCTACGGCCACCACCACCCCGACCACCTCCGCGGCGCTGCCCGAGCGATCGGCCACAGGCCGCGTCCGGTCGAAAAATTGGTTGAACCGTTGGCTGTTGCCCGAGCCCCCCAACCGACCCCCACCCAGGTGCTTGATATTGTTGGTGGGCCCGGGAGGGCTCGAACCTCCAACCAGACCGTTATGAGCGGTCGGCTCTAACCATTGAGCTACGGGCCCGATTCCGGGGGCGTGGTCGAGCTATACGTTGCGGACCCGGCGACGGCAAACGGCCGCCGCAATTGGCGATAATATGCGCGCCAGCAGGCTTAACCTTGGATGGAAAACCCACCATGACCCGCATCGGACTGGCCCTTCTGGCCGCCCTCTCCATGACCGGAATCGCCGCGGCGCAGTCGCCCGAGCGCATCCCCTCGATGAGCGTGAACGGCGCGGGCGTGGTCAGCGCCGCGCCCGACCTCGCGATCGTCAATATCGGCGTCGTCTCGAACGGGGCGACGGCGCGCGAGGCGCTCGACGCCAACAATGCCGACATGAACGCGGTGGTCACCGCGATCCGCGGCGCGGGCGTAGCCGACCGCGACATCGGGACGACCGGCTTCGCCATCAACCCCACCTACGACACCCCGCCCGAGCCGCGGCCGGGCGAAGCGCGCCGCGCGCCGCAGGTGGTCGGCTACGAGGTGACCAACCAAGTGACGGTGCGCATCCGCGACCTCGCCGAGTCGGGGGCGATCCTCGACCAGGTGGTGAGCGCCGGGGCGAACCAGATCAACTCGATCAGCTTCGACATCGACGACCAGGAGAAGCTCCGCGACGAGGCGATCCGCCTCGCCATCGCCGACGCACGGCGGAAGGGCGAGATCATGGCCGAGGCGGCCGGCGTCGAGCTCGTGCGCATTCTCACGGTGTCGATCAACGACTACGCCGAGCCGGTGTTCTACGACCGCGTCGCGATGTCGGCGCAGGCCGAGAGCAGCGTTCCGATCCTCGGCGGCGAGCACTCGATCACCGTCAACGCCACGGTCGAGTGGGAGATCGGCGAGGGTGGCAACGCGGGCGGCGGCGGCAACCAGCCGCGGCGCTGAGCATAACCGGCAGTCGGCAGTCGGCAGTCGGCAGTCGGGATTTTCGGCTTCGCCTCGCCGGCAGGGATTTCTTGTTGCGATTGCCGATTGCCGACTGCCCCTTCCTGATGCCGACCTGCCGCCGCCTACTTGTCCGACCAGACCGCGAGCTCGTAGCCGTCGGGGTCGGTGAAGTGGAAGCGGCGGCCGCCGGGGAAGGAATAGATCGGCTTCGCGATCTTCCCGCCGGCCTTCTCGATCTTCTTCTGCGCGGCGGCGAGATCGTCGGCGAAGAGGATGATCAGCGCCCCGCCGGGCTTGGCCTTCCCCTCGGTGGTGAAGCCGCCGTCGAGGCGTCCGTCGTTGAAGGCGAGGTAGTCCGGCCCGTACTCGGTGAAGCTCCACCCGAAGGCCGCGCCGTAGAACGCGCGCGCCCGCGCGATGTCGCCCACCACGAACTCGATGTAGTCGATCTTCCGGTCTCTTCCCGCCGCCGCCATGGCTTCGCTCCCTTCATCGATCGCGGAGAACGTACAGGGAACGCGGCGATCCGCCAAGCCCCGTCCGAGGAGCCCGGCCGCGCCGAGCTTCCCGAAGAGGAGCTCGACCCCCCGCCCGATCATCATCTACGAGCCCAGATGCGGGACCGAGAGCGGCGAGTGTCGGCAGCGTCCTCACCGCGACGGGATGCGCCGCGGGATCCCTCCCCGGCCGCTCGAACGCGGCATGGCTGCCGGCGCGGCGATACTCGGCCGGCGGCTGATCGAAGGCGGCATGGAAGGCGCGCGTGAAGGCGGCGACGTCGCCATAGCCCGCGCGCTCCGCGTGCCTCGCCGATCGGCCGCGCCGACTTGGCGAGATCCGGCGCCGCCCGATGCAGCCGGAGCCGCCGCACGGTCGCGACCACGCTCTCCCCGCGTTGCGCCTGAAACACAAGGTGCCGATGATAAGGCGACAGCACCGCCACCTCGGCGAGGCGCGCGAGGTCGATGTCCTCGTCGAGATGATCGTAGAGGTGCTTCGTGACGCGCTCGAAGCGCTCGTCATAGTTCGTCCGCATGCCCGCCATCGTGACGCTCCGGAGAGGGGTGACGCTCCCGTAGAGGGGTGACGCGGCCGAGGTAGCAGGGACGTCTTTAACAAATCTTGCGGAGGTACGAGCCCCGCCGAGGCGCCGACTCGATTTGCACCGGGCAACTCCAACCGAACGAGCACGATCGGCAACCGCCCCAAAAAACCGCAGAATCACTCACCTCCCCCCTTCTCGCAGTCCCGTTTCTTGCATGGCCAGCACGGCCGTGCATTGTGCGGCAAAAACCGCGGGGGAGGATCATGGTTTCCACACGAGAGGACAGTCGCGCCCAGAACGACATCCTCAAGAACCTAGACATCGAACTCGATCCCCAGGGTCGGATCGTC
>CAYOET010000088.1:0-4170 GCA_964402985.1 uncultured Bauldia sp. | reverse complement strand
GGCGACTCTGGCGCTCGACGCCGTGCAGAAGGCGCTCGCCGGGCAGCGCCCCAGGAAGGTCATTGTCGTGCCGAAGAGGATCGTCAATGTCGTGGTCTAGCAACGCACGGATCTTCGGTTTCTCGGCCGTCCTCGTCGCACTCGGCCTCTTCGTTGCGGGCTGCATGCCCGTCTACAACACCACCGCCGTCTCCGGCTCGGTGCCGGCGCGCCTCGCCGCCATCGCCATCGACCCGCCGGCCGGCGTGATCGAGCAGGAGGTCCGCAACAAGCTGATCTTCGCCTTCACCGGCGGCGGCAACCCCGCCCCGGCGATCTACGCCATGCACCTCTCGACCGCGGTCGCCGAGACGCTCCTCGGCGTCACCCCGATCGCCACGGCGCCCTCCTATTCGATCAACGTCTCGGTCTCCTACGAGCTGACCGAGATCGCGACCGGCCGCATCGTCACCCGCGGCGTCGCGCGCGGCGTCGCCTCCTACGACCGCTCGATCCAGATCTTCGCCAATACCCGCGCCCGCACCGACGCCGAGCTCCGTGCCGCCGACGCCGCCGCCGACGACATCCGCATAAGGGTCGCCGCCGCCCTTGCAGCGGACGCGTAGTCTCGGGATGGCTGTCCGCTCGTCGTCCCCCTCCCCCTTGTGGGGAGGGCCGGGGTGGGGGCGATCGCGACTGCGAGCGCCGGCAGCGCAGCTGCCGAGAATTCGTCCCTCGACCTCCGCAGGGCTTCCGCCTGACGTCGGAGCGCCGGCAGAGCCGTCGCCCCCTACCCCGACCCTCCCCCACAAAGGGGGAGGGAAGCCATGACCGCGCTGAAAGCCAGCGAGGTTGAGCGCTTCCTCGCCAAGCCCGACCGCGCGACTGCCGTCTTCCTGATCTACGGCAACGACTCCGGCCTCATCTCCGAGCGTTCGGCGCGCCTCGCGACCACCCTCCTCGGCAAGAACGCCGACCCGCTCTCGATCATCCGCCTCGAATCGAGCGAGATCGCCGCCGACCCGGCCCGCCTCGCCGACGAGGCCTACGCCATCCCGATGTTCGGGGGGGACCGGGTGATCCGCGTCGACGTCGGCGGCAATCGTCCGATCCACACCATCCTCGAGCCGCTCATCAAGGCCCCGCCGACCGGCACCTGGATCATTCTCGAGGCCGGCGAGCTCCGCCGCGACCACGCCCTCCGCAAGCTCGTCGAGGGCGCCAGGGCCGGCGCGATCGCCCTCCCCTCCTACGCCGACGAGGCCCGCGACCTCGACCGCGTCATCGACGAGGAGCTGAAGGCGTCCGGCCTAGCCATCGCCCCCGAGGCCCGCGAGCTTCTTCGCTCGGTGCTCGGCGGCGACCGCATGGCGAGCCGCCAGGAAGTGCAGAAGCTCTGCCTCTATGCGGCCGGCCAGGGCGAGATCGGCGAGACCGACGTGCGTGCCGCCGTCGGCGACGTCTCGATGCTCGCCGCCGACGACACCATCGAGGCGATGCTTTCCGGCGACCTCGGCGCCTTCGAGCGCGGCCTCCACCGCCATCGTGCCGCGGGGCTCTCGGTCGTCAGCGTCGCGTCGAGCGCGCTGCGCCAGCTGCAGTCCCTGCATCGCACGCGCGCCGCGATCGACAATGGCGGGTCGGTCAACCAGTTCATCGAGGCGCAGCGCGGCATCAGCTTCCAGCGGAAACGCGCTCTCGACCGCCAGCTCCGTCTGTGGACCACGCCCTCGCTCGAACGCGCCCTCACCCGCCTCGAGACCGGCCTCCTCAACAGCCGCCTCCGCTATTCGCTGGCCGCCGATATCCTGAGCGAGACCCTCCTCGCCATCGCCCGCGAAGCCGCCCGCTTGGGCCGGACGCGCGAGACGGCGTAGCCCCCAACGCGAGTCATCCTCCGGGCTTGACCGGAGGACCGCGATCCACAGACCGCTCATCCCCGCGAAGGCGGGGACCCATTCAACGGTCGCCGGAGGGCAGCAAGCCAAGAGGGGCCGCCCGTTCCCCCGGATATGGGAGCCTTCGGGAATTTCGGTTGCTTGGGTCCCCGCCTTCGCGGGGATGAGCGGATTGGGTTTGCCCTACCCGCCCGACAGCCGCCGCGCGACATCGTCGAGCTGCTCGAGCGAGGTGTACTGGATGCGCACCTCCCCGCTCCCGCCGGCCTTGTGCTTGATCGACACCGTCAGCCCCAGGGCATCCGCGAGCCGCTTCTCCATCGCCGCCGTATCGGCGTCCTTTGCGGCGGCGACGCGCGAGCCGCCCTTCCCTGCCCGCCTCGGCTTGTCGGCGATCGCCTCGGCGTCGCGCACCGACAGTCCGCCGTCGATGATCCGCTGCGCCGCGCCCTCCGGATCGTCCGACCCGATCAGCGCCCGCGCATGGCCCGCGCTGATCTTCCCCTCGCGCACGAAAACCTGGACGCTCTCCGGCAGCTTGAGGAGCCTGAGCGTGTTGGCGATATGCGGCCGGCTCTTGCCGATGACGTCGCCGAGCGCGGACTGCGTATAGCCGAACTCGTCCATCAGCCGCTGATAGCCGTTGGCCTCCTCGAGCGCGTTGAGGTCGGCGCGCTGCACGTTCTCGACGATGGCGAGCTCGAGCGCCTCGCGATCCGAGACCGCGTGGATCAGCACCGGCACCTCGTGCAGCCCGACGGCCTGCGCCGCGCGCCAGCGCCGCTCCCCGGCGATGATCTCGTAGGCGTTGGCTTCGTTCGCCACCGGCCGGACGAGGATCGGCTGGACGATCCCCTTCTCCCTGACCGAAGCCGTCAGCTCTTCGAGGTCCTCCGGCGTGAACGAGGTGCGCGGGTTGCGCGGATTGCGGCGCAGGAACTCGATCGGGATGCGGCGTTGGGTGCGCGCCCGCTCGATCACCGAGACCTCGTTATTGGCGTCGCCGATCAGCGCCGCGAGCCCCCGACCCAACGCCCTACGCGGTTCCAACTCAGCCATTTTCCCAGCATCTCCGCCGCTTGTTACGGTTAAGGAACGATTAAGCAGCCCGGAGGTGCTTTTCGCGTTGAATGATCTCCGACGCAAGCCGCAGATAGGCCTGGCTGCCGGTCGACTTGAAATCGTAGAGGAGAACCGGCTTGCCGTGCGAGGGCGCCTCGGAGATGCGCACGTTGCGCGGGATGATCGTTTCGTAGACGTAGGTCGTCTTCCCCATCACCGTGCGGACGTCGCTCGCCACCTGCGCCGAGAGGTTGTTGCGCGCGTCGTACATGGTCAGCACGATGCCGTGGATCGCGAGGCCCTGGTTCAGGACCTTCTGCACCTGCTCGACGGTGGCGATGAGCTGGGTCAGCCCCTCCAGCGCGAAGAACTCGCACTGCAGCGGCACCAGCACCGAATGAGCCGCCACCATGGCGTTGATGGTCAAAAGGTTGAGCGACGGTGGGCAATCGACCAGCACATAGGTCGGCGGCGACGGACTGTCCTTCATCGCCACGATCGCCTTGCGGAGCCGGTAGTTGCGATCCGCCTCCGGCGCGATCTCGAGCTCGACGCCGAGGAGGTCCATCGTCGACGGCGCCACCATCAGGCGCGGCACGGCGGTCGCCACCGCAACATCGGAGAGGCTCGCCTCCCCCACCATCACGTCGTAGGTCGAGCGCGTTCGTTCCTTGCGGTCGACGCCGAGCCCCGTCGAGGCGTTGCCTTGCGGATCGAGGTCGACGATCAGCACGGTCTCGCCGATCGCGGCGAGCGCGGTCCCGAGGTTGATCGCGGTGGTGGTCTTGCCGACGCCGCCTTTCTGGTTGGCGAGCGCGATCACCCGGACATTGGACGGCAGCGGTGGCAGCATGTCCTATCGCGGGCGGCGCCGCGCTCCCTTTATCTCGATGATCGCGGCGTCTGCCGCGGTTCGGCTCGGATGCGAATCGAATTCTATGTCCCACCCGGAAGCGTCCAGCGCCGCGAGCTCCTGGCCGACCTCGCGACCCTTCATGAACGCCCCCCGCGCGCCGCTTGCGAGCAGGGGCTCGACCATCGGCACGAGGCGGTCGAGGGGGGCGAGGGCGCGGGCGGTCACGACGTCGATTTGTCCTTGCGGCTGCGCGAGCAGCGATTCGATGCGCACCGAGTGTACCTCAGCCGGCGCGCCGGTGTCGCGGATCGCCGCGCGAAGAAAGGCGGCCTTGGCAAGATCGCTCTCGACCAGCTGCACGGAAGCGCCCTCGGT
>CAYOET010000087.1:0-5063 GCA_964402985.1 uncultured Bauldia sp. | reverse complement strand
TGGAGCCCCCTCACCCCAGCCCTCTCCCGCCGGGGGGAGGTCGGCGCAGACCGAGCCGGTCCTACCACTCGACCCAGGCGCCGGCAGGCTTCTTCCAGGTCGAGGTGGAGGGCGGGCCGGTGAAGAGGCCGGCGAGGCCGGCGAGCTCCGCCGGCTCCGCGTAGATCGCCTTCATCCCCTCGGCGTCGAACCAGAGGTCGAGGCCGATCACTTCGAGCGAGGGCGGGGCGCCCGGCGGGGTCCAGCGGAAGAACCATTCGCGCGAAAGGAGGCCCTTGGCGCGGGCCTGCCCAATGCGCTTTCGCACCGAGTCGGCGACGATCTTCTCGGCGCTCGCGCGCGAGGCGACCGTACCGCGGACGATGCCGACGAAGCGGTCGTTGCGGCCATAGGGGGCGGGGAGGTTGAAGCGCGGCAGGCCCGGGCTCGCCTGCCAGACCACGGCGTCGCTCTTCTTGAAGAGCAGGGTGCCGCCCTGCTGGACCTGCGGGTCCGCGAAGAACATGCCGAGGCCTTCGGGGCTGTTCCAGTAGTCGACGATGAGCAGGGGACCCGCGCCGCCGCCTTTCGGGGCGTCGGTCGGCACGTAGACGGCATGGCTGAGGTCGCCGAAGGAGCGGGCGGCGGCGACGCCCTCCGCCGTGCCGGCGGCCTGGTTGTGGGCGAGCCTCCCGGCGTCGAGCGTGGCGGGGACCATCGCCCCCTCGACCGTAAAGAGGAACTGCGCGGGAAGCGGATCGATCCTGAGAGTGAAGGGCAGGGCGGTCATGTCGGGCTCTCCGTGGGCGCCAGAAGCGCGGGGAGCCGGCATAGAATGCCTGGTCAAAAGATGTTCAAGAACATCTTTTGCGCCCAGGCTATGGCTCGGTCGACCATGAGGGTCCTGACCCGGAGTTTTCATGCCCTACGCCGCCACTCACAAGCAGGAAACCCGCACCCGCATCATCCAGAGCGCGCGCCGGCTCTTCAATCGCAACGGCTTTGCCGAGGTCACGATCGACGAGATCATGGACGGCGCCGGGCTGACGCGGGGCGGCTTTTACAAGCATTTCACCGCAAAGGAAGATCTCTACCAGGCGGCGGTGGTGCAGTTCGCCTGCGCCGAGATGCCGGAGGCCTGGCAGGCCCGGCACATCGCCCCCGAGGCGCGCGGGCCGGCGCTCGCGCGGATGATCATCGACGCCTACCTGTCGCGCGATCATTTCGACGACCGCGACGGCTCGTGCCCGATGATCGCGCTGCCCTCGGACGTGTCGCGCGGCAACGAGGCGGTGAAGTCCGCCTTCCGCCAGGTGTTGGAGATGATGGTCGACGTGTTCGCGGCCAATCTCGACGCGGAGGACGAGCGGCCGGCGCGCGAGCGGGCGCTTGCCAAGGCGGCGATGGTGGTGGGCGGGATGGTCCTGGCGCGGGCGGTCGACGATCCGCGTCTGGCCGACGATCTCAGGCGCAGCGCGCGGGCGGAAGCGCTCGCCGCGACGGGGTGGGAGCGCTAAGGCCGGCTACCGCGCGGAGGCGACTCTCGTTGGCGCGGCGGGCTCGAGGAGGAGGTCGATCCGGCTCCGCTCGTCGCTGAAGGTGGCGAGGATCTCGCCGTCGAGCGAGCGCCCTTCCGGCAAGCGGATGCGCAGCGGGTCGACGAACGAGCCGTTGATCTTGATCTCGAAGTGCAAGTGCGGGCCGGTCGAGCGGCCCGAGGAGCCCACATAGCCGATCACCTGGCCCTGGCGGATCTGAGCGCCGGGGACGATGCCGGGAGCGATCTCCGACTGGTGGCCGTAGGCGGTTTCGTAGCCGTTGGCGTGGCGGATGACGGTGTAGCGGCCGTAGCCCGAGCTCCAGCCGGCCTCCTCGACGACGCCGTCGCCGGCCGCCATGATCGGCGTGCCGCTGGGGGCGGCATAGTCGACGCCGCTATGGAGCCGAGTGTTGCCGATGAAGGGGTCGCGCCGGTAGCCGAATCCGGAACGGAGCACGCCGGTCGGCACCGGCTTGCGGATGAGGAATTTCTGCGCGCTGTTGCCGTCCTCGTCGTAATAGTCGATGCGCCCGTCGTCGGGGGTGGCGAAGCGGTAGAAGCGCTTGGTGACTCCGGCGAGGGTGATGGACGCGTAGAGAATCTCCTGATCGGCCACGGACTCGCCTGGATTTTCCGGGACGGAGTGGAAGATCTCGATCGAGTCGCCGGCGGAGATGCGGCTCTGGAAATCGACCTCGTAGGAGAACACGCGGATCAGCTCGGGGATGAGCTCGCGCGGCACCTCCTGGTCGAGGGCGGTCTGGTAGATCGCCTCGTAGAGGCGCGGCATCTGGCCCGAGCCGGTGGGGATCGGCGTGCCAGCGTCGGCGGCGGCGGCAAGGTCCATCGGAGCCGGCTCGTCGGCGCGGATGAAGGCATTGGCGTCAGTGCGGGCGACGGTCGCCTGGTGGACGCCGTTCTCATAGACGCTGACGCGGTTGGGATGGGGCACGTCGCCGAGTTCGACGGGGGCGAAGCCGACGCGAACGATCTCGCCGGGGCGTAGCGCGGCGAGGTCGACGAGAGCGCCGAGCGAGCCGGTTATCGCCGTGCTGTCCTCGGCCGGAATCTCGGCGCGGGCGAGGACGGCGTCGATCGTGTCGCCGGCCTGGAAATAGAGGATGCGCTCGGAGGGCGAAGCCTCGCCGGCATCACTGCGGGCAAGGAGAGTGACGTTCTCGGGAACGATCGATACGCCGACGAGCTCGAAGGGGTTTTGGGCCGGCTCGATGACCGGGTCGGGCTCGACATAAGCGAGCGCCCGGGCCTCGCCGCCGGCGGCGATCGAGCGGGCGGCGTTGCGGACGATCGATTCGACGTCGGCGGCCGTCGCGGCGAGGGGCCTTGCCATCGTGTCCGTCCCGTTGAGCGGGAACTCGACAACCTTGATCGCGACTTCGCCGTTCACGTAGGCGCCGTAGATCTGATCGGAGGGGGGCGCTCCGGCGGGGCCGTGCTCGGCCTCGACCTCGCCGAAGATCGCCATCGGATCGTAGGGCGGGATGGCGGCGGCCTCGGTTTCGGTCGGCATCGAGAGGCCGGCGCTGATCCGCGCGAAGGGGCGAAGGCGGATGAGGTCGCGGTCGTCCTGCCGGGTGCGCGTCGAAATCTGCAGGATCTGGCGGCTCGCGGGGGCGACGATGATCGGTTCGATCCGGTCGCTCTTGCCGGCGAAATCGCTGGGGCCGGCGATCGCCGTGAGCACCGAGGCCGAGGCCGGAGTGACGAGGCGATGCGGGCTGTCGATGGCGGCAAGGAGGGCGCCGCCGATGAGGAGGCTCGAGCTGACGCCGGTGAGGACGGTGCCGCTCAGCCAGCGCAGGCTCACCGAACGGCGGAGATGCTGGACGTCACCCTTGGTCGAGGCCAACGCAGGTTCGTCGCCGAGCTCGATGACTCCGCTCCGCGCAAACCAATGGGCTGCCCCCGAACGCCGTGACCCTTTCACTGTTACTCGAGTCCCCCTAAGGGCGTTGCCGAACCGCAACTGTGAAGCAGATTCCTAGGTGGAAACGTGCCCTCCGGCAGAAACCAAGTCAACGTAGGTTCCTTGCAACAGCTGGGATGGGAAAGGCACAGCGGGTGGGCTTGCGTGGCGGTTGTCGTGGCGAGTGCGAGGGGCGCCGGGCCGACCGGAAGGTGAGGGAAGCCGGGCCGCGAAAAAGGGATCGAATTCGGTCACGGTCGCCGACGCCTGCTCTTGTCTGCATGCAGACGAAACAAACCGGCCGGGCGCTCGAAGAAAATCTAGACCTCAGAACGCGGCCGCGACGGGTCGGGACGCCAGGGAGTGGCCGAGACGCTGGGGTTTTCCACAGGCCTAAGGGCCGGGTTTTCTCGTTGCCTCTCAGGGGCTTGAACACCCCTCGGGGGGCACCATCTATGCCCTTCAGCGGCCTCTCCCGGCAGGCCATGACCCCTGGGCTGGTTTATCCGGCAAAGCGGTTGACACGGGAATGGGGCGCTGCGTATATAGCGACACCGAGGGCGACGGCAGTCGCTGGCGACAGCGACCTTCGCTCTTGCTTCCTTCGACTCTTCGGGGACCTGATCGCATTGGCGAGACGGTTCCCTGTCGGCGCCGCAAGGCTTAGGGTTAAGCAGCGGTACGACGGCTTGTCCGTCGGGTTCTTTGAAAAGTGCATCGGAAGAAAGAGAAACGTAGGCGGCGGAGTCCTTGCGGGCTTCCAACGATCTTCGGGTCGTGGAAGCCATATAGAGACTTCGGCGGCACTACGTTTCGCAAGCTCATTGTTATTGGATGGCGTTTCGACGTCGTCCGGTGACGTTGTGCTTGGGACTCGTCAAATGCGTAGTGACCATTAAATGCCGAGACAATCTCTCATTAAACCTGAGAGTTTGATCCTGGCTCAGGACGAACGCTGGCGGCAGGCCTAACACATGCAAGTCGAACGCACCGCAAGGTGAGTGGCAGACGGGTGAGTAACGCGTGGGAACCTACCCTTTGGTACGGAACATACCAGGGAAACCTGGGGTAATACCGTATAAGCCCTTCGGGGGAAAGATTTATCGCCATTGGATGGGCCCGCGTCGGATTAGCTAGTTGGTGAGGTAACGGCTCACCAAGGCGACGATCCGTAGCTGGTCTGAGAGGACGATCAGCCACACTGGGACTGAGACACGGCCCAGACTCCTACGGGAGGCAGCAGTGGGGAATATTGGTCAATGGGCGAAAGCCTGAACCAGCCATGCCGCGTGAGTGATGAAGGCCTTAGGGTTGTAAAGCTCTTTCGACGGGGAAGATAATGACGGTACCCGTAGAAGAAGCCCCGGCTAACTTCGTGCCAGCAGCCGCGGTAATACGAAGGGGGCTAGCGTTGTTCGGAATCACTGGGCGTAAAGCGCGCGTAGGCGGATCGTTAAGTCAGGGGTGAAATCCCGAGGCTCAACCTCGGAACTGCCTTTGATACTGGCGATCTGGAGTCCGGGAGAGGTGAGTGGAACTCCTAGTGTAGAGGTGAAATTCGTAGATATTAGGAAGAACACCAGTGGCGAAGGCGGCTCACTGGCCCGGTACTGACGC
>CAYOET010000086.1:0-12576 GCA_964402985.1 uncultured Bauldia sp. | reverse complement strand
CCCCCGGGGGGTCTGCCCCCCGGCTTGCGCGGGGGCGGCGACGCGGGAACAGCTGCAACCACGCGAGGATCCCGACGCCTGATCGGGCAACCCCACGTCACAAAGCCTCCCGCATCGGGGACGTGAACCGCTGCACCCGGCGCACGGCGTCGGTCGTCACCGTCTCCTCCGTGTAGCGAACGAAGCCATCGAAGACGCGGTGCCAAAACGCGATCGCGGCGGCATTCTGCTCCCGCTGCGTGACTCGCCACTTGCCGGGTCGCTCGCCGATGAGCTGGCGCGCCGCGGCCAGCCCGATGCCCAGACGGCGATGCGGCCGGGCGACGAAGAACTCGGCCACCTCGAGCCGGCCGTCGTCGGCAAGGTCGACGAGGGCAAAGCCGCAATCCGCGCCGCCGCTCCTGATCCAATGGGGCCAACGGCGATCGGCTTCCTCCCAGTAGGAGTCGAAGTACGGATAGGTCGAAATCGGTGCGATGCGGATGATGGCGCTCATCTCGGCGATGTACGCCGCCATCATCCGGCCCAGCCGGTCCTTCTCGCGGACGGGTACCAGCGGCAGGCTGACCGCCATGCGGTCGGCCGCTCTAACCGCGCCCGCGATAGGGCGCCACGCCCTGGTCGGGCAGCCACAAATCCTTGGGCGGCGCGGCAGTTTGCCAGAACACGTCGATCGGCATGCCGCCGCGCGGGAACCAATAGCCGCCGATCCTGAGCCAGGTCGGCTCGATCTCCCTCGCGAGGCGCTTGGCGATGGCGACGGTGCAGTCCTCGTGGAAGGCGCCGTGGTTGCGGAACGACTGCAGGTAGAGCTTCAGCGACTTCGACTCGACCAGCCATTCGCCCGGCACATAGTCGATGACCAGATGCGCGAAGTCGGGCTGGCCGGTCACCGGGCAGAGCGAGGTGAACTCGGGCGCCGTGAAGCGCGTGACGTAGAGCGTTCCCGGATGCGGGTTCGGCACCCGGTCGAGGACGGCCGCCTCAGGACTCTCGGGAATGGCAACGGGCCGCCCGAGCTGCGGGGGAGTATTGATCGTCACAAGGCGTCTCCAGTGCGGCGGACATCGTCCGATCGTGGCGCGATCACCGCGCCCATCTCGCGGTCGTAGCGCCAACAATCGCGCCCGACCAGATGGGTGCCGCCCCACCAGCGGTCGATCCCGTTCCGCGCGATCGCGTCGGCCTCGCCCTCGAGGACGCTGCGGCCGAACTCGGTGAGGTCGAGCGGCAGCGCGAACCACTCGAGGAGGTCTTCAACGCCGAGCGGCTCCCGGCCCTCCGGTAGCCCCGAGATCAGCTTCTCCTCGCACCGCGCGAGGTCGAGGAGGATGCTGGCGAACGAAACGTCGCCCATGAACGCGGCTTCCTCGCGCGCGATCACCCCACGGAAGAGCTCCCACCCCGTGCTCGTCCGCTCGGCGAGAAGCCGCAGCGCGGTCGTCTCGACCCGGCCGAGCCCGGTCTCGCTGTCGGGCAACTCCTCTAGCATCCGGATCAGCGCCGGGCGGATGAACGGCAGCCCCTCGACCGGGCCGCGCGCGACCCGCGCACTCACCGCGAGCGGCGTCGCGTCCCCGAACTCGTCCCAGATCGCCCGGGCGGTCGCCAGCGTCGGCGCCGACACGGGCCGGGCGAGGGCGGTGAAGCGAAGGATCGTGTCGGCGCTTTGCGTGCCGAGGAAATCGTCGGCCTGGACGAGGACGAGGCCCGTATCGCGGCGCTCAGTCGCGAAGAAGGCCAGGATCTGCAGGAGCTGGAGCTGGTCGTAGAGGTCGTGTTCGAGCCAGATCTCGATCCGCGCGAAGTCGCGGTGGCGCATCATCACCGCGTCGCGCGCGGCGAAGCTCGCCGCGACCTCGGCGGCCGGCACACCGAGCCGAGCGGCCAGATACTCCACCCGGATCGCCGACAGCTCGGTGAGGCCATACCCGCGCGGCACCGGCCCCTCGTGGAGAATGTCCTGCCACGACAAAATCGTCCCCTTATGCCCGGCCTCGGCGAGGGTTCCGGCAGCGCTGTCGCCATTCGTAATCGTCAGGACGTTCATGTCAGCCATGTCTAAAACGCAATGATCTCACGGAAGCCGGCGTTCCGTCACCCCTTCCGCCCCCCTGGGGGGTCCGCTACAAGCGCCGCGCATCGTGCCATGCCAAGAAAGGAAGAAGCGTGACCGCCATCATCGACATTCTGGGTCGCGAGATCCTCGACAGCCGAGGCAACCCGACCGTCGAGGTCGACGTCACGCTTGAGGACGGCTCCTTCGGCCGCGCCGCCGTGCCCTCGGGCGCATCTACCGGCGCCCACGAGGCGGTCGAGCTCCGCGACGGGGACAAAGGCCGCTATGTCGGGAAGGGCGTCCGCAAGGCCGTCGACGCGGTGAACGGCGAACTCGCCGACGCGATCACCGGCTTCGAGGCCGAGCAGCAGATACACATCGACCGCACCATGATCGCGCTCGACGGCACGCCCAACAAGGGCCGCCTCGGCGCCAACGCCATCCTCGGCGTCTCGCTCGCCGTCGCCAAGGCCGCGGCAGAAGCCGCCGCGCTGCCGCTCCACCGCTATCTCGGCGGCCCGACCGCGCGCATCCTGCCGGTGCCGATGATGAACATCATCAACGGCGGCGTTCACGCCGACAACCCCATCGACTTCCAGGAATTCATGATCATGCCGGTCGGCGCGCCCACCGTCGCCGAGGCGATCCGCATGGGCGCGGAGATCTTCCACACCCTCAAGAAGCAGCTCAAGGACGCCGGCCACGCCACCAATGTCGGCGACGAAGGCGGCTTCGCGCCCAACCTCGCCTCCGCCGAAGCGGCGCTCGATTTCTGCCTGAAGGCCATCGAGAAGGCCGGCTACCGGCCCGGCGAGGACGTCTACCTCGCGCTCGATTGCGCGGCTACCGAGTTCTACAAGAAGGGCGCCTATGTCTATGAGGGCGAAGGGAAAACCCGCGGCGCCGAGGAGCAGGTAAAGTACCTCGCCGGCCTCGTCGACCGCTACCCGATCGTCTCCATCGAGGACGCCATGTCGGAGGACGACTGGGACGGCTGGGCCGCTCTCACCGCCGAGATCGGCAACCGCTGCCAGCTGGTGGGCGACGACCTCTTCGTCACCAACCCCGAACGCCTCAAGCAGGGCATCGAGCGTGGCCTCGCCAACGCCATCCTCATCAAGGTCAACCAGATCGGCACGCTCACCGAGACGCTCGAAGCGGTCGATATCGCGCACCGCGCCGGCTACCGCTCGGTGCTCTCGCACCGCTCGGGCGAGACCGAGGATTCCACAATCGCCGACCTCGCCGTCGCGACCAACTGCGGGCAGATCAAGACCGGCTCGCTCTCCCGTTCGGATCGCCTGGCCAAGTACAACCAGCTCCTCCGCATCGAAGAGCAGCTCGGCCCCGAAGGCCGCTACGCCGCCCGCTCGGCGCTTCGCATCGGCGTCTAGGACGCGACCAACCTCTGACAATGGTTGGCTTGCCAAGGTCGAGGCCCCAGTTCGCCCCCGGAGACCAGAGATCTTCGTCTTAGTTTCCGCCGTCCCGGCAACCATCGGTTAACCACGGCTGGGCAAGGTGCCTAGCGTGATCACCCGCCAGCGCAAGCGCTCGGTCCTGAGCCATTTCGGCATGCCGCTCCTCACCGCGGCGTTCCTTGCCTATTTCGCGTTCCACGCCTTCCATGGCCGCTACGGGATCTTCGCCAAGGCGGGCCTCGAATCGGAGACGGCGCGTCTCGGCGCCGAGCTCGCGGAGGTGCGCGGCGAGCGCGAAGCGCTCGAGCGCCAGGCCTCCCGCCTTCGTCCGCAGAGCCTCGACCTCGACCTTCTCGACGAACTCGCGCGTCAGAAGCTCAACGTCATCCACGCCGACGAGGTCGTCCTCCGCATGGGTGCTCCCTAGGCAGGGCATGACCGGTTATCCTTGGAATGGACATCCGGCTCGTCTATTTTCGCGCCACTTTGTCACTAGGGAAACCAGAAGCGGAAAATGCCAGCACGCAAAACCGCCACCCGCCTCAAATCCGACGAGGATGACGTAGGGCAGAAAGACGCTGCTGCAAGCGGCGCTCGGCCTGCCGCGTTCACGAAGGAGGACGAGCTCCACGCCTATCGCGAGATGCTCCTCATCCGCCGGTTCGAGGAACGCGCCGGCCAGCTCTACGGCATGGGCCTCATCGGCGGCTTCTGCCACCTCTATATCGGCCAGGAAGCCGTCGTCGTCGGCGTGCAGATGGCGATGGTCGAGGGCGATCAGGTCATCACCGGCTACCGCGACCACGGCCATATGCTCGCCTGCGGGATGGACCCCAAGGGCGTGATGGCCGAGCTCACCGGCCGCATCGAGGGGTATTCACGCGGCAAGGGCGGCTCGATGCACATGTTCAGCCGCGAGAAGGAATTCTATGGCGGCAACGGTATCGTAGCGGCGCAGGTGCCGCTCGGCACCGGCCTCGCCTTCGCCAATCGCTATCGCGAGAACGGCAGCGTCTCGCTGACCTATTTCGGCGACGGCGCCGCCAACCAGGGCCAAGTCTACGAGAGCTTCAACATGGCGGAGCTGTGGAAGCTCCCCGTCGTCTACGTCATCGAGAACAACCGCTACGCCATGGGCACCGCCATCGAGCGCTCGTCGGCGACGCAGGACCTTTCGCAGCGCGGCGTGTCCTTCGGGATCCCCGGCGAGCAGGTCGACGGCATGGACGTCCGCGCCGTTCGCGCCGCGGCCGAAAAGGCCATCGACTGGGCCCGCTCCGGCAAGGGTCCCTACATCCTCGAGATGCTGACCTACCGCTATCGCGGCCACTCGATGTCCGACCCGGCAAAATACCGGTCGAAGGAAGAAGTGCAGAAATACCGTACCGAGCACGACCCGATCGAACAGGTCTCGGCGCGCCTCCTCAAGAACGGCTGGGCAACCGAGGACGACCTCAAGGAAATCGACAAGACGGTTCGCGAGCGGGTAACCGAGTCGGCGGATTTCGCCGCGGCCGGGAAGGAGCCGGACCCGTCCGAGCTGTGGACCGACATTCTCCATTGATAGCGCTCGCGCTATTTGCCGGGGGGCATGACGAGTGAGGAGGAATCGATGAGACGCCTTCCCATCACCGCGTGCGTTGCCGTGCTTTTCGCTGCCGCTCCCGCCGCCGGGCAGCCGGTCGGACGGGGCGGCCTCGTCCCCCTGTCGCCCGATCTGGTGCCCATTGCTTCGCGTCTGAGCACCGGCACGGTCTCCGTCCGGAATGCCGGCGGAGCGCCCGCCGCCGCGTCGATCGCCACGCTGCAATGCCAGCGCCAGGGCGGCGGCTCCTGCGTTCGCCACCCCGACTTTGCTCGGTACGAGGATCCGCTCTACCCCAACCGACTGGTGTTCGACGTCCCGGCCTTGCCGAGCGGCCATGTCTTCAATTTCGCCATGCCGTTCTGGGCGGAACTGGCCTGGGCGCCGGGCTCGTACAATCTTCTGCTCCAGGCCGACGCCGCCATCGCGGTTCCCGAGAGCAACGAGGCGAACAACTTTGGTGGCTACGTCCTCGTGAAACCCTAGGCCGGATCGCCGGCCGCAGAACCAGTCCGGCAGCTCCGGGCCAAGAAGACACAGGAAACGCCGTCCCGATGCTGATCGATATCCTCATGCCCGCGCTTTCGCCCACGATGGAAGAGGGCAAGCTCGCCAAGTGGCTCAAGCACAAGGGCGACAAGGTCGCCCCGGGCGACGTCATCGCCGAGATCGAGACCGACAAGGCGACCATGGAGATCGAGGCGGTCGATTCGGGCACGCTTGATTCCATCCTCGTCGCCGAGGGCACCGAGGGCATCCGCGTCAACACGCCGATCGCGCGCATCGCCGGCGAAGGCGAGGCACCCGCGAAGAAGTCCGACGGCGGGAAGGCGGCCACCCCGCCCGTGGCAGCTCCTGCTCCCGCCGGGAAATCGGCCGACGCGGAAGCGCCCCGCCACAGCAACCCGATCTCGGCCCCCGCAATTCACATCGCCGCCGACCCTGACGTCCCGGCTGGCACCGAGATGGTCACCATGACCGTCCGCGAGGCGCTCCGCGACGCGATGGCCGAGGAGATGCGCCGCGATCCCGACGTCTTCGTCATGGGCGAGGAAGTCGCCGAGTATCAGGGCGCCTACAAGGTCACTCAGAACCTCCTCCAGGAGTTCGGCCCGAAACGGGTGATCGACACCCCGATCACCGAGCACGGCTTTGCCGGCCTCGGCATTGGCGCCGCGCTCGCCGGGCTGAAGCCGATCGTCGAGTTCATGACCTGGAATTTCGGCATGCAGGCAATGGACCAGATCATCAACTCGGCGGCGAAGACGCTCTACATGTCCGGCGGCCAGATGGGCTGCCCGATCGTCTTCCGCGGCCCCAACGGCGCCGCCGCTAGAGTCGCCGCCCAGCACAGCCAGGACTTCGCCTCCTGGTACGCCCACATCCCCGGCCTCAAGGTCAACGCGCCCTACACGGCCGCCGACGCCAAGGGCCTCCTCAAGGCCGCGATCCGCGACCCCAATCCGGTGATTTTCCTCGAGAACGAGATCCTCTACGGCCAGAGCTTTCCGGTTCCCAAGCTCGACGATTTCGTGCTCCCGATCGGCAAGGCGCGCATCGCCCGTGAAGGCACCGACGTTACCATCGTCTCCTTCAGCATCGGCATGACCTACGCCACCAAGGCCGCCGACGCGCTCGCCGCCGAGGGCATCTCGGTCGAGCTCATCGACCTTCGCACCCTCCGCCCGCTCGACATCGACACCGTCATCGCATCGGTGAAGAAGACCAACCGCGTGGTCACGGTCGAAGAGGGCTGGCCCGTAGCCTCGATCGGCTCGGAGATCGCCTCGCAGCTGATGGAGAAGGCGTTCGACCATCTCGACGCCCCGGTCCTCAAGATCACCGGCAAGGACGTCCCGATGCCCTACGCGGCCAACCTCGAGAAACTCGCGCTGCCCTCCGTCGCCGAGATCGTGGCGGCCGTGAAGTCCGTCACGTATCGCGGCTGACCGGGGCGATAGATCGATGGCAACCAACATCCTGATGCCGGCGCTCTCCCCGACCATGGAGGAGGGCAACCTCGTCAAATGGCACGTCAAGGAGGGCGACAAGGTCAAATCCGGCGACGTGATCGCCGAGATCGAGACCGACAAGGCGACCATGGAAGTCGAGGCCGTCGACGAGGGGAGGGTGGGCAAGCTCCTCGTCGCCGAGGGCACGCAAGGCGTGAAGGTTAACGCACCCATCGCCATCCTCATCGCCGACGGAGAGGCCGCTCCGGCGAGCGCCGCTCCGGCGCCGGTCCCGAAGCCGTCCACTGGCACTCCGGCTCCTGCGGCTCAGGCTGCCAAGGCGGCGGACGCCGTTCCCGCGTCCGCTCCGAAGGTCCCCGAGCCCGGCGCTATGATGCGCGCCGGCATGCACGACGCCGCGCCGCAGCCGAACGGCCGCCTCTTCGCCTCGCCGCTCGCCCGCCGCGTCGCCAAGGAGAAAGGCATCGACCTCGCCGCCGTCGCCGGCTCAGGTCCGCACGGCCGCATCGTCAAGTCGGACGTCGAGCAGGCCAAGCCCGGCGCCGCCGCGCCTCGCGCCGGCTCCTCCGCTGCGCCAGCCCCGCAGGGCATGAGCGACCAGCAGGTCCTTAAGCTCTACGAGCCGGGCACCTACGACACCGTCCCGCACGACAACGTCCGCCGCATCATCGCCCGCCGCCTCATCGAGGCGAAGACGACGATCCCGCACTTCTACCTGACGCTCGACACCGACATCGACGCGCTCCTCAAGGTCCGCGCCGACTTCAATTTCGCCGCCCCCAAGGACAAGGACGGAAACCCGTCCTGGCGCATCTCGGTCAACGACTTCATCATCAAGGCGATGGCGATGGCCCTCATGAAGGTGCCGCACGCCAACGCCACCTGGACCGAGGGCGGCATGCTCCTCCACAAACGCGCCGACATCGGCGTCGCTGTCGCCATCCCTGGCGGTCTGATCACGCCAGTCGTCCGCAAGGCCGACACCAAGAGGCTCCCCGAGATCTCGTCCGACATGAAGGATTTCATTAAGCGCGCCAAGGACCGCAAGCTCGCCCCGCACGAGTACCAGGGCGGCTCGACCGCGATCTCCAATCTCGGCATGTTCGGGATCAAGGATTTCGCGGCCGTGATCAACCCGCCGCACTCCTCGATCCTCGCCGTCGGCGCCGGCCTCGAGAAACCGGTGGCCCGCAACGGCAAGGTCGAGATCGCGACGATCATGACGGTGACCCTCTCGACCGACCACCGCGCCGTCGACGGCGCCCTCGGCGCCGAGCTACTCACGGCCTTCAAGGACTTCATCGAGAAGCCGGCTTCGCTGCTGGCCTGAGGCGCGAGTGGCGAGCGGAAACCGTCTCACCACGAAGCTGCCGGGCGTCACCGTCCGCCCGGCCCAGCGCGCCGACGCCACCCACATCGCCGTCCTTTGCGACATCGCGGGGGAGGGGTTGCCGTCCACCCTCTGGCGCCGGATGGCCGCGCCAGGCCAGTCGGCCCTCGAGATCGGCCGCTCCCGCATCCTCGGCGGCGAGACCAACTTCAACCTCCGCAATTCGCTGATCGCGGAGGCGGGCGGCGAGGTCGCCGGCCTGATGCTCGGCTACAAGCTCCCCGACCCCTACGAGATGCCCGACCTCGCCAAGGTCCCGGAGGCGATCGTCCCGCTTCTGAAGCTCGAGGCGGAGGTGCCGGGTTACTGGTACCTCAACATCCTCGCCGTCTATCCCGAATTCCGGCGCCGCGGGATCGCGCGTCTCTTGATGTCGGTCGTCGACGAACTCGGCCGGACTGCGAGCTGCAAGGGCCTTAGCCTGATCGCCGCATCGGGCAACGGCCACGCGCTTCAGCTCTACCGCTCGGCGGGCTATGCGGTGACCGCGAAGCGGCCGACCGTGGTCACCGCCGACGTCGGAATACCAGGCGAGTGGTGGCTGATGACGAAGGCGCTTCCACAATGAGCCGAAACCCATTCGCCCAGGCGGTGTCGCTCATCGCCGCGCTGGAGGTCATCGTCCTCGCCTCGCTCGCCTGGGTGCTGAACCTCCGCAGCGGCCCCGTCCTCGGCCTCGAGTCCGGCGCGATCCTTCTCTTCCTGCCGCTCGCCCTCATCATCGTCTTCGCGATGTGGCTCGTCCTTCGCTTCCTGCTCTTGCGGCGCCTGCGCTGGCCGGCGCTCCTCGTGCTGGCGGCGAGCCTCGTGCTCGGCTACCTCATGGTCGCCGCCAGCTGCGGCCCGGTCGCCTGCTTCCAGCCTGGTCCGAACCGCATGATGGGCTGGTATCTCGTCCTCGGCGTTGCCGGAGCCGCGCTCGCCCACCATTTCGCTCTGACCTCGTTCAACAAGAAGAACCCCAATGGCCACTGAGACTTACGACGTCATCATCATCGGCAGCGGACCCGGCGGCTACGTCGCGGCGATCCGCGCGGCCCAGCTCGGCCTCAAGACCGCGATCGTCGAGAAGACCCATCTCGGCGGCATCTGCCTGAACTGGGGCTGCATCCCGACCAAGGCGCTCCTCCGCAGCGCGGAGATCTACCGCCACATGGAGCACGCCGGCGACTACGGCCTCTCGGCCGACAAGGTCGGCTTCGACATCGCCGCGGTGGTCAAGCGCTCGCGCGGCGTCGCCGGTCAGCTCAGCCAAGGCGTCAACGGCCTGCTCAAGAAGAACAAGGTCCCCGTCATCTGGGGCGAAGCCAAGCTCACCGCACCGGGCAAGATCACCGTGAAGGCCTCCGACAACCCGCCGCGCGGCGCCCTCGGCGGCGGCGAGTACCAGGCCAAGCACATCATCGTCGCCACCGGCGCGCGGCCGCGCGTTCTCCCCGGCCTCGAACCCGACGGCAAGCGCGTCTGGACCTATGTCGACGCGATGGTGCCGGAGAGCTTCCCGAAATCGCTCCTCGTCGTCGGCTCGGGCGCGATCGGTTCGGAGTTCGCCTCCTTCTACCGCGCCCTCGGCTGCGACGTGACGCTGGTCGAGGTGCTGCCGCAGATACTCCCCGTCGAGGACGAGGAGATCGCGGCCCATGTCCGGAAGCGCTTCGAGAAACAGGGCATCAAGGTCAAGACCGGAACCAAGGTGACCAAGCTCGACAAGGGCGGCCCGCTCGTGAAGGCGACCCTCGAGGCCGACGGCAAGACCGAGACCATCGAGGTCGAGCGCGTGATCTCGGCGGTCGGCGTCGTCGGCAATATCGAGAATCTCGGCCTCGAAACGCTCGGCGTGAAGACCGACCGCGGCATCGTCCTCGCCGACGCCTACGGGAAGACCAATGTTGCCGGCGTTTACGCCATCGGCGACGTCGCCGGGCCGCCGATGCTCGCCCACAAGGCGGAGCATGAGGGGGTGATCTGCGTGGAGGCCATCGCCGGCCAGAAGCCGCACGCGATGGACAAGGCCAAGATCCCCGGCTGCACCTATTCGCACCCGCAAATCGCCTCGGTCGGCCTCACGGAAAAGAAGGCCAAGGAGGCCGGCATCGCGGTCAAGATCGGCCGCTTCCCGTTCATCGGCAACGGCAAGGCGATCGCACTCGGCGAACCCGAGGGCCTCACCAAGGTGATCTTCGACGCCAAGACTGGCCAACTCCTCGGCGCGCATCTCGTCGGGGCAGAAGTGACCGAGCTGATCCAGGGCTTCGTCATCGCCATGAACCTCGAGACCACCGAGGAAGAACTCATCCAAGCGGTGTTCCCGCACCCCACGCTTTCCGAGACGATGCACGAGAGCGTGCTCTCCGCTTACGGCCGCGTCATCCACATCTGAGAGCTGCCGCGTTTCACGCCCTGCCCGGAATGCGGGCAGGTGTGCTATGAGGAATCGGCGAGCAAGGCCGATCTCTCGTGCATGGAGCGGGTTTATGCGGACGGTGAGTGACTCATCCCATCGCTTTTGGGCGACAAGCTTGGCCGCGGCGGTGCTTTCGCTCTTCCTGGCGACGCCTTCGGCGGCACAGCCAACACCCGCGCCGACACCGCCCGCCGTAACTCCGGCTCCCGTCACTCCCACGCCGGTCCCGCCAGCGCTCACCCCGGCTCCGGTAACGCCCCCGGCGGCGACCACACCCGCCGCCCCCGAACCGACCCCCGCCCGCGGCGGCGTGGTCGCCTACCAGGCGGAGGGCGAAGCCGTCCGCCTCGGCGCCTCCACCCTCATCATCACCGGCGAAGCCGAGCTGATCTGGGCCGGCGCCGCCAACATCACCATCGACGCGAACGTCGCCAACGAGGTCGCCGTCGGCGGCGCCCAGGTCGACATCACCGGCTCGATCGGCACCAATCTCTGGGTCGGCGGCGCCGAGGTGAATCTGAGCGGCGACGTCGGCAAGGACGTCGGCGCGGGCGCCAACAAGCTCAATATCGATCTCACCATCGGCGGCGACCTCATGGCCGGCGGTGCATCGGTCATCGTGTCGCCGAACACCGTCGTCAACGGGACCACTCGTCTCGGCGGCGAGTACATCGAATTCAACGGCGAGGCCAAGGACACGATCGTCCTCCGCGGAACCACGGTCGTCTTCAACGGGCGCGCCGATCGCGGCCTCACGGTCGAGGCGGACAGCCTCACCCTCGGCCCCAACGCGGTCATCACCGGCGATCTCACGCTGCGGCCCGACACCGAGACCACGCAGGAAACCGGCGCCACCATCACTGGTTCCACGCGCGTCGACGTGCCGGAGTGGTGGGAGCAGGTCGTCTACGGCCGGTTCGCCTTCGTGCTGTTCGGCGTGATCGCGACCCTCATCGTCGGCGTCCTCTTCCTGCTCATCGCGCGGGGCTCGGTCGAGGAGATGGCGAGCACCTTCCGTCGCCGGCCGATCTCCGGCTTCTTCCTCGGCATTCTCGCGATAATCCTCCTGCCGATCATCATCTTCGTCCTCATGGTAACGGTGGTCGGCATCCCGCTCGCGATCGCGGTAATCTTCCTCATACCGGTCGTCTTCGTACTCGCCTACACGATCAGCGCCATCGGCCTCGCCGACTTCGCGCTCCACCGTGGGGGCGGGCGGCGCGGGATCCTGCTCACCCTGTTCTTCCTGATCGTCGGCGCGCTGGCGCTCGGCCTCATCGCCATGATCCCGGTGGCGGGCGGTCCGATCCTCGGCATCCTCATGGTCCTCGGCTTCGGAACGGTCGTGCGCGTGCTTCTCCGCCGCCTGCGGCGCGCTGAACCGGTGCCGGCCACCTAGGCTGGCGCCGATGTTTTCGGTGGCGGAGGCGGCGCCGTCTCACTACATCCTCGGGCGGCGGGGCAGCGCACCGGCTCGCCGCGCGGGGGAACGGCCATGAGTGACCTGACCGAGCAGCAAAAGGCGATCATCGTCTGGGTGGTGATCGGCCTCGTCGCGGGATTGCTCGCGACCTTCATTTTCCCGGGCAATCAGAGCCTTCTCGGCGCGCTCGTGGCCGGACTGCTGGGGTCGTTCCTCGGCGGCATCGCGGCCAAGCAGTTCAACATCCGGCCCAACCTCGGCTCGGCGATCGCCGATCAGGTGATCATCGCCTTCGTCGGCGCGCTGATCATCCTCCTGATC
>CAYOET010000085.1:0-2426 GCA_964402985.1 uncultured Bauldia sp. | reverse complement strand
CGGGCAGGACGAGGAGGAGCGTGTCGACGGCGGCGGCGAGCGAACGGATGTCGGGGTAGTAGCGGAACGGGACGTCGGTGCGCGGCGTGCGGTTGTGGTAGGCGACGCCGATGCGCGAAGCCTCCAGGCGGCGGGCGATGGCAAGGCCGATGCGGCCGAGGCCGACGATGCCCACGGTGTGGTCGCGGAGCGAAGCGGTGAGCGGGAAGTCGCCGCCCGGCCACTTGCCGGCGCGGACGTAGCGCTCGGCGGCGCCGAGCTGGCGCACGGTCATCAGCAGGAGGCCGAGGGCGGTGTCGGCGACCTCCTCGTTGAGGACGTCGGGCGTGTTGGTGACGAGGATGCCCTTCCGCGCCGCATAGGCCGCGTCGACGGAGTCGTAGCCGACGCCGTAGCTGGCGATGATCTCGATCTTCGGCAGGCGGTCGATGATGTCCTTGCCGATGGTCGAGGGAAAGGTGCGGGCCATGCCGCGAATGCGCGGCGCGCAGTCGGCGATGAAGGCGGCCTGGTCCTTCGCCTGCCAGAGATTGTGGAGGCGGAAGCGCGCGGCCAGCGCGGCCTCCATCTCGGGCGAGACGCGGGCGGGGACGAGAACGTCGATGTCGGTCATGGCCGTTCTTAGCGAGCACGGTCGGAGGCGGCTAGTGCGCACGTCGACCCTCGAACGGGCTTAGGACCTTGCAGACTTAACCTCCCCCTTGCGGGGAGGTCGAAATCGCGGAGCGATGTCGGGAGGGGGTAGGCAGGATGAGTCCTGTCGGAAAGCGGAAGAGACGCGGGCGATGCCCGCTACCCCCTCCCGAAGCCGCTCGGGCAAGCCCTCGCGCCTTCGACCTCCCCGCAAGGGGGAGGTTAAGGTTGGGTCCATCAGGGCGACTGCGCTTGAGCAGGTGTAAGGGTTAAGCGGGAACGACCCCCTCGAGGAGGTCTTCTTCGTCGACCTCGTCGTGCTTCTTGCCGGCGCCGAGATTCTTCTCGATCTGGCGGAGGAACTTCCTGAGGCGCTTCCGCTCCTTCTCCTCGATGCCGGCGAGCGCCTGGCGCTCGACCCGGCGGAGGATCTTGTCGAGCTCGGAGACGGTCTCCTTGCCCAGATCGGTGAGGAAGACCTGGGCCTGGCGCCCGTCGCCGGCGGAAGCGCGGCGCTCGATGTAGCCCTGCGCGGCGAGGCGGCTGACCATCTTGGTGACGGTCGGGGGCTGCACGGAAAGGGTCGCGGCGAGGTCCGACATGGTGAGGCCGTCGGTCTCGGCCAATGCCTTGAGGACCGCGTCCTGACCGGCGTGGAGGCCGATGCGGGTGAGCTGGCTCCCGGTGCGGACGCGCGTTGCGCGGGCCGCCTGGGTGAGCCGGTGAACAACCGTCTTGCGGTGGTTGAACGACATGTTGGTCAGTCGTCTAAGGACGGGAGGTGACACTATCGTGACGCCGGCTAACTCGCCACTAGCTGGCTAGCCACTAGCCGGCTAACGCTCGCGCTCGCGCGCGGTCTCGTGCCAGCGGCCGAGGAGCCAGCGCGAGAGGAGGCCGGTCGCGAAAAAGATCGCGACGCCGGTCGCCGAAAGCAGAGTCAAAGCCGCGAACAAGCGGGGAATGTTCAGCCTGATCTGCGCTTCGAGGAGGCGGAAGGCGAGGCCCGATCCACGGCCCGCCGAGCCCGCCGCGAACTCGGCCACCACCGACCCGATGAGCGCAAGGCCGCCGGCGATACGGAGGCCGGCGAGGATGTAGGGGAGGGCGCTCGGGAGCTGGAGGTGGACGAGGCGCTGCCAGCGCGAAGCGCCGTAGAGTTCGTAGAGCGCGAGGAGATTGTGGTCGGTCGACCTGATGCCGACCGTGGTGTTGGAGAGAACCGGGAAGAAGGCGACCACCCAGGCGCAGAGGAGGAGGGCGACCCGCTGGTCGGGAATGTAGACGAGGAGGAGCGGGGCGATCGCGACGATCGGGGTGACCTGGAGGATCACCGCGTAGGGATAGAGGGCGAGTTCGAACCAGCGCGACTGGGCAAGAAGGATGGCGAGGCCGATGCCGCCGATCAGCGCGAAGGCGAGGGCGAGGAAGGTGGTGCGCAGCGTGACGAGGAGGGCAGGGCCGAGGATGAACCAGTCTTCGACCATCGCCGCCGCGATGCGCTTCGGGCTGGGCAGGAAATAGTGCGGCACGTTGTAGGTGGTGACCGCCCATTGCCAGAAGGCGACGAGAAGGGCGAGCATCCCGAGCGGGATGGCGACGCCGAGGAGGCGGTCGGCGAACTCACGCTCGGAGCGATGCGCCGCGGGCCGGTCGGATGAGCGCGAGGCGGAGGGCTGGGCCGTGACCAGTTTTGGCTTCGTCTCGGCGTTGGCCATTGCCGGCTAAGCCCCGGCCATCGCCGCCGCGAGGGCGTCGGAGACGCGGCGGCAGTACTGGTTGTAGAGCGGCGA
>CAYOET010000084.1:0-2224 GCA_964402985.1 uncultured Bauldia sp. | reverse complement strand
CTCGATGAACGAAGGGTGGTTGTGGCTCTCCATCTTGAAGACCACGACCTCGCCGTCGCCGATATCGACGACGCCGGCATTCTCGCCGGGGCCATGGACGACGCGCGGACCGGTGGTGGGCAGCGTGCGGAGATGGATCTTCGAGGATTTGTACGAGCAGTGCTCGTTCCACATGGCCGAGAAGATGCCGAGCTCGGTGATCGACGGCTCGCGGCCGAGAAGGTCGAGAATGCGCCGGTACTCGTCGGGCTTGAGGCCGTGTTCGGCGACGAGTTTGGGCGTGATGGCGATATCGTTCCGAAGCTGCTTCGGCCGGGAGGCGATCGTCATGCGGCGGCCATGAATTCCTTGGCGAGGCTCTCGAAGAGGCGGCGTCCGTCGACCCCGCCCTGAGCGGCTTCGATGGCGTTTTCGGGGTGGGGCATCAGGCCGAGCACGTTGCGGCGCTCGTTGAGGATGCCGGCGATGGCGTCAGTCGCCCCGTTCGGACCCCCGTCCGCGCCCGCGTAGCGGAAGGCGACGCGGTCCTCGCCGCGGAGGCGGCGGAGCGTGTCCTCGTCGCAGCGATAGTTGCCTTCGCCGTGGGCGATCGGGAAGCGGACGGTCTCGCCCTTGCGGTACTGCGAGGTGAAGACGCTGCTCGCAGTCTCGACGCGGAGCTCGACGTCGTGGCAGGCGAATTTGAGCGAGGCGTTGCGCATCAGAACGCCGGGCAGAAGGCCGGCCTCGCAGAGAATCTGGAAGCCGTTGCAGACCCCGAGTACGGCGACCCCGTCGGCGGCGCGCGCCGTCACCGCCCGCATGATCGGCGAGCGCGCCGCGATCGCCCCGCAGCGGAGGTAGTCGCCGTAGGAGAACCCCCCTGGCAGCACGATGAGGTCGACGGGCGGAAGGTCGGTGTCGGCATGCCAGACCACGACCGGCTTCCGGCCGGTGATCTTGTGGAGCGCCGCGACCATGTCGCGGTCGCGGTTGGAGCCGGGGAAGAGGACGACGGCTGAACTCATGGTGCGGCTGCTGTTCCTTCGCGGAAGCCTTGGAGAATTTCGTCGAAGCGGACCTTGGGAAGGTTGGGCTCCGGGCTGCAACCGGTGAAAGCCGTGGTCAGCCAGTAGAGCGTATCCTGGCTTACGCCACAGGCCTGGATGACCGGCGGTTGGCGCGGGACGCGGCGGCGGCACCACGCGCTGGCGAGCGCCGTCACCTGGAATTCGATCCCGGCGACAATCGGATGCCCGAAGCTGACGCTGCTGTACTCCGTGTCGCTGGTAAGGAGCGAGGCCTCGGCGGAATCGCAGCCGCCCCAGCCACCGGATGCGGTCGAGCGGGCGAGCGCATAGAGGTCCGGCAGGAGCACGCCGTCCCCGGGGCAGTCGGCCGAGAAACAGGTGAAGCGGATCAGCTGACCCGCGACCAGGCGTTCCGCATGCCAGACCTCATCGTCGTAGGAGACGCGGTGCGAGCCCAGCACCACTTCGCCCGCCGAGGCGGCTGGCGCAAACCCCCCAGGCAGGAGGGCGAGCGGGAGGATGGAGAGACACGCGACGAGGGCGTTCTTCATTCCAGCGTCCTCCCGGTCCTAGCCGGTCACCTCGATCGCGTAGTTCTCGATCACGGTGTTGGCCAGCAGGCCCTTGCACATCTGCTCGACGGCGGCCTTGGCCTTGGCGGGATCGCTCTCGGCCAGATCCAGCTCGATATACTTGCCCTGGCGCACGTCGTTGACGCCGGAGAAGCCCAGCGAGCCCAGGGCGTGCTGCACCGCCTTGCCCTGAGGGTCGAGGACGCCGTTCTTCAAGGTGATATGGACTTTGGCTTTCACGGGGAGATTTCCGTCTGTTGGGAAGGGGGGAGGCCGGGCGGGCCCCCGTTACTGCATGGTCGCGGGGCCCTTCAGGTCGCGGGGACCGCCCTCGGGCAGGATGCCGAGACGGCGGGCGACTTCCTGATAGGCCTCGGCGACATTGCCGAGATCGCGGCGGAAGCGGTCCTTGTCGAGCTTCTCGTTGGTCTTGACGTCCCAGAGACGGGAGGTGTCAGGGCTGATCTCGTCGGCGAGGATGATGCGCATCTCGTCGTGCTCGTTCCAGTGGCGGCCGAACTCGAGCTTGAAGTCGATCAGCTTGAGTCCGACACCGAGGAGCAGCCCGGAGAGGAAGTCGTTGATGCGCAGCGCCAGCGCCATGATGTCGTCGAGATCCTGGGTCGAGGCCCAGCCGAATGC
>CAYOET010000083.1:0-7382 GCA_964402985.1 uncultured Bauldia sp. | reverse complement strand
CGCGTAGACCATGCCGAGATAGCCGAAGATCGGCTTCTTCGAGAAGGTCGAGACGATGTGGCTGATCATGCCGAAGCCGGGCAGGATCAGGATGTACACTTCGGGGTGACCGAAGAACCAGAAGAGGTGCTGGAAGAGGATCGGGTCGCCGCCGCCTTCAGGGTTGAAGAAGGTCGTGCCGAAATTGCGGTCCGTCAGCAGCATAGTAATGGCGCCGGCGAGCACCGGCAGGGCCAGGAGCAGCAGGAACGCGGTGACCAGGATCGACCACACGAACAGCGGCATCTTGTGCATGGTCATGCCAGGCGCGCGCATGTTGAAGATGGTCGTGATGAAGTTGATGGCGCCGAGGATCGAGGACGCGCCGGCAAGGTGGAGCGCCAGGATCGCGTAATCCATCGCGCCGCCGCCGCCCGCCGAGAGCGGGGGATAGATGGTCCAGCCGCCGCCGAAGCCGGTGCCGCCCGAATCGCCGGGCATGAACATCGACAGGGTGAGGAGGATCATCGCCGGTGGGAGGAGCCAGAACGAGATGTTGTTGAGGCGCTGGAAGGCCATGTCCGGCGCGCCGATCATCAGCGGCACGATCCAGTTGCCGAACCCGCCGATCATCGCCGGCATCACCATGAAGAAGATCATGAGGAGGCCGTGGCCGGTGACCAGCACGTTGAAGAAGTGAGGGTCGCCGCCGAAGAACTGGATGCCCGGCGACTGCAGCTCGAGGCGCATCATCACCGAGAAGACGAGGCCCATCAGGCCGCCGACGATGGCGGCGCAGAGATAAAGGGTCCCGATGTCCTTGTGGTTGGTGGAGAACAGCCACCGGCGCAGCCCGGTCGGATGAGGCTCGTGGTCGTGAGCGTCGTGCCCCGTTTGAGTGGCGCTGGTGGCCATTTCGTCCTGCTCCCTAACGTTTCCGGCGTCAGCCGACGTTTATTGCGTGTCCGTCCTAAATCCTAGCGCGCCGCGACCTGCGTGGTGGCCGCCGGCGCCGCCGCGTCGATCATGGCAGCGAGGCGCTGGTTGGCCCCGGCAAGATCGGTCGGCGCGAGCGCGGACCACGCCGCGTACTGCTCTTGGGTCACGATGCGGATCGCGGCCGGCATGAATGCGTGGCCGGTCAGATAGCCGCCGGTGTTGGCGGGCTGGCCGCAGAGTTCCGAGCACTGGCCGTAGTAGACGCCTTCCACCTCGGCGAGGAACCACGATTCGTTGAGGCGGCCCGGCACCGCGTCGACCTTCACGCCGAAGGCCGGCATGGCGAAGGCGTGGAGGACATCGGCGGCGGTGACCTGAAGCTGGACCACGGTGCCCATCGGCAGCACGATCTCGTTGTCGACGGCGAGAAGGCGAAGCTCGCCTTCCTGGAGGTCGGCCGGCTGCTTCATGCTGGTGAAGATCGAAATGCCGTTGTCGACATAGTCGAACGTCCAGGCCCACTGCGAACCGGTGACCTTGAGGGTGATCGGCGGGCTGGCGACCGGGTCGTAGCCCTCGATGGCGCGCGCCGGGTCATACTGCGCGAAGAGGAGCGAGAAGGACGGGATCGCGATGCCGACCAGGATGAGGACCGGGACCGTCGTCCACAGCACCTCGATGATGGTGTTGTGCGTGGTCTTGGCCGGGACCGGATGGGCCTTGGCGTTGAACTTGACGGCGATCCAGGCGAGCAGCGCCACCACAAACAGCACGATGAGCGTGATGACGATCAGGAGCCCGTGATGGAACTGCAGGATCTGCCGCATGATCGGCGACGCCCCGCCCTGGAAGTCGATCTCCCAATTCTCCGGGTGCTGGGCCATCGCCCCGCTCGCCGAAGTCAGGAGGGCCGCCACCGCGAGGCTCAAGCCCGCCATAGCCGACCGGAAGAAATTCTTGATTGAGGTCACCCTTCAGCTCCCTGCCATTCCCTTTGCCTTCCGGCGGTCACGATTGCCTGCAAAAGCCGCGGGCGCAGAGGACGTGATTGCGCAAGCTTCCGCAAGAGTATAGGCGGATTCGACAGCTCAGATCTGCGGCAAGCGGCCCCCCGAACCGCGAGGCAGAGAAACCACAAGCGGGAAAGGCTCGCAACGGCCCATCATGACTACACATGCGGCAAAACGCGCATTTTTCAGACGTTTTTTTCGGGGACCAGGCGCGTTGCAGCGGATCATTCCAGAAGCCCTCGCGGTGGCAGCAGCCGCGTTCGCGATCGGTGCGGTTTTGGCGCCGGCTCCGCAGGCTCGCGCCGAGGGCGAGGTCGCGGGCACGTACGGCGACTGGGTGATGTGGTGCGACACCCCGCCGGGGGCGCAGACAAGCCAATGCGCGCTGATGCAACGGGTGGTCGCCGAGGACCGCTCGGACATGGCGCTCGACGTCGTGGTGCTGCGCACCGCCGACCGGCTCGCCGAGATCCTCCGGGTGCGTGCGCCGCTCGGCGTCCTCCTCCCCACCGGGCTCGGCCTCAAGATTGACGAGACCGACATCGGCCGCGCCGGCTTCGTGCGCTGCCGCGAGGATCTGGGGTGCGTCGCCGAAGTGATGCTCGAGGATGATCTCCTCGCCAAGCTGCGGAGCGGGACGACGGCGACTTTCATCGTCTTCCAGACGCCCGAGGAAGGGGTCGGCATCCCGATCTCGCTCGCCGGCTTCAGCCAAGGCTTCGACGCCCTCCCCTGACCGCCACGCCACAGCTTTCCGAGGCTTGCGGCCCGATCCGGCTTGGCACGGGGGCCGGCCGGTCCCATATCCTGTAGTCTCTTCGCACCTTCGCGCCCCTTTTGGCGCAATCCCATCCGGAGTCGCCCGCATGTCGGACACCAATCCCAGCATTCTCGACCGGGTCGGGCTCGATCGGACCACCGCGACCAGGCTGGTCGCCGATGCGCTCCGCGGCGCCGATGACGGCGAGCTCTACCTCGAATATTCACAGGCCGAGGGCCTCGGCTTCGACAACGGCCGGCTCAAGACCGCGTCCTACGACACCAACCAGGGTTTCGGCCTTCGCGCCGTATCCGGCGAAGCGGCCGGCTACGCGCATTCGGCGGATATCTCGGAGTCCGCGATCAAGCGCGCCGCCGACGCGGTCGGGGCGGTGACGCGCGGCCATAGCGGGACCTATGCCGCGCCGCCCGCGGGCACCAACCGCCGCCTCTACACCGACGAGAATCCGCTCGGCTCGCCGACCTTCGCGGCCAAGGTCTCGCTGCTCGAGCAGATCGACGCGTACGCCCGCTCCAAGGACCCGCGGGTCCGCCAGGTTTCGGCCTCGATCGGCGGGGCGTGGAAGGTGGTCGAGATCCTCCGCGCCGATGGCACGTTCGTGCGCGATGTCCGGCCGATGGTCCGGCTCGCGGTGGCGGTGGTGGTAGGCGACGGCACTCGGCAGGAGACCGGCACCCACGCCCTTGGCGGGCGCGAAGGGTTCGAGCGCATCCTCACCGAGGAGAACTGGCGCCACTCGGTCGACGAAGCGCTGCGGCAGGCGCTCGTCAATCTCGACGCGATCCCGACCCCGGCAGGCGTCTTCGACGTCGTGCTCGGCCCGGGCTATCCCGGCGTCCTCCTCCACGAGGCGGTCGGGCACGGGCTGGAGGGCGACTTCAATCGCAAGAAGCAGAGCGCCTTCGCCGGCCTGATGGGGACGCGGGTCGCCGCCAAGGGCGTGACCGTGGTCGACGACGGCACGCTTCCGGACCGCCGCGGCTCGATCACGGTCGACGACGAGGGCACACCGAGCCAGTACAACACCCTCATCGAAGACGGCATCCTCGTCGGCTACATGCAGGACCGGCAGAACGCCCGGCTGATGGGGCTCAAGCCAACCGGCAACGGGCGGCGCCAGAGCTATTCGTCGATCCCGATGCCGCGCATGACCAACACCTACATGCTGGCGGGGACCCAGGACCCGGCCGAGATCATCGCCTCGGTCAAGGACGGCATCTACGCCGTCGCCTTCTCGGGCGGCCAGGTCGACATCACCAACGGCAAGTTCGTGTTCGGCTGCACCGAGGCCTACCGCATCGAGAACGGCAAGGTCGGCCCGGCCCTCAAGAGCGCCATGCTGATCGGGTCGGGGCCGGAATCGCTCAAGAATATCAGCATGATCGGGAACGATCTTCAGCTCGACCAGGGGGTCGGCAATTGCGGCAAGTCGGGCCAATGGGTGCCGGTCGGGGTGGGCCAGCCCACGCTCCGCATCGACGGGATGACAATCGGCGGCACCGCGTCGCGGTAGTCTTCTAAGGGGGGTACATGGAACAAGGCGCCCTCCTTACGGTGGTGATCCTCCTCGGCGCGGCGGTGCTTGCCGTGCCGATCTTCCGGCGCGCGGGCCTCGGCCCGGTGCTCGGCTATCTGGCCGCCGGGCTTGCCATCGGTCCGTTCGGCTTCAAGGTCTTCCACGAGGCCGGGGAGGTCATCCATCTCGCCGAGTTCGGCGTGGTGATGCTCCTCTTCATCATCGGCCTCGAGATGAAGCCGGCGCGGCTGTGGGCGCTGCGGCGCGAGATCTTCGGTCTCGGCACGCTGCAGGTGGTGGCCGCGGGCGCCGTCCTCACCGCGGGCGGGGTGTTCATCGGCATCCCGCCGACCGCAGCGTTCCTCGGGGCGCTCGGCTTCGTCCTCACCTCGACGGCGATCGTGCTCCGCATCCTCGAGGACGAGGGCGAGAGCAACACCCCGGCGGGCCAGAAGATCGTCTCGATCCTCCTCCTCGAGGACCTCGCGATCGTTCCCCTCCTCGCGATCGTCGCGTTCCTCGCTCCGACGGCCAGCGCGGCCGAAGCGCACGGCCTCTCCGGCTGGCTCGGGATCGCGGTCGCCCTCCTCGTCGTCGCGGCGGTGTGGTTCGCCGGGCGGTTCGTCATCAACCCGCTCTTCCGTGTCCTTGCCGCCTCGCGCACCCGCGAGATCATGACCGCGGCGGCGCTTCTCGTGGTGCTCGGCTCGGCGCTCGCGGCCGAGGCCGGCGGGTTGTCGATGGCGATGGGCGCGTTCCTCGCCGGCGTCCTCCTCTCCGAATCGAGCTTCCGCAATCAGCTCGAAGCCGACATCGAGCCGTTCCGCGGCCTCCTCCTCGGCCTCTTCTTCCTGGCCGTCGGGATGTCGCTCGACCTCGGAGTGATCGGCACGTCGTGGCCGTTCATCCTGTTGATCGTGCTGGTGTTCATGCTTCTAAAGGCCGGCACGATCTATGTCGTCGCGCGGGTCATGCGCTCGGACCATCACGAGGCGACGCAGCGTGCCCTCCTGATGGCGCAGGGCGGCGAGTTCGCCTTCGTCCTCTACACCGCCTCGGCCGATGTCGGGCTCCTCGACGCCGGGCTCCTCGCGCAAATGAACGCCGCCGTGATTCTCTCCATGGCGCTCACGCCGCTCGCGGCGCTCGCCCTCCCCTTCCTTGCCCCCGCTCCGCCGGAGTCGACCGACGGCCTCGAGGTCGCCAATGGGGTCAGCGGCACGGTGCTGCTGATCGGCTTCGGGCGTTTCGGACAGGTGGTCTCGCAGATCCTTCTGGCGCGCGGGATCGACGTGACGATCATCGATTCCAGTCCGGACATGATCCGCAGCGCCGCGCGCTTCGGCTTCAAGATCTTCTACGGCGACGGGACGCGTCTCGACGTGTTGCGCACCGCCGGCGCGGGCAGCGCCAAGCTGATCGCCGTCGCGGTCGACAAGAAGGACACCGCCAACCGCATCGTCGAACTCGCCAAGGCCGAGTTCCCGCTCGCCGAGCTCTACGTCCGCTCCTTCGACCGCGCGCATACGCTCGAGCTCTACGCCGAGGGGGTCGCCTACGAGATCCGCGAGACGTTCGAGTCGGCGATCCGCTTCGGCGAAGCTTCTCTGCGCGGACTCGGCGCGAGCGCGGACGAAGCGGCGGCGGTCGCCGCGGACATCCGCCGGCGCGACCTCGAGCGCCTCGAGATCCAGAAGGTCGAGGGCATCACCGGCGGCCGCGACCGCCTCATCCGTCAGGGCCCGACCCCCACCCCGCTCACCGAGCCGAAGCGCGAAAGCCGGCCGCTCAACGAAGAGACGGCCGTGGTCGCGACGCCCATGGAGGAGCCGCCCTCCTCGCCCGACGAGGGGATCGAGGATACGCTGCCCTCGCCGCCGCGCGAACGAGCCGAGGAGCGGAGCGAGCCGCGGACGCCGGTCTCTTAGGGGACGGCTTGTGACGTGCGGCCTGCACCCCCTGTCATTGCCGGCCTTGGGGAGCGGGTGGGCAGTCCAAAAGCGACTTAGGGATAGAGCCGTTCCTTCGCCCACGCCTTGCCCTTCCGCGTGAAGCGGATGCGGTCGTGGAGGCGGAAGGGGCGCTCGCGCCAGAACTCGACGTCCTGCGGGACAAGACGGTAGCCGGACCAATGCGGCGGGCGGGGGATCTCGCGTCCCTCGTGTGCCGAGGTATAGGCCGCGACGGCCGCTTCGAAAGCTTCTCGCGAGGACAGAGTCCTTGATTGCTGGCTAACCGACGCGCCGATCCGGCTGCCGCGCGAGCGCGTCGCGAAATAGGCGTCCGCCTCGGCGGCGGTGACGGTCTCGACCGGGCCCCTCGCCCGCACCTGGCGGCCGAGGCTCTTCCAGTGGAAGACGAGCGCCGCCTGCGGGTTCGCGGCCAGCTGCCGCCCTTTGGCGCTGGCGGTGTTGGTGAAGAAGACGAACCCCTCATCGTCCCATGCCTTCATCAGCACGGTTCGCACGTCGGGCAGACCGGACGCGTCGGCGGTCGCGAGCTGCATCGCGTTGGGGTCGTTCGGCTCGCTCCGGCTCGCCTCGGCAAACCACGCGGCGAACAGCGCGGCCGGATCGTCGGCGGCCTCGAGGTCATCGTTCATTAAGGCGGAGATCCCATAGATCACGGCGAGGGTGCGCGTGGAGTTGAGTATCGATGGCTGCGTCAGCGCTTTCAACCGGCCTTCTCCGGTCGGCGAAGCGGGTGCCGATCCTTGCCCTCGCCGTCGCGGCCGGCTGTTCCGGTCCCGCCTATCGGTTTGTGGCCCCGCAGATCGACCCGGTCACCACCGCTTCCGTTTCCAATGCGCCAACCGCCAATATCAGCCCGATCGACCTCGCCGCGATGCGCAAGGCGATCAGCGGCTCGCTCTCGGTGTTGACCGGCGGAACGGTGTTCTGGTCGAACAGCGAAAGCGGCTCGGACGGCATCATCGAGTTCGCCGTCGACGACGCTGCCGACAACTGCCGCCCGTTCTCCGCGACCGTGAGCGACCTTCGCGGCATTCGTCGCTACCGCAGCGAAGCTTGCCCACAAAGCGGCGGGAGCTGGGACTTCGCCGAGATCACGCCCGAGGACGGCGTCCTCCTCTAAGCCCCTCTCGCGGCTTCTGAAACTCTGGAAATCGGCGGGCCAAAGCACCATGTTCGCCTAATCC
>CAYOET010000082.1:0-20585 GCA_964402985.1 uncultured Bauldia sp. | reverse complement strand
TAGGTGCTCGACGAGGGCGGGCGGACCGGGCGGCGGAGGAAGTCCGGCACGTGATCGCCGAGGCCGACCGGATCGAGGTCGCGCTGCTGACGTCCACCGCCGCGGCCACGCTGCGGTGCAGGATCGGGCTGGACGACGGGGCCACGCTGGGCAGAGGGGGCGCCGGGGCGAACGGGCTGCTGCGCCGTGTGCTGCGGACGGCCCTGACTCTCGCTCTTCGGACGCGGCTGGTTCTCGATCCGCGGGCGCGTTTGGCTCTCGTTCCGCTGGCGATTTTCGCCATCGGCAGAGCGGGCAGGGCGGTCGCCGGAACGGGCGGGGCGCTGACGCTCGGGGTGCTCACCGCGCGGCGGGCGTGCGGCCCGTTGCGGGCGCTCGGCGCGGACTTCCGGCTGCTCGACGGGTGCGACGGCCGGCGTCTCGGCCTCGACCGGGGGAGCAGCACGCGGGGCGCGATCGGCGCCGCCACGGGCGCGTCGCGGACGGCGATCGCCGCGGTCTTCGCCGCGTTCGCCGCGACCTCCGCTGCGCTCGGCGCGCCCTTCGGGACGCTCGCCGCCGGGCGTGGCTGTCGCCGGCCTTGCGGTGGCATCGACCGGGATCGGCTGGCCGATCAGCTTCTCGATCTGCGAGATGTATTTGTGCTCGGACGGGGTGACGAGCGTGATCGCGGCGCCCTTCCGTCCCGCGCGGCCGGTGCGGCCGATGCGGTGGACGTAGTCCTCGGGGTGCGTCGGGACGTCGAAATTGAAGACGTGGCTGACGTCCGGAATGTCGAGGCCGCGCGCCGCGACGTCGCTGGCGACGAGGAAGGTCAGCTCGCCCTTGCGGAAGCCGTCGAGCATCGCGAGGCGGGCGTGCTGGTCCATGTCGCCATGGAGTTCGCCGGCGGAGAAGCCGTGGCGCTGCAGCGAGCGCGCGAGGACTGCAACGTCGCGCTTGCGGTTGGAGAAGATGATCGCGTTCTTGATGTCGGGGGTGCCGCGGAGAAGCGTGCGCAGGAGATCGCGCTTGGCGGCCGGTTCGCGGTCGGCGGGGATCGCAATCTGCGAGGTGTTGATCGACGTGCTGGCCGGACGGGAGACTTCCACCCGCACCGGGCGCGACAGGAACTTGTCGGCGAGGCGCTGGATCTCGGCCGGCATCGTCGCCGAGAACAACATGGTTTGCCGGGTAACCGGCAGGAGCTTCAGGATGCGCTCGATGTCGGGGATGAAGCCCATGTCGAGCATGCGGTCGGCTTCGTCGATGACGAAGACTTCCACGCCGTTGAGGAGGAGCTTGCCGCGCTCGAAATGATCGAGGAGGCGCCCGGGGGTCGCGATCAAGACATCGGCGCCGCGGCCGAGCTTGCGGTCCTGTTCGTCGAACGAGACGCCGCCGATGAGGAGGGCAACGGTCAGGCGATGGTTCTGGCCGTATTTGTTGAAGTTCTCTTCGACCTGCGCGGCGAGTTCGCGCGTCGGCTCGAGGATGAGGGTGCGCGGCATGCGCACCCGGGCGCGACCCTTTTCGAGGATCGTCAGCATCGGCAGCACGAACGAGGCGGTCTTGCCGGTCCCGGTCTGGGCGACGCCGACCATGTCGCGGCGCGCCAGGACGTGAGGGATCGCCTGGGCCTGGATGGGGGTGGGGACGGTGTAGCCGCTTGCGCGCACCGCGGCCTGGACCTTCTCACTCAAACCGAGTTGCGAGAAGTCCGGGTCGGCAGCACCGGCATCAGGCCGGTCCATTGCAGTTTCAGTCAAACGGGGTGCTCAGATGGATTTGATTGCGCCATACATAGTTTTCGTGGGGGCTATGTCAATTGTGGCAAATTGAAAGAGTGAACGGGGATTGGCGGAGTAGGCCGGATTCTGGCCAACGCCCTCTCAAATATCGATCGTCGCGAACTCGGCACGTTCCTGGATGAAGCGAAAACGCTCCTCGGGCTTGTTGCCCATCAGGCTGTCGACCGCGATCTTGGTCGCTACCTGCTGGGCTTCGGTCACCTCGACGCGAAGGAGCGTGCGGCGCTTCGGGTCCATGGTGGTTTCCTTGAGCTGGGCCGGCATCATCTCGCCGAGGCCCTTGAAGCGGCCGATCTCGACGTTCTTGCCCTTGAAGGGCGGGTTCTTGAGGAGTTCGGCCTTGTGCGCATCGTCGCGGGCATAGCGGACCTCACCCCCGGCGGAGAGCCGGTAGAGCGGCGGGACCGCGAGGTAGAGGTGGCCGTTCTCGATCAGGAGCGGGGTCTCGCGGAAGAAGAAGGTGACGAGGAGCGAGGCGATATGGGCGCCGTCGACGTCGGCGTCCGTCATGATGATCACCCGCTCATAGCGGAGGTCCGTGTCGCGATAGTGACTGCGCAGACCCACGCCGAGCGCCTGGACGAGGTCGGAGAGCTGCTGGTTCTGGGCGAGCTTCTCGGCCCCGGCGCTGGCGACGTTGAGGATCTTGCCGCGCAGCGGGAGGATCGCCTGGTTCGAGCGGTCGCGGGCCTGCTTGGCGGAGCCGCCGGCCGAGTCGCCCTCGACGATGAAGATCTCGGAGCCGGCTGCGCCGGCCTGAGAGCAGTCGGCGAGCTTGCCGGGAAGGCGGAGTTTTCGCGTCGCGGTCTTGCGGCCGACCTCCTTCTCCTGGCGGCGGCGGATGCGCTCCTCGGCGCGCGACACGACGTGGTCGAGGAGTTTGCTGGCGGCGTTGGGCGCGGCGGCGAGCCAGTGGTCGAAGGCGTCTCGCAGCGCCGTGTCGACGATGCGCGTCGCCTCGGAGCTGGCGAGCTTGTCCTTGGTCTGGCCGACGAATTCCGGTTCGCGGATGAACACCGAGAGGAGCGCCGCGCAGCCGGACATCACGTCCTCGCCGGTGATGACCTGCCCGCTCTTATTGCCGGTGCGCTCGGCGTGGTCCTTGAGGCCGCGGAGGAGCGCTGAGCGGAGGCCGGCTTCGTGCGTGCCGCCGTCGGCGGTGGGGATGGTGTTGCAGTAGGAGCGGATCCAGCCGTCGCCGTCGGTCCAGGCGATCGCCCACTCGACCTTGCCGTGCCCGCTGACCTTGTCGGTCCGCCCGGCGAACACCTCGTCGGTGACCGTCTCCGCGCCGTGGAGCTCGGCGGCGAGCGAGTCCTTGAGGCCGCCGGGGAAGTGGAAGACGGCCTGCGGCGGGACGCCGCTGTTGCCGATCCGCTCAGGGGCGCAGCGCCAGCGGATCTCGACGCCGCTGTGGAGATAGGCCTTGGAGCGGGTGACGGCGAAGAGGCGGGCGGGATTGAAGTCCGCCCCGCTCTTGAAGATCTGCGGGTCGGGCTTGAAGCGGGTGCGGGTGCCGCGCCGGTTATGGACCTCGCCGAGGTCTTTGAGCTTCGAGGTGGCATGGCCGCGCGAAAAGGTCTGGCCGTAGAGTTTGCGGCCGCGGGCGACCTCGACTTCGAGGGATTCGGAGAGCGCGTTGACGACCGAGATGCCGACGCCGTGGAGGCCGCCCGAGGTCTCGTAGACCTTGGAGTCGAACTTCGCGCCCGAGTGCAGCATGGTCATGATGACTTCGAGCGCGGACTTGCCGGGGAAGCGCGGATGCGGATCGACCGGCATGCCGCGGCCGTTGTCGGTCACAACGAGGAAGCCGTCGGCCTCGTACTCGACCTCGATCCAGGTGGCGTGGCCGGCGACGGCCTCGTCCATCGAGTTGTCGATGACCTCCGAGAAGAGGTGGTGGAGGGCCTTCTCGTCGGTCCCGCCGATGTACATGCCGGGCCGGCGGCGGACCGGCTCGAGCCCCTCGAGGACTTCGATATCGGCGGCCGAGTAGTCGCTCTCGCTCGACCCAGACGAAGACTTGCGGCGCCGCGCCGGGTCCTCGTGCGGGGGGTTCGCAGCCGTAGGGCCGCGTCCGCCCGGAGCGCCGGGCGTCTTGGAAAAGAGATCGTCTGATCGTGCCATAGGGTTAAATAAAAGTGGACCGAATACCCAAGCGAATCAAAGGGACTGTGCCACGTGGGCGGGGCCGAAGCGAGGCGGCCCGACCCGCGCGAGTGGCGGATATCCGCCATGCCGGAACCGGTTCGCTTAACAAAAGTTCATATGGAAGAGGCCATAGATTTACGCAACGGCTAGTTTGGTTAACGGTTCATCAATCGTTCATTCGCATTCAATTAACGCAGAGCTTTAACCGGGCGTTGAAGCCGGCAGACCAGACTTCACCTTGTAAAAAGGGGGCCCGAAAAGAACATCGGGCAAAGGAGAAGAAGATGGCTCGTTTGGAGATTGGCGGCGCCGAGATGGCGCCGATGGGGCAGACGGCAATCAACGCCGAGAGCTTTTTCGAGCTCGGCCTGTCCTTCGCCACTGGCCGCGACGTGTCGACCGACCTCGTCGCTGCCCACAAATGGTTCAACCTCGCTGCGATGAAGGGCAACCATGAAGCCGCCCGCTATCGTCAGGAGATCGCCGCCGAGATGAGCGGGGCGCAGGTCGCCGAAGCTCAGCGTGCGGCGCGCGAATGGCTGAGGACGCATTGAGCGGACATCTCGCCCATCCCGGCCCGCGCCGGCCGATCGTCGTCACCCCGGCCGTGCATTCGGTGGGCGGGGCCGCGCTGCGGAGCACGATCGTGACCTCGCTGGAAACGGCGAAGTCGTCCTACGTCGCCGGCTGGCAGCCGATCGACATGCTCATCGGCAAGGTCAAGCCGGCCGCCGAGGAAACGCCCTCGGTCGCCCAGACACTGAGCCGGCTCCTCGGCTAGACCAAGGCTTAGCGGTCGATCCGTTCGAGGATGACCGTGGCCAAAGGCGGCAGCGTCAGCGTCAGCGAGTCTGTCCGGCCGTGGCTGGCGACGGGCTCCGAAGCAACCCCACCGAGATTCCCCACGTTCGATCCGCCGTAACTCGCGGCGTCGGTGTTGACCGCCTCGCGATAGAAGCCGGCGAGGGGGACGCCGAAGCGGTAATCGCCGCGCACCACCGGCGTGAAATTGCAGGCCACCACCACGACCGATCCGGGCTCCTCGCCGCGGCGCGCGAAGACGAGCACGCTGTTGTCGGCGTCGTCCATCACCAGCCATTCGAAGCCGCCCGCCTCGTGGTCGCGCTCGTAGAGCGGCGGCAGCGCGCGATAGGTGTGATTGAGGTCGCGGACGAGGCTCTGCACTCCGCGATGGAGCGGGTCGCCGAGGAGGTGCCAGTCGAGGCTCTCGCGATGCGTCCACTCGCGCTCCTGGCCGAACTCGCAGCCCATGAACAAGAGTTTCTTGCCGGGATGTCCCCACATGAAGCCGAGATAGGCTCGGAGATTGGCGAATTTCTGCCAGCGGTCGCCCGGCATCTTGCCGAGCAGCGATCCTTTACCGTGCACGACTTCGTCGTGACTGATGGGGAGGACGTAATTCTCGCTGTAGGCGTAGAGGAGACCGAAGGTGAGGTCGTGATGGTGGAATCTGCGGTGCACCGGGTCGTGGGCGATGTAGCGGAGCGTGTCGTGCATCCAGCCCATGTTCCACTTGAAGCCGAAGCCGAGGCCGCCGGCATAGGTGGGGTGTGAGACGCCGGGGAAAGCGGTCGACTCCTCGGCGACCGTCACCGCCCCGGGGTGGTCGAGATAGACGGTCTCGTTCATGCGGCGCAGGAACTTGATCGCGCCGATGTTCTGGTTGCCGCCGAACTGGTTGGGGATCCACTCGCCGGATTTCCGCGAGTAGTCGAGGTAGATCATGGAGGCGACCGCATCCACGCGGAGGCCGTCGACGTGGTAGCGCTCGAGCCAGAAGCGGGCGTTGGCGACGAGGAAGCTCGACACCTCGTCGCGGTCGAAATTGTAGATGTAGGTGCCCCAGTCCTGGTGGAAGCCCTGGCGGGGGTCGGCGTGCTCGTAGAGATGCGTGCCGTCGAAATAGGCGAGGCCGTGCGCGTCGACCGGAAAATGGCCGGCGACCCAGTCGAGGATCACGCCGATGCCGGCGGTGTGGGCGGCCTCGACGAAGTACGCGAAGTCCTCGGGGGTGCCGAAGCGGCTGGTCGGCGCGAAGAGGGCGAGGGGCTGGTAGCCCCATGAGCCGTCGAAGGGATGCTCGCTGACGGGCAGGAGCTCGATATGGGTGTAGCCGAGGTCCTTCACGTAGGGGATGAGCCGCTCGGCGAGTTCGCGATAGGTGAGGGAGCGGCCGCCTTCCTCGGGCACGCGCGCCCACGAGCCGAGATGCACCTCGTAGACCGACATCGGGGCGCGGCGCTGGTCGATGGCGGCGCGAGCCTGCCACCACTCGGCGTCCTTGATCTCGACCGCGGGGAGGCCGTGGGTCAGCGAGGCGGTGGCGGGCGGGCGCTCGGCCGCGAAGGCGACCGGGTCGGCCTTGAGGGGGAGGAGGCCGGAGCCGGTCTTGATCTCGAACTTGTAACGAGCGTCGGCGGCGAGGCCGGGGACGAAAATCTCCCACACGCCGATGTCGTGATAGAGGCGCATCGCGTGGCGGCGGCCGTCCCAGTCGTTGAAGTCGCCGACCACCGAGACGCGGCGGGCGTTGGGCGCCCAGACCGCGAAGCGGAAGCCGTCGACGCCCTCGATGGTCGCCGGGTGGGCGCCGAGCGCGCGGTAGGGCGCGTCGGAGCCGAGATAGCGGATGCCGGAATAGCCGCCGGGCGGGGCGACCGAGCCGAAGCGATAGGGGTCGTCGCGGGTGTCGCTGCCGCGCGAAGTCTTGATGCGGAGGCGGTAGACCGGACGCTCGCGATCGGTGAGGCGGGCGACGAAGAAGCCATCGGGATGGAGGCGCTCCATCGGCAGGGTCTTGCCGCTGTCGAGAACGACATCGGCGGACAGCGCCTCGGGGAGGAGCGCGCGGATCTCCCAGAGGCCTTGCGTGACCTCGTGCGGGCCGAGGACTCCGAAGACGTCGCTGTGTTCAGCGAAGACGACCGCGCGGACGATGGCGGGGTCGAACCCCGTCGGCGGCCGATCGGACCCGCCGGTCCTGCCCTCGTCGGGCTCGTTCGTCGCGCGGGGGCGTTTCATGCGCTGGGTTCCTCGCTGAGGAGCGCGATGACTCCCTGGACAGGAATGTCCAGCCAGTCGGGTCGGTTGCCGGCCTCGTAGTCGATTTCGTAGAGGGCGCGGGCAAGCATCTGCAGCTTGAGGAGGCGGGCGCGCGTGGCAGGGTCGGTGACTTCGACCGTGCTGCCGGCGACCGCGCGATCGTAGGCAGCGAGGAAATGGCGCTCGGCCTGCTTTCGCCATTCGCCCGCCGCGGCGCGGAGGCGAGCCGAGTCGGCGCCGAAGCGCTGAGTAATCTCGCGGACCGCCGTTGCCTCGACATACGCGAAGGATCGCAGCATCCCGGCAACGTCTCGTAGCGGGGTCGACTTGGCGCGGCGTTCTTCCTCGGAGCGTGACGGCTCGCCTTCGAAATCGACGATGACGACGTCGTCCTTGGCGATCAGCACCTGGCCGAGATGGTAGTCGCCATGGACGCGGATCTTCACCGCGCCGACCGGCGTCTGGACGAGATCGCCGATCAGCCGGTCGAGCGCCTGCTGGCGGGCGGCGAGCGCCTCGACCACGGGACGGGCGGTGTCGCTCAGCGTCTCCAACGCGGTACGGAGGCGCGCGAAGGCCTTGGCCGCGAATCCGCGTGCGTCCGAGGCGGTGTGCGCGACATCCTCCTCGGTGAGGACTTCCGCCTTGAAGGCCAGGTCGTCGGTCGGCGTGGCGAGCGCCTTGTGCAATTCGCCAGTGCGACGGCCCATCACCTCGGCAAGGCGCATGTAGCCGGAGAAGATCTCTTCGAGCTTGGCGGGCGTAGTGTCCGGGACGAGCGCGATCTGCTCGAGCTCGCGCTTGAGGAGGTCGATCGAGACGGTCGCGGCGTCGCCCTGGTTGGCGACGAATTGCTGCAGGAGTGCGAGGGCCGCGGGCCTGCCGTTCGCGCCCTGGTACTCGGCATAGCCGTAGAGCTGCGGGATCTGCGAGAAACCGGCGACCTCAGTGAGGAAACGCTCGATCTCGAGCTCTGGGTTGAGGCCCTCCTGGACGCGGCGATAGATCTTGAGGATCGCCGGGCCGACGCGGATCGAGGAGTTGCTCTGCTCGACGGACAGCCGCTTGATCTCGTCGCTGGCCGAGGTCTCCGGCATGACCGCCGTCCTGGCGAAGCGGACCGAGCCGCCCTCGGTGGTGGCGACCGAAATGCCGTTCCGCATCGCCGCGATCAACGAGAGCGCGAAGTCGGACGCCGAGGCGGCGTCGTAGAGGAGGCCGACCTTGCCGCCGCGGCGGATCTTGGCAAGCGCGAAGGGGAGGATGGAGTCGTCCTCGCGGCCCTCGTCGAGGGCCAGCGGCAGGAAGTAGGTCTGCTTGCTGCCCGACTTCATCTCGGCGGAGACCAGCGAGAGGAGGTAGGGGTTGCTGCCCGGTCCATCGGCAAGCTGCGCGTAGTCGAGAAGGCGGGCGGCCTTGACGCTGCTGCCCTTGCCGGCGAACCAGCGCTGAGAGGTAAGGAAACCCGGCACGACGGTCTTCTCGAAGGCGGTCTTCTCGCGACCCTTGAGGAGGGTGTCCGGGCCACCGGTGAGGACGAGGGTGAACAGCTCCGGCGAGGTCGGCGCGGCCGGGCGCTTCTCTTCGCTCTTGGCGGTGCTGAGCTGGAACCAGAAGAAGCCGTAAGCCGGCAAAGTGAGGAGGTAAGGCAGCTCACCGATCGGCGGGAACTGCACGCCGCCGGTCAGTTCGATCGGCACCGCTCCCTTGAACTCGGAGAGGTCGAGCTCGACCGCCTGCGGGGCGCGCGAGACGTTAGCGACGCACAGCACGCGTTCCTGCCCGAGCTCGCGGATATAGGAGAGGACCTTGCGGTTGCTCGGATAGAGGAAGCGCATCGGGCCGCGGCCGAAGATCTTCTGGTTCTGCCGGATGGCGACCATCCGGCGGGTCCAGTTGAGGAGGCTCGACGTGCTCTTCGACTGCGCTTCGACGTTGACCGCCTGGAAGCCGTAGATCGGGTCCTGGATCGCCGGCAAGAAAAGCCGCGCCGGGTCGCCGCGGCTGAAGCCGCCGTTGCGGTCGGGCGACCATTGCATCGGGGTGCGCACGCCGTCGCGGTCGCCGAGATAGATGTTGTCGCCCATGCCGATCTCGTCGCCGTAGTAGAGGACGGGCGTCCCCGGCATCGAGAGGACGAGCGACATCATCAGCTCGATCTTGCGGCGGTCGTTCTCGAGGAGCGGGGCGAGGCGGCGGCGGATGCCGAGATTGATGCGCGCGCGGCGGTCGGCGGCGTAGAAGCTCCAGAGATAATCGCGCTCCTTGTCGGTGACCATTTCGAGCGTCAGCTCGTCGTGGTTCCTAAGGAAGATCGCCCACTGGTTGCCCTCGGGAATCTCGGGCGTCTGGCGCATGATGTCGGTGACCGGGTGCCGGTCCTCCTGCGCGATCGCCATGTACATGCGCGGCATCAGCGGGAAGTGGAACGCCATGTGGCATTCGTCGCCGTTGCCGAAATACTGCGCCGTCTCTTCCGGCCACTGGTTGGCCTCGGCAAGGAGCATGCGGTCGGGGTAGTGCTGGTCGACCACCGCGCGGATCTGCTTGAGGAGGACGTGGGTCTCGGGGAGGTTCTCGTTGTTGGTCCCCTCGCGCTCGGCGAGGTAGGGGATGGCGTCGAGGCGGAGGCCGTCGACGCCCATGTCGAGCCAGCGGCGCATCGTCGAAATGACCGCGCGCATCACCCGCGGGTTGTCGAAATTGAGGTCGGGCTGGTGGCTGTAGAAACGGTGCCAGTAATACGCCTGCGCGACGGGGTCCCACGACCAGTTCGAGGGCTCGGTGTCGAGGAAGATGATGCGCGTGCCGGCGTATTTCTTGTCGGTGTCCGACCAGACGTAGAAGTCGCGGGCGGCCGATCCCGGCGCCGAGCGGCGGGCGCGCTGGAACCAGGGGTGCTGGTCCGAGGTGTGGTTGATGACGAGCTCGGTGATGACGCGGAGGCCGCGATCATGCGCTTCGCGGATGAAGCGACGGAAGTCGCGCATCGTGCCGTAGGACGGGTTGATGCCGGCGTAGTCGGCGATGTCGTAGCCGTCGTCGCGGAGCGGCGAGGGGTAGAACGGCATCACCCAGATCGCGGTCGCGCCGAGATCCTTGACGTAGTCGAGCGAGCGGGTGAGGCCCTCGAAATCGCCGACCCCGTCGCCGTCGGAGTCCATGAACGCCTTGACGTGCAGCTGGTAGATGACGGCGTCGCGGTACCAGTATTTGTCGCTGCGATCGATCATGAAGCTCCTGGAGCGGGCGGGATCAGCCGCCACAGCGCGACGGGGCGGTCGGCCGGGTCGAGGGCGATCCGCTGGGTTTTTCCGTTGAGGGTGAAACGCTGGCTGGTGAGGAGATCCTCGACCTCGATGGCGGCGTGGTCGGGGAGACCGAAGAGCCAGAGGGGGACCTCGTAGTCGCATTCCTGGCGGTCGCGCGGGTCGAGGTTGACCAACGTCATCACGCAATTGTCGTGTCCCGGCGTGACCTTCACATAGGACAGGATCTGGTCGTTCCACGCGTTCAGAAACTGGACGTTGCGGAAATCGGCGAGCGCGGGGTTCTCGCGCCTGATCCAGTTCAGGCGGCGGATGAAGTCCTTGATGTTGCCGGGGCGGTCGAAGTCCCACGCCTTGATCTCGTATTTCTCGGCGTCGAGATACTCTTCCTTGCCGGGCAACGGGGTCGCTTCGCAGATCTCGTAGCCCGAGTAGATGCCCCAGCTCGACGACAGCGTGCCGGCCAGCGCGGCGCGGACGATGAAGCCGGCGCGGCCGGAGTTCTGCAGATAGAACGGGTTGATGTCGGGGGTGTTGGCGAAGAAGTTGGGGCGGTAGTATTCGCCCATCTCGCCGCGGAGTTCGGTCAGGTACTCGGTAAGCTCGGCCTTGGTGTTGCGCCAGGTGAAGTAGGTGTAGGACTGCTGGAATCCCGCCTTGGCGAGGCGCTTCATCATCTTCGGGCGGGTGAAGGCCTCGGCGAGGAAGATGACGTTCGGGTCGCGCGCGGTGACCTCGCGGATGAGCCAGTCCCAGAAGGGGATCGGCTTGGTGTGGGGGTTGTCGACGCGGAAGATCTTCACCCCGTGCCCGACCCAGAACATCACGACGTCGAAGAGGCCGTACCAGAGACCCGGCAGGCCGCCCGACCCGTAGAAGTCGACGTTGACGATGTCCTCGTATTTCTTGGGCGGGTTCTCGGCGAACTTGATCGTGCCGTCCGGCCGCCAGTCGAACCAGTCGGCGTGTTCCTTGATCCACGGATGGTCGGGCGAGCACTGGATCGCGAAGTCGAGGGCGATCTCGAGGCCGTGAAGGTGGGCGGCGGCGGTGAGGCGCTTGAAGTCGTCGAAGGTGCCGAGCTCGGGGTGGATGGCGTCGTGGCCGCCGTCGGGCGAGCCGGTGGCGTAGGTGCTGCCGACGTCGCCGGGGAGCGGCTTGAGGCTGTTGTTCTTGCCCTTGCGGTTGGTCGTGCCGATCGGGTGGATCGGGGGGAAGTAGAGGACGTCGAAGCCGAGGTCCTTGACGTAGGGGAGGCGGGCGATGACGTCGTCGAAGGTGCCGTGGCGCCTAGGGTCGCCGGAGGCCGAGCGGGGGAAGAGCTCGTACCAGGCGGAGGTGCGCGCCGCGCGGCGGTCGACGATCAGCGGCAGTTCGGACGGATAGCGCGAGACCTGCTCGCGCTCGGCATAGGGGGCGATCGTCGCCACCGCCTCGGGGTCGAGGAGGGCGTCGATCTGGGCGCTCCAGTCGAGCGTCTTCAGCGCCTCGACGAAGCTGTGAAGGGCCTCGTGGCCAGCGCCCTTGACGTGGCTCGCGTACTTGTCGACCAGCGTCGCGCCCTCTGCGGCCTCCGAGGCGAGCATCTGCTTCGCCGCGCGCTTCTTGGTGATCTCCGAGACGAAGGACGCCCAGCGGTCGCGCCAGGCCTCAACCGTGTAGAGGGTGCGGCCGACCGTTTCGGGGACGAAACGTCCCGACCAGCGGTCGTTGTCGACGAATTGCATGGGCGCGCGCCGCCAGGCCTTCTCGCCCTCGCTGCGGTAGAGGATGTCGGCGGCGATCTTCTCGTGCCCGTCGGTGAAGATGTCGGCCCACACCTCCAGCGGCTCGCCGACGACGCGCTTCACGGCCGCGCGCCCGCCGTCGATTTCCGGCCAGACGGCTTCGATGACGACCCGGCCCTCGCCGCTTGGCCTGGAGGGGCGTGCTTTGGCCGCGGACTTTGCGAGCGCGGCGGCGCGGTAGAAGCGCACTTGGTAGGCGCCGAGTTCGACGACGCTCTCGCCGGTCAACTGTAGAGCGTCGGCTGCGTCCACCGCCGCAAAGGATGCGAAGCCGCCGCCGACACCGGTGAGGAGCTCCATGCCGGACACGGTGACCGGCGCGTCCCCGATGTTGGCGAGGATGACGACGGCCTCGGTCGCGCCGAGGCGATGGCCGGAGTCGAGGCGGAGGAGGGCGAGGTAGGGCGCGTCTGGCGACGAGAGGCGGGTGAGGGCGCCCTCGACGTTGAGGGCCGGGATGGCGGCCTTGAGGCGGTTGATCGCGGCGATGCGGTCGGAGACGTCGATCCGGGTGTCCTCGCGATCGGCGGGTTTGGTGAAGGCGACGTGGAGGGGCTTGCGGTAGCCCCACTCGTATCCGATCGGGAGGAGGACTCCGGACGAGAAGGCCGCGGCGAGGGCGTAGCGGCCGACCAGCGCGTCGGCGATCGTCTCGGCATCGCCGTCGAGGGCGGCCGCGAGACGGGCCATGTCGTGGTTCTCGGGGAAGGCGATCGAGGGGGCGGCGAGGCGGAGGTCCTCGTGCTGCTCGAGCGCCCAGCCGGCGCGGAAATCCCACCACGCGAAGCTGTTGAAGAGATAGTCGAAGCCGGAGGAGGCGACGGCCTTGGTCTCGGCCGGCGTGCAGCCGAGCGTCTCGGCGGCGAAGAGGCAGCCCGCGCTTCGCGCCTTGGCGGAGCGGATGAGGGAGTCCCAGACCTCGGCCGGCACCTTGTAGGCTGCGTCGCAGCGGAAGCCCGCGATGCCAGCGCTTTGCAGGAAGGCGACGTGCTCGTCGAAGTGGCGGACCAGGAAGTCCCGATATTCGGGGCGCTGGTAGTTCAGCTCGGCGAGGTCTTCCCAGACGCGCCAGCCGTCCGGCGCGGTGGCGTCGGCGGCGCCTGGACTGAGGAGGTCGCCGTCCGTGTCGTGGCGGTAGACGTCCCAGCGACGCTCGGCGAGGAGGGCGTCCTTGGCGGTGTGATTGATGACGAGGTCGGCCATGACCTTGAGGCCGTGCGCCTCGGCGGCTGTGGTGAAGGAGCGGATCTGTTCGAAGTCGCTGCCAACCGGCTCGCGGAAACGCGGGTCGATGCGAGCCGGGTCACGGATCGAATAGAGGCTGCCCGATTGGCCGGATTGGAAGAACGGGTTCACATAAACCCAGCTGAAGCCCATCGCGGCGATGCGCGGGAGGTCGGCGGTCCACGCCGAGATCGGGCCGACCAGCAGCGGGAAGAGATTGTAGATGCGCGGCGCCGCGGCGTGCGTCGCCTGCGGCTTCGTGCTCTTCGCCTTGGTCCGGGCGGGCTTCAGCTTTGCCATGGCCTCGTCTGCGGACACGCGCGCTTGTCCTCCCGGAATGGCTCAGTTTGACGGGGATCGGTCACATACTTGGCGTGCCGGATCAACGACGATCTCATGCCTCTCCCCGCCCTTCAGCCTGCATCGCGCGGGCGAGCGGCGCCAGTGGGTTATCGGCAGCGGCGATTTCGGCGAGATCGAGGGCAAGGCGGCGACGCCAATTGGGGTGGCCTTCGACCGTTCCGGGGAGGTTGGCCTGCTCGATCTCGCCGGTCACGTCCTCGAGCTGGAGGGCGGCGAGCATCGAGCGCGAGCGGGCGAGGTAGCGGAGGATCGCCTCGAGCGGGGGCTCGGTCGGCGGGTCCCAAAGGGCGGTTAGGCCCTCGTGGCGGAGGGCCTCCATCAGGCGGAGCTTGTCGTGGTGGCGGTCGCGGTGGGCGGCGTTGGCCTCGTCGGCGGTGACGAGAGCGAGACCCCGGCGGACTTCGATGTCGCGGCCGGCCCACCAGCCGCGGATAGTCGGGAGGTCGTGGGTGGTGAGAACCGCCACGGCGGTGTCGGGGTAGTTCGAGGGCGGCTTGAACGAGCCGTGGTCGCCGCGCTCGAAGAAGAGCACGCGGTAGGAGAGGGCGCCGGATTCCATCATGCGGTCGGAGAAGCCGGGCGGGGCGGTGCCGAGGTCTTCGCCGATCACCATGCAGCGGGCGCGGTGGCTTTCGATGCGCAGGCACGCGAGGAGAGCGTCGAAGGGGAAATCGACGAACGCGCCGGGCAGGCGGGGTTCGGTGCGCGGGACGATGTAGAGGCGGCGCAGCTGGAAGGCGTGGTCGATGCGGATTGCGCCGGCGTGGCGCATGTTGGCGGCGATGAGCGCGCGGAACCCGGCGAGGCCTTCTTCCTCGAGGGCGATGGGGTTGAGGGGGACGATGCCCCAGTCCTGGCCCTGCGGGGCCAGGGGATCGGCGGGGGCGCCGATCGAGAGGGTGCGCGAATAGCGGGCGGGCGAGGACCAGACCTCCGAGCCGTCCGGGTCGGCGCCGACGGCGAGGTCGGCATAGAGGCCGATTGCCATGCCAGCACGCTTGGCCTCCGCGGCGGCGGCGCCGAGCTGGCGGTCGGCGAGTTCCTGCAGCCAGGCATGGAAGGCGACGCGGTCGGCGAACTCGGCGCGGAAGCGAGCGACCTCGGGCGAGGCGGTGTCGCGATAGGGCGCGGGCCAATCCTGCGTCGAGCGGAGGCCCTGCCCGACGAAATACTCCGACAGCGCCTCGAAGGTGGCGTGGATGGCGATGGCGGGGTCGAGCGGCGAGGTGGTGTGCCGGCTTTCCTCGGCGAACGCCTTCTCCAGGATCGGCAGCTTCGCTCCCCAGACCGCTGCGTGGTCGGCGAGGGGGAGGGAGCGGAGGTCCTCGGGAAGGGGCACGCCCTGAGCCTGGGCAAAGTCGCTGACGTCGATGTGCAGCGGGTCGAGCATCAGCCGCGAGGACGGGCCGTAGGGTCCGTACTTGCTGCGGTCGGCGGCGAAGAGAGCGTGCACCGGGCTGAGGCCGAGGAACGAGGCTCCGAAGGGAGCAATCCGCGCGACCGCTTCGCGGACGCTGCCGAAGTCGCCCACGCCGAAATCGCCGGCCGAGCGGAGGGCCACGAGCTGGGATGTCACGCCCCAGAGGCGCTTGCCGGCTACGAGATCCGGCGGCAGATAGCAGCGGGCGGGGGCGGCGATGACGGTGGAGCGGGCCTCGACCGATCCGCTAGCGATGTGGAGGCGGTAGTAGCCGGCCGCGATCGCCGGGAGGTCGATCTGGCTTCGGTTGCTGACTGGGGCGCGACCTTCGCCGACCGCGGCTCCGGTCTCGGCGTCGGTCAGCCGCCAGTCGACGGGCGAGGTGGGCATCGCGCCGGTGAGGGACAGCGTCGCGACGGTGCCGGCGAGGACCGGGATGAGGGATGGCAGCATGCCCTCGCGGAGGCGACGCAGGCGGGCGAGCGTGGCGGCGGCCTCGTCGAGGGTGCTGGCCGGGAAGCCAAGTCCGGCGAGGATTGCGGCGTGTGTCGACACGGCCACAGCGTTGCGCCGGCCGAAGGCGTCTACCGTTTCGGACGAGATTCCGGCCAGTCGCGCGGCGGCGCCGATCGAGGCGTCGATCGTGTCGCTCATCGGGTCCGTCCGGCAGACTTCGAGCGCGCCTGGAAGAGGAGCATCGAATGCGGCACGAGGTCGACCGTTTCCCCGCGACGCAGCCGTCTGCCCTCCTCGAGGAGGCCGGCGGTGACGGCGGTGTTGAGGATCTCCACCCAGGCGTCTCCCCCAAGCTTGTCGGGGAGGACGAAGTCGATCGTCTTCTTTCCCGCGTTCATGAGAATGAGGAAGCGATAGCCATCGCGGGCGTCGTTGCCGATCTGGATCCCGAGCGACCGCCGCTCGCCGTCCGCCCAATCCTCTGCTTCGACTTCGCGCCCCTCGGGCACCAGCCAATAGACGTCCTTGAGGGAACGCTCGGCGTGCTCTCCGTTGAGGAACGCTTCACGGCGGAAGGCGTCGAACCCGCGTCGGATCGACGAGACGGCGGCGACGAAATCGGGAAGCGTGGGGTCGGCGGCGAGGCCGGTTTGCCAGACCAGCCAGTTCAAGGGGTTGTCCTGGCAGTAGGCATTGTTGTTCCCGCTCTGGCTGCGCGACAGCTCGTCGCCCATGAGGATCATCGGGACGCCGATGGAAAGCAGCGTGGTGGCGATGAGGTTCCGCTTCTGGCGCGCGCGGAGGGTGAGGATGCGCGTGTTGCCGGTCGGGCCCTCGACCCCGCAGTTCCAGGAGACGTTGTGGTGATGGCCGTCGCGATTGTTCTCGCCGTTGGCGAGGTTGTGCTTGTCCTCGTAGGCGACGAGGTCGGCGAGCGTGTAGCCGTCATGTGAAGCGACGTAGTTGATCGAGGCGGTCGGCTGGCGGCCGGCGGGCGCGAAGATCTCGCGCGAGCCGGCGAAGCCTTGCACGAGGGAGGGGAGGCGTCCGCCGTCGCCTCGCCAGAAGCCGCGCACGGAATCGCGGAAGCGGTCGTTCCATTCGCCCCAGCCGGGCGGGAAGGAGCCGAGGCGGTAGCCGCCGTCGCCGATGTCCCAGGGCTCCGCGATCATTTTCACGCGGGAGAGGATGGGGTCCTGGGCGACGGCCTGGAGGAAGCCGGAGCGCTCGCTGAAGTCGAAGGGCTCGCGGGCGAGGGCGGTGGCGAGGTCAAGGCGGAATCCGTCGACGTGGTAGGTCTCGACCCAGTGCCGCAAGGAGTCGAGCACCAGGCGAAGGACACGCGGGTGGCTGACGTCGAGCGTGTTGCCGGTGCCGGTGACGTCCCAATAGGTCTCCAGCTGCGCGGGCGGGTGCTTGTAGTAGGTGCGGTTGTCGATGCCGCGGAACGACAGCGTCGGGCCGAACTGGTTGCCCTCGGCGGTGTGGTTGTAGACGACGTCGAGGATCACCTCGATGCCGGCGTCGTGGAGGGCGCGGATCGCCGCCTTGAGGCCGCGCACGCCGTCGGCCGAGAGATAGCGCGGCTCGGGCGCGAAATAGCCGAGGGTCGAGTAGCCCCAATAATTCTTGAGGCCTTTGTCGACCAGGAAACGGTCGTCGACGAAGGCGTGGATGGGGAGAAGCTCGACGGCGGTGACGCCGAGCTTGGTCAGATGATCAACGATCACGGGATGGCCGAGGGCGTCATAGGTCCCGCGCACGGCGCTGGGCAGTTTGGGGTGGAGCTGCGTGAAGCCCTTCACATGAGCTTCGTAGATCAGGGTATCGCGCCACGGCCGGCGCGGTGGGCGGTCCTCGCCCCAGTGATGGGCCGGGTCCTCGACCACGCTCTTCGGCACGTAGGGGGCGCTGTCGCGTCCGTCGGGCCGCATCGTTCCGCCTGAGCGCGAGGGGCGGAAGTCGAAGAGCGCGTCGTGCCAGTGGATCTTTCCGGCGAGCTGGCGGGCGTAGGGGTCGACGAGGAGCTTTTGCGGATTGAAGCGGTGGCCGGCCGCGGGCTCGTAAGGGCCGTGGACGCGGAAGCCATAGGGCTGGCCGGGGAGGAGCCCGCGCAGATAGCCATGCCAGACCTGGTCGGTGCGGCTCGGCAGTTTCAGGCGCGCGATTTCCTTCCGGCCGGACGAGTCGAAGAGGCAGAGCTCGACCGAAATCGCGTGGGCGGAGAAGAGCGCGAAATTGACCCCGCGGCCGTCAAAGCTCGCGCCGAGTGGAAACGGGTCGCCGTCGTCGAGGGAATAGGGGGAAGGGCGAGTCAGGGAAGGCGGGCCGAAGGCGATGAAGCGGGGCTATTCAAAACTAAAAGGCCTGCCCTGGCAAAGGCCTAGCTCCGGGCAGCGTTAAGCCTCGGCGGGATAGAGGCGCCAGCGCTTGGGGCGGACGGTGATCCGGCTCGAGGTGCTGCGGTTGAAATCGGCGGGAAGCTCGATTTCGATGCGGTCGCGACGGGCGCCTACTTCGAGGTCGATGCGGCGCGAGCCGCCGTGGCGGCGGATGACGGACACCACGCCGGGGATGGCGCCAGGGCCGCTCTCCACCACCTCGACGTCGTGCGGGCGCATGAAGAGGCGGGCGGGGCCGTTCGGCATGTCGCCGGCGGGAAGGTCGAGGGGGCGCTCGTCGAGCCAGACCTTGCCGTTGTCGACATTGACCGGAAGGACGCTCGATTCGCCGATGAAGGAGAAGACGAAGGGCGAGGCGGGGGTGTCGTAGATGTCGTCGGCGGTGCCGATCTGCTCGATGCGGCCCTGGCTCATCACCACGACGCGGTCGGCGAGTTCGAGCGCCTCCTCCTGGTCGTGGGTGACGAAGACGGTGGTGTGGCCGGTCTTGTCGTGGATTTCGCGGAGCCAGCGGCGGAGTTCCTTGCGGACCTTCGCGTCGAGCGCGCCGAAGGGCTCGTCGAGGAGAAGGACGCGCGGCTCGATGGCAAGCGCCCGGGCGAGCGCGATGCGCTGGCGCTGGCCGCCGGAGAGCTGGGCGGGGAAGCGCTTCTCGAGGCCGGAGAGCTGGACGAGGTCGAGAAGCTCGGAGGCGCGCTTCTTGATCTCGCTCCGGGCCGGGCGAGTCGAGCGTGGGCGAACCCTCAGCCCGAAGCCGATATTCTCGGCCACGGTCATATGCTTGAAGAGCGCGTAGTGCTGGAAGACGAAGCCGACGTTGCGCTCGCGCACGCTTTTGAACGAGGCATCCTCGTTGCCGAAATAGATGGCGCCCTCGGTCGGCTGCTCGAGGCCGGCGATGAGGCGGAGGAGGGTGGTCTTCCCCGAGCCGGACGGGCCGAGGAGGGCGATCAACTCACCGGACTTGATGTCGAGCGAAACGCCGTGCAGCGCGGGAAATACCCCGAACTCCTTGCGGACGTTCGCAATCCGGATGTCCATGGAACCCCTAGTGGCCGTTGGCGCCGGTGATGTGGTCGCCGAAACGCCATTCCAAGACGGTCTTCAGCGCGAGCGTGAGTAGAGCCAGCAAAGCCAGCAAGGATGCAAGTGCGAAGGCGGCGGTCGAGTTGTACTCGTTGTAGAGGATTTCGACCTGCAGCGGCATGGTGTTGGTGAGGCCGCGGATCTTGCCCGAGACGACCGAAACCGCGCCGAATTCGCCCATCGCGCGGGCGTTGCAGAGGAGGACGCCGTAGAGGAGCGCCCACTTCACGTTGGGGAGGGTTACGAACCAGAAGGTCTTCCAGCCGTTCGCGCCGAGGGAGACGGCGGCCTCTTCCTCCTCGGTGCCCTGTTCCTGCATCAGCGGGATGAGCTCGCGGGCAACGAAGGGGAAGGTGACGAAGATGGTCGCCAGCACGATGCCGGGGACGGCGAAGACGATGTCGATGCCATTGGCGTCGAGCCAGCCGCCGAAATAGCCCTGGGCGCCAAAGAGGAGGATGTAGACCAAGCCGGAGATCACTGGCGAAACGGAGAAAGGCAGGTCGATCAGCGTCGTCAGGAAGCTCTTGCCCCAGAACTCGAACTTGGCGATCGCCCACGAGGCTGCGAGGCCGAACACGACATTGGCCGGGACCGAGATGGCGGCGACGATGAGGGTGAGGCGGATCGCCGAGAGGGCGTCGGGGTTCAGCAGCGAGGCGAAGTAGGTCCCGACGCCGCCCTCGAACGCCTCGGTGAAGACGACGATCAGCGGCAGGATCAGAACCACCGCCGCGAACACGACCGCGATGGCGATCAGGACGGTGCGGACGATCGGGCCTTCGGTCGTCACGTCCGGCGTCGGGCGCTTGGGCGCGATGACGTTAGCCATTGCCGAATCTCCGCCGGCTCCAGGCCTGGATGAGGTTGATGCCGAGGAGGATGAGGAACGAGATCACCAGCATGGCGACGCCAATGGCGGTGGCCGCGGCGTAGTTGAATTCCTCGAGCCGGGTGATGATGAGGAGCGGGGCGAACTCGGTGTCGCGGCGGCCGCCGGCGATGAAGATCACCGAGCCGTACTCGCCGATCGCGCGGGCGAGGGCGAGGGCGAAGCCCGTGAGGATGGCGGGCAGGAGGGCGGGGAGGATGACCCGCAGGAAGGTCTGCGCGCGGCTCGCGCCAAGCGAGGCGGCGGCCTCCTCTAAGTCGTGGCGGATGTCCTCGAGGACGGGCTGAACGGTGCGCACGGCGAAGGGGAGGCCGATGAAGGTCAGCGCCACCACGATGCCGGCCTGGGTATAGGCGATCTTGATGCCGTGCGGCTCGATGAGGCTGCCGATCCAGCCGTTCCGCGAATAGAGGGCGGTGAGGGCGATTCCGGCGACGGCGGTGGGGAGCGCGAAGGGCAGATCGACGACCGCGTCGATGAAACGGCGGCCGGGGAAGCGGTAGCGCACCAGGACCCAGGCGATGATGAAGCCGAAGACGACGTTGATGCTCGCTGCGATGAACGAGCACACGAAGCTGACGCGGAGCGCGTTGACGGTTCGCGGGCTTGTCACGAGCTGCCAGAACTCGAGCGGGCCGAGCGAGGCGCTGCGCAGCACGAGCGCGGCCAGCGGGATCAG